>NZ_JAROCD010000025.1:0-52322 GCF_030433635.1 Paenibacillus vandeheii
TTGGACCGCAGGGTCCTGGGAGAGTAGGACGCCGCCAAGCAAAGAACCACTGCCGATGTTATTCGGTGGTGGTTTTTTATTTGTTTTAAGGAAGAAAATTAGAATTAAATATTAGTTTAGATACAGTTAACGATCTGGTTTAACCTAGGTAAAGGCTACTCATATGGAGTGGCTTTTTTATATATAAAATGAACCTGTCCGTACGAGAAATACAGTTGTATGCATCAGGCAATACACCTAATATAACCAGGGAGTTTCCCTTGACAGTCTAAATAACGCTTTGCTAAGATGGCAATAATAAATTTTTCAGAAAACGTATTTTCGGCATAAAATACAGCCTGGGATCTTCGGGTTTTGGACCGTAAAGCTGAGCAAACATAAGGAGGAACGCCCGCGTGTGGGAAGATAAATTTGGTAAGGAAGGTTTCACCTTCGACGATGTACTGCTGGTGCCCCGGAAGTCCGAGACACTGCCTAAAGAAGTGGACGTATCTGTTCGTTTGAGTGACAGCGTAAAACTGAATATTCCTTTGATTAGTGCTGGTATGGATACTGTTACTGAAGCGACATTGGCTATTGCGATTGCCCGTGAAGGCGGTATTGGTATCATCCATAAAAATATGTCTGTTGAGCAGCAAGCGGAGGAAGTGGATCGGGTTAAACGCTCGGAGAGTGGCGTTATCACCAACCCGTTCTCATTGACAGCGGAACATCTGGTTTCGGATGCAGAATCGGTTATGGCGAAATATCGTATTTCCGGTGTACCGATTGTCGAAGGAGATCAAAAGCTTGTGGGTATCCTGACAAATCGTGACTTGCGTTTTATCCACGACTTCTCCATTAAAATCAGTGAAGTCATGACTCGTGAGAATTTGGTTACTGCACCTGTAGGTACTACACTGCAAGAAGCAGAAGGCATTCTCCAGAAACACAAAATCGAGAAACTTCCATTAGTAGATGAGTCCAACACACTGAAAGGCCTCATTACCATTAAAGATATTGAAAAAGCAATTCAATTCCCTAACGCAGCTAAAGATGCACAAGGACGTTTGCTGGTTGGTGCAGCGATCGGAATTTCCAAAGATACCTTTGAACGTGCTGATGCATTGGTTCAAGCTGGTGTTGACCTGATTACAGTAGACTCGGCACATGGACATCACATTAACATCATTGATGCGGTTCGTCAGCTGCGCGAGCGTTTCCCTAACCTGACGATTGTTGCAGGTAACGTTGCTACAGGCGACGCAACTCGTGAACTGATCGAAGCAGGAGCTTCAGTTGTCAAAGTAGGAATTGGTCCAGGTTCTATCTGTACTACTCGTGTAATTGCTGGCATCGGTGTTCCCCAAGTAACAGCAGTATACGATTGTGCAAATGTAGCACGTGAATATGGCGTACCGATCATTGCTGACGGTGGCATCAAGTACTCTGGTGAGATTACCAAGGCTCTTGCTGCAGGAGCTCATGCAGTTATGCTGGGAAGCTTGTTTGCAGGTACGGCAGAAAGCCCGGGAGAAACGGAAATCTTCCAAGGACGTAGCTACAAAGTATACCGTGGCATGGGTTCAATGGCTGCGATGAAACAAGGAAGTAAAGATCGTTACTTCCAGGATGATGACAAGAAACTGGTTCCGGAAGGAATCGAGGGACGCGTTGCTTACAAAGGACCTTTATCTGATACCATTCATCAGTTGATTGGTGGTCTTCGCTCAGGTATGGGATACTGTGGTACAAGCAGTTTGGAACAGCTTCGTAATAACACTCAATTCATTCGTATTACAGGTGCGGGACTTCGTGAGAGTCATCCGCATGACGTACAGATTACAAAAGAAGCACCTAACTATTCGTTGTAATCCGCATTGTGTTAATTATTTCCAGGACGGGCTTGGCGATTTTCGCCGGGCCTGTCTTTTTTTGCGGATACCCCTGTGATAGAATAGAACAAGCGGTAATGATCCTTTATGGATTAGGGCGTTGCGGCGGTTTTTTGACGTGAGTCTATGAAACTGCTTCTGACAATGAATTTGGATTGATAGAAAAAGGCTGCCCAGCTAGAAAAGAAGCGCGGACGTCCTTTTACATAAGCATTTCATTTAATGCTAACTAAGTGACAATCGATACGAATTTTAGGAGCAATGACATTGCTCTTTCGATACAGCGCATATACGACACATCTCACACATCATCTCCACCTGTTAGGGACTAAGAAAATATTGCAGCTCAAGCTGCACTGAAGCACACAAGAGAAGCTTCGGACCGAAGGGAGTATTCATCATTGAAAGCAAAACAAATGAATAAGAAAAAACGTCAAATGCTCAAAAAAAGCGTAGCCTCGGTTATGCTGATTAATATGCTCTGCATGTCTGCGGTAATGCCTGTTATGGCTGCTGCCAACGATTCCGGCCAGGTGTTGACCGCGGCGGCTACAACAACGAAGACTGAAAAGGCCGTGAACATTCCTTCGGTAGACACACTGGGACTCGATGTTAAATCAGCCGTGCTGATGGAGGCTTCAACGGGCCAGATTCTACTCGATGTTAATGCGGATAAAGCTATGCCGCCTGCCAGCATGACCAAAATGATGACAGAGTATATCGTGGCTGAGCAAGTTAAGCAAGGAAAGTTTAGTTGGGATGACGTTGTCACTGTAGGTGAAAATGCAGCCAAGAGTACAGGTTCGCGCATTTTCCTGGCAAAAGGTGACCAGCATACGGTCAAGGAGCTATACATTGCTATGGCCGTAGGTTCTGCTAACGATGCCACGGTTGCTTTGGCTGAATATGTTGCAGGCTCTGAAGAAGCTTTTGTGAAAATGATGAATGATGAAGCGAAGCGTATGGGAATGAAAGATAGCTATTTCATCAACTCCACAGGTCTGGATCGTGCGGATATGCCTGCGGATTTCCGTCCAACTGAAGATAAAGAAATCGTTATGTCAGCACGGGATGCGGCCATTTTGTGCAGATATATCATCATGGACCACCCGGACTACAAAGATTTTACAACGATTCAATCCTACAAATTCCGTCCCAATGATAAAGATCCAATCATCAACTATAACTGGATGCTGGAAGCGAATAAAAATATCACCAATTTCAAAAGCTATGCCTACGAGGGTCTGGACGGGATGAAAACAGGCCATACCACGAACGCAGGGAATAACTTTACAGGAACGGCTGAACGTGATGGCATGCGTCTGATTAGTGTGGTTATGGGTACGGATTCAGAGCCGGCGCGTTTCAGAGAAACGAAGAAAGTACTTGATTATGGATTCAACAACTTTGAAGTTAAACAGGCGGTTGCTGCCAAAACTAAAGTCACAGGCTGGGAAGCTGTACCTGTGAAAAAAGGGACGGAAACGACTGTACCTGTAGTGACGGATAATGCTGTTAGTTTCGTTGTACCCAAAGGTACTCAAAACCTGGACGTGACATTTAAAGCAAATGTAACTGAAGCTGATAAACTAGTCGCTCCAATCAAGGCCGGAACCAAAGTTGGGACGGTTACTTATACGTATAAAGCGGATGGAATCGAACCTCAGGAGAAGACAGTGAACCTTATTACCGCAGAAGAAGCTGAAAAAGGCGGTTGGTTCCGTCTCTTCTTCCGTGCAGTAAAAGATTTCTTCGTTGATCTGTTTGATGGCATCAAAAACCTGTTCTAATAGGCAAAGGCTCCAAGAGAACAGGACAATATGGCATTTTTAATATTGTGTCGATGGTCCATTGACAAAATACAAGTAATTCCGACTGAATGGATTGTATATTTACAATTTTTCCGGTAAAATATCAAGTTAGAATTCTACGTATGGATCAGCTAAAAAGTCTATTGTTCTTCTACCTGACATTAGAGGTTTCACATCCTGTTCTTGGACAAGATTGACACATACATTACGGGGGGCTTGGAATATGGAAACGGGAACATCACGCGTTAAAAGAGGTATGGCTGAAATGCAAAAAGGTGGCGTCATTATGGACGTTATGAATGCCGAACAAGCTAAAATAGCTGAAGCAGCAGGTGCAACAGCAGTTATGGCATTAGAGCGTGTTCCTTCTGATATTCGTGCAGCAGGAGGAGTAGCCCGTATGGCGGATCCAACCATTGTTGAAGAAGTGATGAAAGTCGTAACCATTCCTGTTATGGCTAAAGCGCGGATTGGACATTATGTTGAAGCCAAGATATTGGAATCCCTAGGAGTGGATTACCTTGATGAGAGTGAAGTTCTGACTCCAGCTGATGAAGTATTCCATATCGACAAACACGAGTTTACTGTACCGTTTGTATGTGGCGCCAAAGACTTGGGCGAAGCGTTGCGCCGGATCGGCGAAGGAGCTTCCATGATTCGTACCAAAGGAGAACCGGGAACAGGAAACATTGTCGAAGCCGTTCGTCACATGCGCTTTATTAATGGTCAGATTCGTAAAGTAACCAATATGTCCAAGGACGAGCTCTATGCCGAAGCGAAGAACCTGGGCGTTGCATATGAGCTTTTGCTAGATGTACATGAGAATGGAAAGCTGCCTGTAGTTAACTTTGCAGCTGGTGGCGTAGCGACTCCTGCAGATGCTGCACTTATGATGCACCTGGGCGCAGATGGTGTATTTGTAGGCTCAGGGATTTTCAAATCGGACAGCCCTGAGAAATTTGCACGTGCCATCGTAGAAGCGACAACGCATTATACAGACTACAAACTGATTGCTGAAGTGTCCAAAAACCTTGGGGCACCGATGAAAGGTATTGAGATTTCCAAACTTGCGCCTTCCGAGCGCATGCAGGACCGCGGTTGGTAAGAGAAGGGGAATTGCATATGAAAATCGGCGTTTTAGCACTTCAAGGGGCAGTCACAGAGCATATTCGTAGTATTGAACGGGCCGGAGCAGAAGGATTGGCTATCAAACAGGTTCAGCAACTTGAGGAGCTGGATGGGCTGATTCTTCCTGGCGGTGAGAGTACCACGATTGGCAAACTAATGCGCAAATATGGTTTCATGGAGGCCATTCGGGCATTCGCTGCTGAGGGTAAACCAGTGTTCGGAACCTGTGCTGGTTTGATCGTTATGGCTAAACATATTGCAGGACAAGAGGAAGCTCATCTGGAGCTGATGGACATGACCGTATCCAGAAATGCATTTGGACGGCAGAGGGAAAGCTTTGAAACAGATCTTCCGGTTAAAGGTATTGAGGAAACGGTAAGGGCTGTGTTCATTCGGGCACCTCTGATTGAGAGTGTGGGGAACAAGGTAGAGGTTCTTTCCACTTACAAGGATGAGATTGTTACTGCTCGCCAGGGGCATCTGCTGGCTTGCTCCTATCATCCTGAACTGACAGATGATTATCGACTGCATGCTTACTTCGTAGACATGGCCAGATCGTATAAACAGTCTGTACAGAACCAATAGTGAATGATATACAACCTATGATCTGCCGGTATACCAGATCAGTCCTTCAGAGGCTCACAAGGCTTGCTGGTGCGGTGCTGTCTGGTCGGATGCCTGATGTTGCCCGTATTTAAGCGGGAATCGCAGCGTAGGGTAGCGCCGGAGGCCATAGGTTGTTTTTTACCAATAAGGAATGATAAAAGTTATGCGGAGCCGCAAAGCTATGGAATGGACAATAAGGAAGGTTTCTACTTTGTGGTGTTATTTAGGAGGAATATCTAGTGCTTGATGTGAAAATATTGCGGAATGAGTACGCACGTGTTGAAGAAGCGTTGACGAAACGTGGCAAATCGCTGGATCTAATCGCTGGGTTCACGGACATGGATGCCAAGCGTCGCGAGTTGCTGCAGGAGAGTGAAAACCTGAAAAGTCGCCGGAATACGGTATCCGGAGAGGTTGCCAAGCTTAAAAAGAGTGGCGAAAATGCAGACGA
The DNA here is from genome assembly GCF_030433635.1 of Paenibacillus vandeheii. NCBI lineage: Bacteria > Bacillati > Bacillota > Bacilli > Caryophanales > Paenibacillaceae > Paenibacillus > Paenibacillus vandeheii. The sequence goes on from NZ_JAROCD010000025.1 coordinate 5,871, forward strand.
GTTGATCCTTGAGATGCGCGAAGTATCCGATCGAATCAAAGCAATGGATGAAGAAGTGCGTGAGTTGGAAGTGAAGATCAACGATCTGACTATGGCGATTCCGAACATCCCTAACGAGAGTGTACCTGTTGGTGCGTCCGAAGATGATAATGTGGAGATTCGTCGTTGGGAAGAGCCTAAGTCGTTTTCCTTTACACCAAAAGCACACTGGGAAATCGCACAGGATCTCGATATTCTTGATTTTGAAGCGGCTGCCAAAGTAACAGGATCCCGTTTCACCTTTTATAAGGGGCTTGGTGCACGTCTGGAACGTGCCTTGATTAACTTCATGATGGATCTCCACAGTGATCAGCATGGGTACGAAGAGATTTTGCCACCATACATCGTAAACCGGGACAGCTTGTTTGGAACGGGTCAACTGCCGAAGTTCGAGGAAGACCTGTTCAAGCTGAAAGATACCGAGTATTACTTGATACCTACCGCTGAAGTTCCGGTAACGAACTATCATCGCGAGGAGATTCTGAATGCAGATCAACTGCCGAAGCACTTTGTAGCGTACAGCTCTTGTTTCCGATCCGAAGCCGGTTCTGCTGGGCGGGACACACGCGGCTTGATTCGTCAGCACCAGTTCAATAAAGTGGAGTTGTTGAAACTGTCTTCTCCTGAAACCTCTTATGAGGAATTGGAGAACATGACACAAAATGCGGAACGTGTGCTTCAATTATTGGGACTGCCTTACCGTGTTCTGACGTTGTGCACGGCAGATATGGGCTTCACCTCTGCGAAAACGTATGACATTGAGGTTTGGTTGCCGGAAAGCAATACGTATCGTGAAATTTCGTCTTGCTCCAACTGCGAAGACTTCCAGGCACGTCGGGCCAATATCCGCTTCCGTAGAGAACCAAAAGCGAAACCGGAATTTGTTCATACCTTAAATGGTTCAGGACTGGCAGTAGGGCGTACAGTAGCTGCTATACTGGAGAACTACCAACAAGAAGATGGAACAGTGGTTATTCCTGAAGCACTGCGTCCTTACATGGGCGGAGTCAGCGTGATCGCACGTCGTTCCTAAGCTATTCAATTAAATGAATGAAAGAAACCGTCTCCTGACAAATGGAAGTTCAGAACTTTCCATTGGCTAAGGAGACGGTTTTTTTGTTAGGTAGGGTTATGATTATTTTGTACAACGCAGCCAAGTACGCATGACCATGTTGTAAATGTAGAACTAACGCAAAGAAAGAGTAAACGGAATCATATGTTGTGCGACTTCAAATTCCCTGTGCGTTGAATCGATTTTGTTCATGTTGACTTCAAAAATCCAAATCTCACCCAGCGAATCAATCCCTACATCAATGGCCAGCTCGCAGAGTCGCTCCTTTACATGGCCTGCAATATGATCAGCCGCCATGGTCGCCATCCGTTCCAGTCTCATCAGCATGACTTCTTCCTTATTAGGAAACTCATGACGAGAAAGGCAGTCCCATGTCGTAAATGTACGAAGTGAACCGGCGTCGTTTACCACCTTATACTCGCTAGGGGTAGAGAGGAAAGGGAAAGCGGAAATGAAAGACCATTCCCCGCTTCCGTTCCGGACCAGATGCAGTCTTATATGATAAGGAAGTCCGTTCCGGGTTTCGCTATGAATAAACTTTTGAATAATAAATCCTTTTTGGGCTGCATGCATGGAAATCAGTTGCCCGAACTCCTCACCATTCATTTGATGAACATGCTCATGAGTCTTTACGGCGAAGCCTTCCTGTTCATGCTGAACGACAATGATTCCGCTGCCGAACGAGCCTATCGAGGGTTTAATGATAGAAGTCCCGTAAGTATCGATGAAAGCCAAAATCTCACCAACGTTTTCAACGGTAGTATACGTGATCAGATGCGAACTAAGCTCTGCATGATTTTGAAGTATTTCAAAAATTTCTTTCTTGCTAAAGGAACCTCCGTTTCGTTCATCGGTGAAAGGTATATGTCTTAAAGCCTCGTATACATCACTGTAATTTGTATTTCCACGTGCCTTCAATCGGTCATAGACCACATCGGGGAAGGGACAGTACCGAGCTTCCCACTCCCCGTCCTCCAGGACATACCCTTTGATATAGCGCAATTCCGCATGAACATCGTGTGGAGAAAAATAATAAAACACTGCATTACTCCATTTTGCTGAATAGGCACAGGCATCCGCGAGTTGCTTATCATTGGGGTCATTGGTAAGCATGGCAATAACGGGATGGGGTGTTAATTGCCCTGCTTTGGCTACATAGTGAGCATATTCAATCGTTCTTGCTGCTCGAACCTGTTCATGAGACGGTGTTGGGGGGCTAATATTGGCATCCACGAAAAATATTCGGCCTCCCGGAGTCACGATAAAATCCGTACCAAGCTCATCGATAAGAAAGGAATACGAACGGTTGATTGTCTCTGCTATACGAATAGCAAGCCGCTCCATCTCACGACTGATCCGGTCTGCTTGACTTGGGAATAAACGATAGAGCAGATCAGCGGCATCCTCAATGCGGCCACCTTTACTTATATTGCTGATGATGGAGTCCGTATTTCCAGTGCGGGCATACATTTTGGTCAGGGCCCATCGTCCCGTTCCATCACGCTGAATATGTATTCGGAAATCAATAACTTCTCCGTGAACATCCAAATAAGCAAGAAATTGATCCGGATCCTGCAAGCATTCTGTCGGAATGAGGAAATCTTTGAAGAGGGGCTTCAATTTCTTCTGAATGTCGTATTTTCCATGAATCAGAAATGTTGTAAAGGGGACCCTCCGGCGCAGCCAGTCCTCACATTCAGGTCTGTTCTGACCAGGCTCAGGTGCTTCATTAAGCACCACATCAGGGAGGGGGACGTTCCTTTGTACCCATGAATTTCCTTCTCGGAAGGTACCATGAATCACTTCCTGTTCCACATCAATGTGACTTGCATCAAAAAGGAAAACATGCGCACCTTTTTTCATTCCCTCCGAGATCAGTTCGCTGATTCGTTCCTCAGGTAAGGAGTTCAAAGGGTCATTGTTCCGATATACACCTATAAACAATTCATCACCCCATCATGAAAAAGTCTAGATTCAATTATACAGGGCATGGCTGAACAGATTCTGAACAACAATTCCAATCGTAAGGACAGCGCGTTTATCTTTACTTGGTAGGGGAAATCCTTTCTTAATAAAATTGGATATATAAATTCTTATAAAAAGGTTGCTTTCTGGCATACAATTATGTTATGATCAATTTCGTTGGCAAGTTTATAAAAGTTAATGTCCTGGAGAGGTACCGAAGCGGTCATAACGGGGCGGTCTTGAAAACCGTTAGGGGGCAACTCCACGTGGGTTCGAATCCCACCCTCTCCGCCATACTACAATTATGATAAGGATCTGAGCGATACGCTCGGGTCCTTTTTTGCATTTATTTTTACATCCTGCGCAGTTGCATATGCGCTGTATTGCCAGAGCGTGTTTACGACAGAAAATCAGTTTGTTTCAATATCCATGTGATGCATAAAAATATCCGAATCGCCGCATTTTATATAAGAGTGGAGGTGGTAAGATGAACCGCGAATTAAACATAGATCAGACGGAGCTTGTAGGTGCTTGGCAGGAAAGATTGCCTGAAGTTCTAAATGTCGGAGATCGGGCTCAGGTTATGGCTGACGAGGCCGATCAGCAGGCCATTCGAATTCACATCGCTACAGCGGGACACCAGATGTACTCTTTTGATTTCAAGTGTGCCTATGTGGATTCTCGTGAAGTCAGCGTGCAGCTGATTGATGTGGAACGTGATGGCAGGACGACGGATGAACGGACAGAGCCCATTCAGGAATTGGCTCAGGATTACACGCGTCATATTCATGAATGTGCCCAGTCGTTGCAACCCAAAACCAGACAGTAGGTAGACGTCAAAGGAGTGGTAATACGTGAGCAAAGCCAAAGCTGGAACTGATAAAAACTTGCAAAATGTAGTCGCCGATCTGGATCAGATACCTGTGAATAGTCACCATGCCCAACAGATTCAACAGGACTCGAATGACCGTCGGCATCAGGATTCCATGAATCATGACAAAACGGAAGATATGGACCCGTCCCATTCCTAATCCAAACGAAAAGGGGGGAACAACATGAGCAAACCCAAAACAACACCTGTACCTGAAGCCCAGGCCGCTGAGCAACATCGAAAACCTGAAAAGCATTCTTCCATGCAGGAACCGTTGTCAGGCTCCAAAAAAGTGAAAAATCAGAACCATGTGGATCATAACAATCCTCAGGGCTAGGTTAAATAAAGGAAAGATCATTCCTTTCTTTAGCACATATTAAAAATGCATAACAATTCCTATAACTCCGGTTAACAAACCGGGGTTTTTGCGCGTTCATACATGAATCAAAGGAGCGCACCCTTTGATTCTAAAGCTTACATAGGTCTTTGTAGCCAATTTAGAGAGTAAAGCTCACAAATTTCCCAAATCGTGTTTCCGTTTCAGAATAAATGGTATATCATTGATATTGAATTATTTTTTTGGGGTTATCACGAGAGGAGAGAAACAAATGACTAAACGTATGGGGGCGCTTCTTCTTACGTTGCTGTTAACCGTATCTATGGCACTGACAGCATGTAGCAGCAAGCAAGAACCGAAAGAGGCATTGAAGACGGCGGCAGCCAATGCTTCCAAACTGACTTCGTATGAGATGAGTTCTAATTTCACTATTAATGAATTGAGCTATAAAGCTGCAGACGAGTCACAGCAGGATCCAACGATGTCTCAGTTTATGAGCATGCTGAAGGATGCCCAGTTGAATGTAACTGGCGTATACCAAAGTGAGCCAATGCAAACCGAAATGACGGTAGGCATTGAACTTAAGGGCGATATGGGTATGACATTTACCATTCCAATGGTTATGACCGCTGAGAAGTTATATGTTAAGGTGCCAAGTATTCCGTTCTTCCCGATTCCGGAAACGGTTGTTGGTAAATTCCTGGAGCTGGATCTGAAAGAACTGGCTGAGCAAGAAGGAACGGAATGGAACCCGGATGCTATGGATGCCGCGAAAACACAAAAGCTGAGCAATGAAGTTATGGATGCGGTTCTGAGCGAGTACGATCAGGATAAATTCTTTAAAAACCTGGATGTGAAGGATGCACAGCTTCCTGAAGGTTTGGATGCCAAGCAAGTCGTTCAATTTTCGGTCAACAATGACAATGTGAAAGAAGCCGTTACTGTTCTGGTAACCAAAGCTTTGCCAAAAGTACTGGATATCATCTCTAAAGAAGAATACCGTGACATGTTGCAAATGAGTCAGGCAGATATCGACAAAGCCAAAGAGGATTTGAAGATCACTGAAGCAGATCAAGCTGAAATGGCTAAAGATCTGGACCAATTGAAAGACACACTGACCATTAACCAGTTCCACATTGATTTTGCTTTAGACAAAAAAGATTTCCCAGTATATCAAAAAATGGTTGCTGATCTGTTGATTAAACAGCCTGATACCAAGGATGAAGTTAAGCTTGCATTCACAGGATCAAACACATACACCAAAATTAACGAGAAGCCAGCTTTCAAAATCAATATTCCTACTGGTGAGGACGTTATAACAATGGATGAGTTTGAAGAACTAATGAACGCATCTTACGGATATTAATTCTCCGATTCATTCGTTAAAACAAAGAGCCGCTGACCTTAGGGTCGGGCGGCTCTTTGTTTTTTGTTGCCACGGTCTGTTCAATTACTGTAACGATTCGCCCAAGTCCTCGGCAAGCACGGCGTAGATCTGATGATCCTGATACGCTCCGTTAATTTTGAGATATTTACGAGCAATGCCCTCAGCCTGAAAGCAGTTTTTCTCCAGGACACGTTTGGAACCAGTATTGGATAACAGGATGGCCGCCTGAACACGATTTAATTTCAAGGCACGGAAGGCGTAGGATACAGCGAGCTTCACGGCTGCTGTCATTCGTCCACCGCCCTGATAGTCTGGATGGATAAAGTATCCCATATCAGCATAATTGGCCACGCCCTGAACGACATTGTTCAAGCTAACCTGGCCAATAAGAACACCATCATCGATTGTGAAAATTCCGAATTGATACCCTGTTCCTTCCTCTGCCGCCTGCATTCTATCCTGAATACGTCTGGTTTGCGTATGCAGCGTATAGAATTCATCATCGCGGATAGGCTCAACAGCTTGGTAGGGAAGACGTGTGATTTGAATAAGAGCAAGATACGCTTCTGTATCTTGTGAAGTAAGTAACCGGAGACTTATTCCTTTTGGTGTGTCGTACAGTGTAAGCGGCATGGATTGCCCTTCCTTTCCTGATGGATGTCAGATTCTATTTTTTGCGTAAACGCCGGAAAAACTGAGTCAGCATGGTGGAGCACTCCGGTTGCAGAATGTCAGTAACCACTTCGGTTCGGTGATTAAAACGAGGTTCCTGCAATAAATTCATCAGCGTTCCTGCACAGCCGGCCTTGGGGTCAGCGGTACCATATATGACTCGAGGTACTCTGGATTGCACAATGGCACCTGCACACATGGGACAGGGCTCCAGTGTGACGTACAGACTGCAATCCAGCAGTCGCCATGCACCGATGGCTTCACTGGCCTGCCTTATGGCGACCATCTCCGCATGTGCTGTGGAATCAAGTGTTGTTTCGCGCAGGTTATAACCACGTCCAATAATGCGGTTATGTTGAACAATTACAGCCCCGATGGGTACTTCACCAAGTGCTTCTGCTTTGGATGCTTCAGCAATAGCTTCACGCATCCAGTGCTCATGTTGAGCCTCCTCCGAGAGATGCGAAAGATCAGGTTGGAGAACGTCATCCTTCATTAAAATATAAAACTCCTTCCAAAGAGCATTTGTGCGGCGAACAAACATTCGTTTGTTAACATGTTGTGTATAAGTCTGTGGATAACTAACGAGTTGCTCACATAGTTATGAACATACTATCCACATGCCTGTGGATTTGTGTATAATTTTTAGTGGTTATTCCCATTGTAGGCATGGAAAAGACAAAATACAATGGAATTCGCGTTTTTCAGCCAAACGGTAACTTTTGGACGAGGGTCAATTATCCTTTTCAAATAGACAGACAACAGTTATGATGGATATAGGTTTTGCCATATATCGCCAGAGGGTACAAGCCGAGAGGTGAACGAAAAAGTTGTCTATTAAAACGAAATTATCCATGATTATGTCGTGCTCGGTGCTCGTCATATTAGTTTTGAATATAGCACTGAGTTATTATACTACAGAAGAGAATTTAAGGCAGGATAGCGAAAACAAGATGGTGCTTACGGCCAAACAGATTGCAATTGCTGTCGAACAGAGTCAGTCCAGTTCAGAATATGTAAAACGACAGATTGGGAACAATCTGTGGTTGGCCTCTGTAATGGCAGCGGAAGAATTGGACCCGGATATTCATAATATCACAAATGAAGATCTGGTTCGCATGAGAGAAAAAGTCGGGGTCTCCCATATTTCGTTGATGGAGCAAACGGCTGATGATATTGTCGTTACCCGGTCTTCCGATCCAAAGGAGATTGGATTGTCTACCAAATCCATGACGTATTGGTATCAGGCATTTAAACAGCTTTTTGAAAATCATCAGGTTACGATTTCACAGGGACAGAAATTGGACCATTTTTGGTCGGATGGATTCGAATACTCTACATCAAATCCGTCAGATGTTGATATCTGGGGTTACTATCATGATGGGAAGAGAAATTACATAATCAATCCCTTCTATAATAATGCCGCTGTAGACAGCTATGTGAAGATCTCTGGTCCAGACGAGATTTTGAATAAGATTCGTGAAGTTAATCCATCGATTCTGGAGATTACAGGCATCAACCCGTTGACCTTCGGCAGCTCAAGCATGAGCAATGACGGAAGGGATACGAACCACAGCAAGCTAAACAACAGGCCTATTCGTTTCGGTACATATCAATATGGTACCGCAGAAGAGGATCACAAGGCGGTTGTACGGGCAATTCGTACTGGGCAGAATGTATCCTTTGTCAGTGAAACTCATGAACAAAAGGTACTCAAAAGCTTCATTCCTATATTTACTCCAAATGAATCATCTTATGTGATCAGTATTGTCATGGACTATAAGCAAATATCCTCCATGGTATCTGAACAGCTGGTTAGCCATGCCTCGATTTCACTTGTGTTGCTGGAGATTGTGATCTTTGGCAGCTATTTGCTTGCGGGCTATATTACGCGTCCTATTCAATCTATTTTGGGCAAAGTGAATGATGTGGCTGACGGTCATTTTGACTTCCGTCTGAAAGTGAGAAGGAAAGATGAACTGGGCCAATTAGCCAACCGTATTAATGCCATGATTCGTAATTTGGGGCATTATACGAATCGCCTGAAACAGATGTATGAAGAAAATCGGGCGGTAAAAGAGCATTTGGAATCGATCATTAACCAAACGGCAGACGCGATTCATATTACGGATCTGGATGGAAATGTATTGCGGGTGAATCGTGCCTTTGAGCAGTTGTACGGATGGCGCAGTCGTGAAGTTGAAGGCCGCCAATTGAAGATTATCCCTCCTGGCGCTGAAGAGGAGATGCGAGAGCAGCATGCCCAGTTGATTGAGGGCATGTCCATTACCTCTAATGAAACGACATGGATGAAGAAGGACGGCAGCCGTGTCGAAGTTAGCGTGAGTACAGCACCAGTCCGGGATGAAGCAGGCGAGATTACAGCACTAATTAGTGTATCCAGAGACATTACAAGCCGTAATCGTATGGAGGAGCTGCTCAGACGTTCCGAGAAACTGACGACGGTAGGCCAGCTGGCAGCCGGGGTTGCACATGAGATACGTAATCCGCTTACAACGCTGCGTGGCTTCCTCCAGCTCCAACAAGAGACGAATAAGCTTAATCATCGTCACCTGGATTTGATGCTATCCGAGCTGGATCGAATTAATCTCATTGTGGGAGAGTTTCTGATACTGGCGAAACCACAGGCGGTTCATTTTCAGGAACGGGATATTCGCTTCATTCTGGGAGATGTTATATCATTACTGGACAGTCAGGCGCATCTGCATGGTGTGGAATTTGTACTGAATGCTTCATCCGACTCGGCTATGGTACACTGTGAAGAGAACCAGTTGAAGCAGGTCTTCATTAACTTGTTGAAGAACGGCATGGAGGCTATGCCAGACGGAGGCAATATTCGAATTAAACTCAATCATGACGAAGAGAATAATCGGGTTCGGATTGAAATCAAGGATGAAGGCACTGGAATTCCAGAAGAACTGATGCCTAAGCTGGGGGAACCGTTCTTTACAAGCAAGGAATCGGGTACAGGGCTTGGCCTGATGGTCAGCCAGCGCATTATTCAATCACATAAGGGCATGATGGATATCAAAAGCGTCATGAACAAGGGGACGACCGTCATTATCGACCTGCCTGCTTCCCAGCAGCAACCGGAGAGTATAGAGGAAGAACATAAGACGGACAATGAACTTACAGACGAAGAGAACTAGACGAGGTGAGATTACCTTTTGCGTATTAATAAATTTATCAGTGAAACAGGTTTTTGTTCCCGTCGGGAGGCCGACCGATTGGTGGAAAGCGGAAAAGTAACGATTAATGGAGTGACGGCAGAACTGGGCAGTCAAGCAGAAGATGGTGATGATGTTCGAATTAATGGTCAACCCATTAAGGAAAAACGCAGACACGTATATATTGCGCTCAATAAACCTGTTGGAATAACGAGTACAACCGAGCGTCACATTCAAGGGAATATCGTTGATTTTGTAGGGCACAAAGAGCGCATCTTCCCGATTGGTCGTCTGGATAAGGATTCGGAAGGTCTGATCCTGATGACCAATGACGGAGATATCGTCAATCGAATTCTAAGAGCCGAAGGGCGCCATGAGAAAGAATATATTGTGACCGTGGATCGTGCAGTAACGCCAAGTTTCTTGAGAGGCATGAGCACAGGTGTCAAGATCCTTGGCGAAATGACGTTGCCTTGTACGGTGACTCGCATATCAGATCGGGTGTTCCGCATTATTCTGACGGAGGGGAAAAACCGTCAAATACGCCGGATGTGCAGTGCATTTGGCTATGAGGTTCGGAAGTTGAAGCGGATTCGAATTATGAACATTCATCTTGGCGAACAGGCCACAGGCACATGGAGAGAACTAACGCCCGCAGAAAAATCGGAATTAAGCAGTCTCCTGGACTATACGATGGAATAAATAATAATTAAATGATTGTCAAAGCGCTGCTTCCCACAAGGAAAGCAGCGCTTTTTGATATCAGTGGATAGAAAAAAAGTCACTCTCCTGTGAAGAAGGAGAGTGACTTAAGCATGAGCTTGCACAACGAACGCCCCGTTAGTTACCTTGTTCAACTGCTTTCACGGACGTGTTGTTACTCTGGTACTTCCGGATAATTGAAACTTCTACCCGACGATTCTGAGCTCGTCCAGCTTCAGATTGGTTGCTAGCGATCGGGTGATACTCTCCATAACCACTAGGTGTGAATTTCGCTGGGTCCAGCGTCTCATTTAATAACAGAATTTTGAGGAAATTCAGTGCTCGATCGGCACTTAAATCCCAGTTATCCTTATATTGGCTGTTCGAAATGGGAACATTATCAGTATGGCCGGACACAACGACTTCATATTCCGGGAATTCCTGCAACATGCTAGAGATGGCTTTGGCCAGTGAACGAGACTCGGGCTTAACATCAGCCCGGCCTGAGGAGAACAGGGCGTTATCACTGATCGTGATCTTGAGCTCAGACTGATTCAGCTTGGTATTCAGCTGGTCGGAAAGGCCATTTTTCTGAATATATTGATCAAGCTTCTTCTTGAGTTTCTCCAGATCTTCCTGTTCTTTCTGAGCCATCTGCGCATCTGTAATCTGAGCCGGTGTCTTCTTGATATCTTCAGGCTGCTGTTTGTTTTTGCCCAAATCTGTAGTGGAATCTGTAGGGTTCATGGAGGTATGATCCAGTACACCCGAACCACCGTTCAATGCGCTGCTCAGAGCTGAAGCCATCTGTTCAAACTTCGTTGCATCTATAGAGCTCATAGAGAATAGTGTGATAAACAGAGCGAGCAACAACGTCATCAAGTCGGAGTAGGGAAGCAGCCAGCTCTCGTCTATATGTTCTTCATGCGGTTCGTGTTTTTTAGCCTTTTTCACCTGATGAGCCCTCCTTCTCTTCCAACTGTCTACGTTCGGAAGGTGTCAGGAATACAGATAATTTTTGATTAATGGCAATGGTGGATACACCGGATTGTATCGATAACAAGCCTTCGACCATCATCAGCTTGATTTCCATCTCTTTCTTGGACATCCGCTTCAGTTTATTGGACATCGGATGCCATAACACGTAACCGCTAAAGATACCGAGAAGTGTCGCGATAAACGCCGCTGCAATCGCATGAGAGAGCTTTTCCATATCACTGAGATCGGCAAGCGCTGCGATGAGACCTACAACGGCCCCGAGTACCCCGAGCGTTGGTGCATACATCCCCGCTTGGGCGAAGATTAAGGCACCGCCACGATGGCGCTCTTCTGTAGCATGAATATCTTCCATGAGTACATCACTTACAAATTCCTGATCATTGCCGTCAATAATCATACGCATACCGCCGCGCAGGAACTGATCATCAATATCTTCGACTTTCGATTCAAGTGCAAGTAAACCTTCACGGCGGGTGGTGGAAGCCCAGTCCATAAATGTGCCGATTAGAGAAACACGGTCAATCAGTTGCTGCTTTTTGAACAGTACCCCGAATAGCTTGGGGATTTTTTTAACTTCAGACATGGGAAATGCCATGAAAATAGTTGCTGCCGTACCAACAAAAATAATAACGTAGGCTGCCGGGTTGTTAACCAGGTTGATAAGGGGTGCACCCTTCAGGAACATACCCACTACAAGTGAAACCAGCCCTAAAACTAGTCCGATAATCGTTGAAATTTCCATCATACACCTCATCCATGAGATAAAATTGAATCCTTTCAAGCGGCTTTATTCGGGCTTCCGGACGAACGTTACACCGCAATCCGTTTAATGTTAGGCAACCTTGAGGGTTGCAGAAACAGTTAAAACGGTCATGTATAGTATTTATCGACCAGATGGCCTTTTTTTTTAAGGGTTATTTTCAGGTATAATAAGAACAAATCTGCTCCTTAGGGGCTAAACAGGAGTGAAAAGTCAATGGGCGTAAAGCATGGACGGGATTATGAAGGAATATTGACAGATTTGACACAGGCTATAGGCCGAATACCGGACCGCTATGTTTTCTTTGAGATGGATGAGGAAGAATGGTCACGCCTTGGTGTAACAGAGCAACTCGAAGTGGATGAGGCATTGGCGGAAGATCTGTTCTATGCGCTGGGTGAGGAGTCTGTCATTCCGGTAGGAAGTGGAGTTGTCATTCATGACAAGGATCAGCACCGAATTCATATCTTAATTGGTGAAGAAGAGCTGACTTTTGTACCACTCATTTAGTATGCTCCTATAAGATATTTGGCATGGGAAACGGGGTTGGAGAATCTCCCTAAAGCCTTATGGTTAGTGGATCTAGCGCCATTTGTACTATTGGAATTTGAGGCTTTTCCGTGGTAAGATGATAGTCATGAAACGGGCCAACCGCAGGGCGGTGGACCTATGCGTTTGGGTTGCTGTGGTAGCACCAAAGGTTTTGATGGCACCGCGGACAGCTGTCTGTGATGAGCCATCATATGGGGAGGAAGATAACGTATGGTTTTTTCGCAAGAGGAAGTCGAAGCTCATCTGGGAAGGCTGGAAGGCTGGGAACTGGAAGAGGGACGATGGATTGTCCGCAAGTTCGTATTTTCCAACTACATGAAAGGGATTGCATTTGTGGACGAGGTCGCAGCGATTTCAGAAGCATTCAATCATCACCCTTTTATTACGATTGACTATACAACGGTCACGCTACGTCTCACATCTTGGGATGAAGGTGGCATCACATCTGTAGATATTAAAGAAGCAGAGCAATATAACGAGGCGTTCGAGAAAAAGAGGTCGGAATAAACTGGCGCGGTTATCATCGCACTACCGGAAGTGAGTGAAGCATACATGTCAGACGATAATCAGAACAAACCGCTTATTACTGTCGTAGGCAGCCTTAATATGGACCTGGTGGTGAAGACGGACATCATTCCCGAGGAAGGGGAAACGGTGAGCGGGGAGGAACTGCACTATCTGGCCGGAGGTAAAGGTGCCAACCAAGCGGTGGCAGCAGCACGACTTGGCGGACAGACAACGATGGTTGGTGCGGTAGGATCGGATGGTTTTGGTGAACGCTTGCTGCACAGTCTAACGGAAAGCGGGGCGGTTGCCTCACAGGTCCGCATTCTGAATGATACGGTTACAGGTACGGCCTCCATCTGGCTCTCCAAAGGAGATAACCGGATTATTGTCATTCCTGGAGCGAATGGGCGGGTAGTGCCTGCGATGCTGGAAGAGGCGGATACGGTAAAAAGCCTGACTGCAGCCGCAGCGGTGCTGCTGCAGCTGGAGATCCCGCTGCCTGCGGTCACCCGCGCCGCCCAACTGGCGGCTGAAGGCAGCGCATTGGTGGTGCTCAACCCGGCTCCCGCGGTGCCGGGTCTGCCCCAGGAGCTGCTGCGGTGCGTCGACGTTGTCACGCCGAACCGCAGCGAGCTCGCCGTGCTTACCGGCCGGGATGAACTCCGGCCGGAAGACGTAGATGCTGCGGTCGCAGAGCTCGCCGCATCCCTCGGGGCCGCTGTCGTCACGACGCTCGGCCCCGAGGGGGCTGTATACGCGGCGGCGCCTGGCGGCCGCGTACAGGCAGGGCGTGCCGGCGCGTGCCGTGCGCCCGGCTACGCCGTAAGCGCCGTCGACACGACCGGCGCTGGCGATTGCTTCAACGGCGCGCTGGCGGTAGCCCTCGCGCGCGGAGAGACGCTGGACGCGGCGGTAAGCTTCGCCATGGGCGCAGCCGCGTTGTCCGTGACGAAGCTAGGCGCCCAGTCCGGGATGCCGTCCGCACGTGAAGTGCAGGCTTTCCTTGCCGAGCAGAAGGCAAAGACGCAGTAAGCCATTCTTCTTTAGGATGAATAATAGGCGGCAGAATAAGCTCATGCAACGGGAGTAGCCATTGCGCCGCATGTTTTCACCGAAGCTTTCTCTACACGCTGAACAAGTGAATATGACCAAGAGGCTCTTACTTTCCCGGCAAGGGAGAGTGAGAGCCTCTTCTCTGTAGAGCATCGATAAACCCAGTAATCCTGTGATATGGTTGACTAGGTTATGCGTCCAGCGTCAACATGGGTTAGAGCATGCGTTAAAGTGCAGGAGGTGATTGAAGCCACCCCGCTATACATGCTTGCAATCTGTCTTAACTTTTCGCCTTAAACGATGGGATTACTTCTTCTCAGCCAGCCACATCGCAACATTCGCGATTTCTTCATCCTTCAACTTATCTTTGAACGAAGGCATACCGCCGCTTTTACCTTTGACAATGGTCGTATAAATCTTCTCCACATCGTCCTGGCTTCCAATCTTCTGCAGACTAGGGCCCATGCCCCCTTGAAGCTGATCACCGTGGCAGGTAATACAATTTGCTTTGACGAGTGTCTCAGCCTGTCCTGCATCCATGGTAACTTCCGGCATCGTCGGTTTCGCTTCTTCTGCAACTTCCTCTTTCCCTGGAAGCGTAAACATTAGTACAATAGCTAAAGCGCACGCTGCAAAAAATACCCCGCTCATGATCCATTTGTGCATCCCTTATGTCCCCTCCAGAATGAAAGATCATCTAACCTGAAACTATCCATATCATTATAACGGAACCTGTAGTTACATCATAGCATTTTGTGGTAATTTTTTGAACTAATCACATAACCGGGACTTTTTAGTGCCATTTTATGATTTATTTATCCCCGAGGACCTTCATAGACCATGCAGTAAAAAGGTTTCAAACCGCTCGGTGTCTGTCGTTCGTATGTATCCTGCGTAACAAATCCGGCCTTGAGATAGACACGAATGGCCCGTTCATTCCAGGTCAGGACTTCCAGATCAATTTCGTTTGCCGGGTTCCGGCGAATCGCTTCCTGCACAATGGCCGAGACAAAAGCCGTCCCCAGACCATGTCCACAGCGTTCGGGATGCATACCAAGCCCGATGCGGGTGACACCTTCAAGTGGGAAGTATTGAGCGAAACCCCAAATTTGATGATCCTCTCCCAACACCACTGCATATTGTTCCTTCCGTAGCTGGGGATCTCCGAATTCCACTTCGAGTGCTTTCATCTGCTCCCAGGGTAGCCAGCTATAAATATTATAAGGCGGATCATACTGCCAATCACAGATGAGCTCCGCATGTTCTTCTTGCATGGGCACAACGTGAAACGTCACAGGGGCTTTATCCATACAACTGCACGCTCCTCTCATTGTGAACAAGCTATACTGATTTTAATTTGTCCAATAGCCTAGATATGTCATTCCATATCTATCTTGTTTTCACTCTACAAAAGAGGCGTTCATTTGGCAAGTCCTTGTTATTGAAAAAAAGTGAAACAAAAGTTCCGGTAATTTCGTTTATATTATAGTGGGATGGGTAAAAACATTATAAGAGCACGGACGAAGCAATGCAAAATAGCCCTAAAAAAGTAAAGTTAGGTTAGATAGCTTATCCCAAAATACTTTTGATGGAAACGAAGCACAAAAAAACCGCCGGATACATTCCTGCGGAGAATGTACCAGACGGTTCTATTATGCTTCGTTACAGTAGTGTTATTGTTACAGCATGACGTTGCTCAGCTTGTCCCTAGTCGATGGCCAATGTCTCATATGCGTCCGTGCTCATAATGCGTTTAGCGCCAACATAGCGGTTAGCCCAATAGCTTTCACTTAATGCGCTGATTGTAACTCCTTTGGAAGAAGAGGAGTGTGCAAACTTTCCATCTCCTACAAAGATCCCTACGTGCGAGACCCCTTTGCCCGTTGTATTGAAGAATACCAGATCACCTGGTCTCATTTCCATACGGGATACTGAATCGCCCATGTCGAATTGCGAACTTGATTGGCGTGCCAGATCAATGCCCAGCTTGTCGAATACATAACTTGTAAACCCAGAGCAGTCAAAGCCGTTAAGCGTTGTTCCTCCGCTTTTGTATGTAGTTCCCATTGCTGAATCAATGACTTGGTCCATTTTTGAATCTGCGAATGCGCTGCCTGCTCCAAGCGATAATGCGAATGTGAGGCTAAGTACAGCTGCGGTTAGTTTCTTCTTAAACAAAAGATATACCCCTTCCAATGCCTGCGAGGTTAGCTTAAGGATTCGGTTGAAGGTCCCCTATGATCCCTCTGTTGCAAGATCAATTCACCCATAACTGGTTCCCCCGCTTCCCAGGTGCTAGGAATTTGGCTATGCTAGTTGTGCACCTGCGAAATCAAGAAATGACGATTAAATTTTAAGTAGTTACAAATATGAAGGTAAAGATTACAAAGTTGTTACTAAAAACTCACTGCGATTATTGTAACAGAGGTATATCACTTTGGCAACGTTTAGCAACAAAATTAGCAAAAAAAACCTCGACCTTTGACGGGGAAAGGTCGAGGTTTGCTTGTTTAACGGCATTTGATGAGCTTAACTTTACATAGAGATGGTAACAATTTTAACCGTTCAATTTATTCCTTGACCGAGTTGGACTGCCATAACCGGAAATGGGCGCATATTTTCCACAGACTCAGCAAGCACCGGGCAAGTGGGTACGTTTGTTGTAGTATAAGGCCGGTTAAGCCTGTTACTAACCATGAAGCTGAGGTAAAGGCACCAAAGACCAACAGATGAAGACCGCCCAGCAGGGTCGCAATACCGATCAGGGTGATGGTTTGGCGCAGAGCAATCCATAGGGCCTGGAACGTACCACGCGCTCCACCTTCCCCGTCAGGAGCCGAGACCCCAAACTGCATGTAGAGAAGGGCATGATGTATTACCCACCCGTATACAATCCAACCAGCAACATAGGGAATACCCGGCAAGAGCAGTTGGAGGGAATGAAAGCCATCCATAAAGATGGAATAGAGCTTCGGTGCGAGCCAATAAGCCGGCAGCAGCAGCAATACGGTTCGAATCGTGTGAAGCAACAGCATCGGTTTCCACAAATTTTTGATGCCGCGAATGAATGGAACGCGCTCTTCCGAATGATTAAAATGCTGGAGCGAGTAGAGCAGCCCTGCCTGAATGAGCGGGCTAATTAGCATCCGCAGCAGCAGCATAGCTCCTAGAATCCATAAATAGCGATGGACCTCCGGGTTCGTTGACAGACCAAGCTGGCTCTCCATTTTGAATAGAATCGTACTTAGCTCCCCGGCATCAGGTTCAGGATAACGCAGGAGAAGCGGGACTACAGCTGACTGTACCATCCGATAAAGAAAGTATCCCCATATTAATTGATAGAGAAATAAGAGTGCCGCAATGAACATATGCTGACGGACGAGAAACCAGCCTTCACGTATTTTCGCTTTCACTGTATCCACCTCACCATGACAGACTTCCGAATATAGCTTCTATAAGTTTGGTTGCGCTCATGCTCCAGCGGGATTTGGTTGGCTCATCCAGTCCGGCTTTCAGAAAATTGTTCATATGATGGTTCTCCAGCACGATCGTGTATAGCGGATCAGTCATCGCCCAGGAAACCGGGGAAGTGTAGGTCAATTTGTAGGTAATGCGCTCCTTGCTACCATCCCATTCTTTCGTCATGGTTTTCCCATCCTCGAACATAATTCGAACAGGCACCTTCGTATATTCACTGCCTTTTTTCTGCACTGTAACCGACGACTCGTACAAGGTTTGACCATCTTTCAGAACGGGAGTGACCTTGATCTTCTCCACTGCAAAGTCAGCCATGCCGTCTCCGTACACGTATTGTTCAAAATAATCCGACCAGGACGTGCGGGTCACTTGTTCCACGACCTTTTGAAAATCAGATGAAGTAGGGTGTTTGAAGCGGTATTTCTTCACATAGGTCGAGAGAATGCGCTCCATCGTTTTAGCACCAACCTGCTGCTCGATCCCGAGTAATACAAGCTTGCCTCTTGTGTATACGTTGGCTGCATAATGATTCTGGGAATCAAACTTCCAGGAGTCTTGTGTCAGTGGAGCTGGGGAAGTAATGAGACCTGATTGTACGGGCAGATTCGGGATAAGTCCGTATTCCTGTTCCATCAGTTTGTCTTCCGCATAGGAGGTGAATCCTTCGTCCAGCCAAGCCTCTTCAAATTCATTACTGGCGACCATACCGTAAAAATACTGATGTCCAATCTCGTGCACAACCGTTCGTTCCAGATCGTAACCAGGGGCGGAATCATCCGCACCGAAGGCAGTGACCAAGGTAGGGTATTCCATTCCCCCTGCACCATTCCCCGATTTGGGCGGGACAACGATGGACAGTGTAGAATACGGATAAGGGCCAAACCACTTGCTATAATTGGATAGTGCTGCTTTGGCTGCATAGAAATAGCGTTCCTTCAGATCCTCATGAGCAGGGTCGAGGTACAGCTTGATTCGAACGCCAGGCACATTAGGAGCAGAGAAGGGCTCTTCCGCATAAACAAAATCAGGTGAGGCTGACCAGGCAAAATCATGTACATCATCGGCATAGAACTGATAGATTTTTTCGCCGTTCTTCACCGCAGCTTGTTGGGTTGGGAATCCTGTGGCAGCCACCTTGTATGTTTCCGGTACCCGAATACGTACACTATAGATGCCGAAATCTGCATAAAACTCTGAATTGCCATGATACTGATGCAAATTCCAGCCTTCGGACGTTCGACCTCGTGTGCCAACTGGCTCATATACGCTAAGTTTAGGGAACCATTGACCTGCCATAACAAAGTTATCTGCTGTTCCCATGCGGGCAAAAATTTTCGGCAGCTTGACCTCAAATCGGGTGTGAAGCGTGATGCTTTCACCGGCTTTAACGGGTTTGGGCAGCCGTACCTTAATGAGGGTAGTATCTTTCATATTTCCGTCATCCGGCTGCACATATTGCATCCGATGCAAGAGGGAAAGCCCGTCCTCTGTTTTCATTTCTGTAATATGCATGGAACCATAACCGTCCGTGGGCATAACATCGCCGCGAAGCTTTCCCCCGGATTCTTTCATAAAGGTGGTGTCGGCAGAAGAGAAGGCGTTGGGATACATGTGAAAATAAAGCTCACTGACGGTTTTCTTGCCTGGATGTGTCCAAGTTATCGTCTGAGTCCCTTGTAAGACATTTCCGTCTAACAGCTTCACATCCATGTGATATTCCACTACGCGGTTGCTGAACACTTCAGCGGTAGGTGTCTGTATACTTTCTGGAGATGTTTGGGTTTTGACGGGTGCCGTAGGCTTGCCCGATTCCGGGGCGAGCGCAGGCAAGTCAGAATGAATGGAGCGTGTGGTACCCAGACCAAGCCATATCCCCCCGGCAATTACACACAGGGCTATAATTGCGGTGAGCCAGCTCTTGGCGCGTCGTGGAATCATCGTTAAATACCTCCCGTTGACAAGCATCTACAGCATGTATATGTTTGCATTGGGGCGATTATTAGTTAAAATATTTGTATCAACCCTTGGAGGCTATAAAATGGACCAAAACGAGCAAAACGGCAAAAAACAGATTGCCTTGAATATCGTTAGTGCAAAGAGCAAACACAAAGGCTTCGGTGCAGGCTCCATCGATCTGAACAACCTGTCTCCAGTTATTATTGATAACGGAGAAGCTAAGATCGACATTGGTGCAATGCATGCGAAGAGTAAGGTAGAACGCAACATCAAGTTCTCGACCAACCGTGAGGACGTACCCAATGGACGCCAGGTATGGCTGGTATGGGTAGCTGTGGACCGTAACGAACAGGGGCAGCTCTATGGCGGAGCAACCGCGTGTGAGATGTGGATTGATACAGAAGCACGTCGTGGATGGAAACTGCTTGCCGATCATGTGAATCGTATGGATTATGCCATGAAGCGTCGGTTCATGCTGGATGGTCTTGGACCGGAGGATCGCGCAGCACTCAAGAAACTGCTGATTACTCATAACGAAGAATGGTGGAATGCTTCTCCAGATGAATTGAAAGAAGCGCTCGCCTAATTCATGTACAAAGCCGTTCAAAAAAAGAAGCAAAAGCCCCGTGACCGAGATGATCGGTTCGGGGCTTTTGCTTTTGTGCTGAAACTGGAATTTTTGGAGTGACGTAATTGCGTCATTACGTATTTACGTCACTTTGGTCATTCCACCCACCAGCGTTTGAAATCCTTCCACCATGAATGCTTCTCTTCCTGTATTCCCTGCTGGTTCTGCACTTCGCGACTGTTTTTATCATCCTCTGAACCCGAATCGTCTGAAGCGCTGCGACAGACCTCGGTCGGTTCTGTGCCATCAATAAAAACTTCCAACCGTTTCTCGGCGCAGCCATTGCCAGCCAGTTTACCGGATTCGGGATCGATGTATACACTGACAACATTATCCGGTACGGTGAAGATCTTCGGTGGAACACTGGCAAGAGCCTGTTCCGTGAACTGGGCAAACATAGGTGCTGCACGACGCCCGTCGGATGTGGAGATGGCTTTGCCTTGATCGTAACCGACCCAGACAGCCGTGGAGAGCTCTGGGGTAAAGCCAACTAACCAGGCATCCGTATTCGTTGTCCCCGTTTTGCCAGCGACAGGCCGTTTAATGGTTGCAGATACCCGATTGCCTGTTCCGCCATTTTCGAACACACTCTCCATCAACCGTGTTAATACATAAGCAGCAGCGGGTTCAACGACCCTCTCAGCCTTGGTCTGAGGTGCTTCATAGATTACTCGTCCTGCGGCGTCCGTCACTTGCAGAATGGCTACAGGAGGTGTTCGCTGTCCACCTGCGGCAATAGCGGAGAATGCGGAAGCCATCTCCAGAGGACTAACCGGTGAGGTTCCGAGTGCAAGGGAGGGTACCGGGCTCATATTACTCGTAATCCCTAGATTTTTGGCCATCTTCACCACTTGTTCAGGTCCGATCTGCATAATCGTATTTACCGCGTAGATGTTGTCCGAAGCGGCGATGGCCTGTCTCAGATCAATCTCGCCTAAATACTTATCCCCGAAGTTGCCGGGTTTATAGGTCTTGCGATCATTGTCATAATGAAACAGGGTTGGCTCGCTTTTAAACATGGAAGCACTGGTGAGCTGTTTGGATTCCAGGGCAGCCAGATACATAATCGGTTTAAAAGCAGATCCTGGCTGGCGTGTAGTTGCCAGCACATGGTTAATCTGATTGGTGCGATAATTTTTGCCACCCACCATCGCTTTGATGTATCCGGTACGGGGATCGATCGATACCAGAGCGGTTTCCAGCTCGCTTTTGGCGTCCATACCTTTGGCTACGGCGTCTTCCGCTGCTTTTTGTACGCGTAAATCCAGCGTGGTGTAAATGTTCAATCCTCCATGATCCAGCATCGCTTCACTGATTCCCAGCTCCTTGACGGCCAGATTCCGGATATAATCGCGGAAATAGGGGGCGCTTTCCACGGTTTTGCGTTCACTTTCCGGCTTGAACGAGAGCATCTCCTCATAAGCCTTATCAGCTTCCGCTTGCGTAATTTTGCCGATGTCAGCCATGGCGTTCAATACAACCTTCTGCCGGTCCTTGGCGTTCTTCATATGATTATAAGGAGAATAGTAAGTCGGACCCTTTGGAATTCCTGCAAGCATGGCACTTTCGGCGAGTGTCAACTGTTTGGCCGATTTGCCAAAATACATCCGCGAAGCCGCTTCGATCCCGTAGGCACCATGACCATAATAGATTTCATTCAGGTACATCTGCAAAATTTCATCTTTGGTATATTTCATCTCCAATTGTGCCGTGTACATGGCTTCCTTGGCTTTACGGGTCCATGTTTTTTCATGGGACAAATACAAATTACGTGCGAGCTGCTGAGTCAGTGTACTTGCACCCTGAGACATCTGCATATGTTCCAGATTTACGAGTACAGCCCGTCCCATTCCTCGGATGTCGAAGCCGACATGATCATAGAATTTGCGGTCCTCTACAGCAAGTGTGGCGTTAACCAAATCAGGTGAGATATCTGCCAACTGCACAGGTACCGAGTCTTTGCCCCCTGCCGAGAAAGTGGCAATGACTTCGCCCTGGCTGTCCAGCAGCCTGGAATTGCGATCCGAGTCGGCCAGAGGCAGGCTGGTGGCATATAGGTAGACCAATCCTGCTGCCGTGGCGATTAGGCCGAGAATAGCGAGCAGAGCCAGGCTTTTGATAACTTTCCATATGCGGAACCCGCGTTTGCGGGTCTTTTGGCTTGGTTGGGTCATGGAACGGGCTCCTTTCTTTTCTTTCCAGTATGGGAATTCAGTGACACGGATATTCAATCCACCCGTTTAACGGTTTAAAATATAGCTTTTTTGCAGAAAAAACCGTTTTGCAGTATAAACGTCAATCGCGTATAATGCAAAAGGGTAATGAAAGATAACAGTTCGGTACAACCTACAACAGGCAAGGAAGGTCGAACAGTACCATTGTCAGTGATTCTTTGATCAGTCAGACGCTATGTACGCTCTGGTCAATTTAATCTATATAATGTAGTGAAACGCGGACCTTTCCCGCAGCTAGCAACCATAACGCTGTATAGCGCCGAACGCTGGACGTGCTTGGGCGAACCGACAGCGCACCCGCGCTTTGTCAGGTATGGCTGATCATTAACTTTACGGAAAGAAGGTAGAGATTATGGAATTGTGGTTTACGGAGAAACAGACCCCCGCATTCGGAATCACCGCGAAGATTAAGCAGACCTATGTAAGCGAAAAGACGGATTTTCAAGATCTGGCTATGGTAGAGACCGAGGAATTCGGCAATATGTTGCTGCTTGACGGCATGGTGATGACTACGGTGAAAGACGAATTCGTTTATCACGAAATGGCGGCTCACCCTGCGCTAAACACACACCCGAATCCGAAAAAGGTGCTGGTTGTCGGTGGCGGTGACGGCGGAGTTATCCGTGAAGTTATTAAGCACGCTGCTGTAGAAAAAGCAGTTCTCGTCGAAATCGACGGGAAAGTGATTGAATATTCCAAAAAGTATTTGCCTGAAATCGCCGGTAAGTTGGACGAGCCTAACGTTGAAGTGCTGGTGAACGACGGCTACATGCATATTATAGAGCATAAAAATGAATACGATGTAATCATCGTTGACTCCACAGAGCCTGTAGGTCCGGCTGCTCCGCTGTTTGAGCGCGGTTTCTACCAGGGCATCTATGAAGCGCTAAAAGAAGATGGGATCTTCGTTGCTCAAACGGACAACCCATGGTTCAAAGCGGATCTAATTCAAAAGGTAAACAAGGACGTTAAAGAAATCTTCCCTATCGTACTTGTGTACGGTTGTAATATCCCTACGTACCCAAGTGGTCTGTGGACCTTTACAATGGGTAGCAAAAAACATAATCCGCTTGAGGTGGACGAGACGCAGATTCCAGAGATGGATACGAAATATTACTCTCCACGTCTGCACAAAGCGGCGTTTGTTCTTCCTAAATTCGTGGAAGATCTTACGAAATAAGGAGGAAATAATCAGATGAAGTTGGATCAAGCTTATTCAGGTAACGTGTTTATTTGCAGTTCGGAGGACTATGAGAACTCCAAAGCGGTTATTTATGGTATGCCGATGGATTACACCGTCAGCTTCCGTCCAGGGTCCCGTTTTGGTCCTTCCCACATCCGTCAGGCGTCGGTTGGACTTGAAGAGTACAGCCCTTACCTGGATAAAAGCATTGTGGATATGACATACTTTGACGCTGGGGATCTGCTTTTGCCTTTCGGTAATGCAGGACGCAGTCTCGAAGTCATCGGAGAATATATCGGTGGCCTGCTGGCGGACGACAAATTCCCAATTGGTCTCGGCGGGGAACACCTCGTCACTTGGCCTGTCATTCAGCAAATGTACAAGAAATATCCGGACCTTATCCTGATTCATATTGATGCACATGCGGACCTTCGTGAAAACTATGAAGGTGAGCCGTTGTCCCACTCGACGCCAGTGCGTAAAGCAGCTGAATTGATGGGCGGCAAAAATATTTATCAGTTCGGTATTCGTTCCGGTTCCCGCGAAGAGTTCCAATTCGGGCGGGAGAACATCAACTTCTATCCGTTTGAAGTGGCAGCTCCGATGAAGGAAGCTCTTCCGAAAATGGGTAACCGTCCGGTATACGTTACAATTGATATCGACGTGCTTGATCCGTCTGCGGCTCCGGGTACAGGAACAGCAGAAGCGGGCGGTATTACGTCCAAGGAACTGCTTGAAGCCATCCACATGATTGCAGGATCAGATGTAAATGTAGTGGGTTGTGATCTGGTGGAAGTGGCACCAATTTACGATCCTACGGAACAGACACAAATTGTGGCTGCGAAGATGATCCGTGAAATGCTGCTTGGATTCGTGAAGTAATCGCAAAATTACAGCGTCCTCTGTCTGCGTCAGGTTGAAGCCTGCGTAGGAGAGGGCGTTTTTTTTTGGGGAAAAGGAATCCAGTTAAACGAACTTAACTGAATTGAACCTCATATCTGGACTGTGTTATACTAACTACAAAAGTATTCAGTAATATATTCGTTGATATATTACATTCGTGAAGTATATGGTGATCGGGTTCGACCATATACTAAAAAAGAGCCTTCACCGCTCGAACGGTAAAGACTCTTAGGACCCGAAAGGCTGTGGATTGCCACGGCGCGCTAGAATTAAATAATGCTATTCAAGCGAAACCCACCGTTAGGCGCCAACCTTATGAGGTGGGTTTTCGCTTGCAATTCAAGTCCATAACATCGATTATAGCACGTACGTTCCCATACCTCTACCATTTGTTGTATATATAAATACACCCGTGTGTCATGCGAAAAGGCTATTCGGGATGACTCTATCTTAATATTTATGTATAATATGGAAATAGAGGGAAGGGGTTATGTTATGCATGCAATCCGGGCTCAATTGAGTATGTATCCCAAATGGTTTATAGCGGTACTTATGATATTTGCCATCAATCTGATATTAACAATGACTTTGTTCCTCAATTTAACGTTAATACTGGCTAATCTCGCCATGTTATATGTTGCCTTTAGCATCAGGACACTTAAATACAATAAATTGCATTTTGTCCTATGCCTTGTTTTAAGTATCACATTTGTGATTATTGCATTTCAGACATATCCCATTTAAATCGGCTCGTAGTAGAGATTAATGATGAACCACTCATGCCCATGAGATAAAAAATGTGGGCATGAGTGTTTTTTTTATTGCAATAATGTCACGCGGGATAAACAAATTGTTACGTTAAATCCTGCAAAATGGGGTAAAACCATAGAAGGAGGTGTCACAATGACAACAAAGAGCAGAATGACATGGAAACGGATCGGCGCACTCGCATTATCGGTAACGCTGGCTTGGGGACTTGGTCCGGTACATACACTACCAGGAGCTAACGCTGCGTCCTCCCCAACGTGTGGAAGTGGAGATCATGGATTAACAGCTACGTTGAAAAAGGGCAGTGGTGTGGAAGACCAACGACTGCATTTTACGGATATCGACTTTTTAAACAATACAACCGGACGGGCTGCTGGCGAGGGATTCCTGATCGGTACCTCGAATGCAGGCTGTACATGGCAGTCCATTTATACCGGTCAATGGCAGTTCACACAACTTGATTTTCCGAATAATGTGAATGGATTTGCATTGGCTCAGGTGAAGAATTCTCCTACGACGTATCTCATCCGCTCAACAGATGGTGGATCACACTGGACAAGGATGGATATTGGTGGCTTACAATTTAAGCGAATTGATTTTCGTACTAAAAATGAAGGCTTTGGGTACACCTATAATGGGGCTTATATGACGAAAGACGGCGGTGCAACATGGAGCCCCATCTCTACACCAGCCAATACACGCGGAGCTGTGTTCACGACAGAGAAGCAAGGTTATGCGATTGTAGTCGCTCCTGGCTCGGGGTACCGAATCATGCAGACTAGTAATGGAGGCAAGAACTGGACGCAATCGCTGAAGGTAACCTCAACAACGTGGAGCGGTGGAGATATATACGCAAGCGGTAACCAGGTATGGGCCCTTCTATATGGCGATGCGGGCATGTCCCAGCAGTCGTATTCTCTCTACGCGAGCGGGAATGAAGGCAAGAACTGGAGACAGGTCTTCGCCCAATCTACAGCAGGTGGTGGTCCGGCTCCAGGTGCAAGCAGCACAGGGAACGGAAAAGGTCCCGCAGAACCAGGGGGGCACCCAGGGAACATGGCGTTGATCGGTAATCAGACGGCCTATCTCTCAGGAGGATCACCTGCAGCAGGCAAAGTAGGGATTGGACGTTCTTATAATGCAGGTTCCACGTGGAAAAATATTGACCTGAAAGATCCAGGTTATAGCTCCCGCATTTCGTTCCCTTCTGCCAAAACAGGTTGGCTCGTCGTAACAAGCGACAATTCTCCTGCGATTTATGAGACGACAGATGGCGGAACAACATGGAATCAAAAAATATTGTTGCCCGCTGAAAACGAGTAATTGGCGTCAGGTCATGGAATAATTTCAAGACAATTTCAATCTAAAAGTGTATAAATCTTAACGTATTTGGCCTGATGAGGCCGACATGAACAAACAAGCCCTTTCCGGATTTAAACCGCCGGAAAGGGCTTGTTTATTCTTAAATAAAAACGGTTGAATCCTGTTCACAAACACGTTATTGTAAGCGATAACAACACTTTTTGGGAGGTTGAAATTATGGTTGATGTTATTTTAAAGACGGATTCGGAACAAGGATTAATAAATCGCAATATATATGGTCACTTCTCAGAGCACCTGGGGAGATGTATTTATGAAGGGCTGTGGGTAGGAGAGGATTCACCTATTTCGAATACAGAAGGTATACGGAATGACGTGCTGAAGGCACTGCAAAAACTTCATATTCCCGTACTTCGTTGGCCTGGTGGTTGTTTTGCCGATGAATATCATTGGAAAGATGGCGTAGGTCCAAAAAGTGAGCGCACCCGCATGATCAACACACACTGGGGCGGGGTAGAAGAGAACAATCATTTTGGTACGCATGAGTTTCTGAGATTGTGTGAGCTGCTCGGTACAGAGCCGTATATCAGTGGCAATCTGGGAAGTGGTACGGTGCAGGAGATGCAGGAATGGGTGGAGTACATCACGTTTGATGGAGAATCACCGATGGCGAACTGGCGGAAGAGCAACGGCCGTGAAGAGCCATGGAAGCTGAAATATTTTGGTGTCGGGAACGAGAACTGGGGTTGCGGTGGTAATATGCGTCCTGAATACTACGCAGATGAGTACCGTCGTTACGCGACATATGTACGTAATTATTCCGGAAATAAAATTTATAAAATCGCTTGTGGCCCCAACGACCACAACTACGACTGGATGGAAGTATTAATGCGGGAGGCCGGTCGTTTTATGGATGGAATTAGCCTCCATTATTACACCATTCCAACAGGTGAGTGGGCGGATAAAGGTGAGGCTACAGGATTTGGAGAAGCCGAATGGTTCACAACGTTGAAAAAGACGCTATATATGGAAGAGTTACTTGTGAAGCACTCCGAGATTATGGATAAATACGACCCTGAGGGCAGAGTCGGTATTATCGTGGACGAGTGGGGAACGTGGTATAACGTTGAACCGGGTACGAATCCGGGATTTCTGTACCAGCAAAATACGATGCGCGATGCCGTACTTGCCGGAATTAACCTTAATATTTTTAACGCACACAATAAAAGAGTACAGATGGCCAATCTGGCACAGATCGTTAATGTTCTCCAGTCGCTCGTTCTGACTGAAGGAGATAAGATGCTGCTTACGCCTACATATCATGTGTTCGATATGTATCAGGTGCATATGGACGCACAGCGATTGGAGCTGAACTATGAGAGTCCTGGATATACATTTGGGGACGAGACCATCCCTCAACTAAGTTTGTCGGCTTCTCGCAGCAATGATGGAATTATTCATGTGACAGCGTGTAACCTTAGTCATACGGATGAGCTTGAAGTGGTCTGTCACATCGAATCAACGGATGCTGCTTCTGTATCGGGACAGGTTCTACATCATGCAGATTATGGTGCGTTCAACACATTTGAACAGCCGGCTCGGGTTCAGCCTGCGGAATGGAAGGGTATTACACTCGAAAATAACAAACTGCGTTTTGTGCTGCCTCCGGCCTCTGTTGGAGTAGTCGCTGTAAAGGGCTGATCAAATGGAAGCATCTGTGACAGGTGGACCTATCGGAAAGCAGCAACCATGCAAGGGATGTAATGATCAATACGATGTTAAAATCAGTGAAGCCAAAATGGCGCGGCTGGTGGAGCTGGCCTCACGCTCGCGTCCGACAGTCGAGGATGCCGAGTATGAACGGCGTTTATCCATTTGCTCCAATTGTCCAGGGTTACAATACGGTACGACCTGCCGCTATTGTGGCTGTCTCGTACAGGTGCGCGCCAAGCTGGTAGAGTCGACCTGTCCGTTTCCTTATGAGCCGCGATGGACCTGATCCAGAACGTATTTCTTTATTAATGAAGCAAGGCAGAGCTGCACTTTACAGGTGTGGCTCTGCTTTTTTTGGCGCTGATGGGCAAAAACTCTGAATTTGGATTTGAATTGAGCGGGTGAACTGGATATAGTTATACAGTAGAGTGTAGGATAGCGAGCTATCCGGGAATATGAGCGCGTATAGCGGCACAACAATACAGGAAGGGCTGTTCTCACCGGCCGTGCCTGATTTTGCGTCGCCTCGAATATAATGGAGGTTAACATTCATGTCGAACATGCGACCGGTTCAGATCCGGCTGCACAGCCGTTATGAAGGTGAAGATGTACTGCAGGAAATGCAGGGTGAAGCCGTGTTGAAAGGATCTGTGCTCTATGTACGGTATGAAGAACCACAGACCGGACCCGAGGGCGGTATTACCCGAACAACATTGAAGCTGGGCGGACAATCCATCAAGATTATACGTCATGGCGAGGTGGAATCGGAGCAAACGTTTGAACTAAACCGCAAGCTCCCTGGTTTTTACCGCTCGCCGTATATGTCGTTTGCCTTGTCCACGCATACACAGGAGCTGGAACTTTCCATTCAGGGATTGAGCGCACGCGCAGCGTGGAGCTACGACTTTTACCGCTTTGACGAAGAATCCGGACATTTCGCGATTAGTTTGCATATACAGGAGGAACCAATTTCATGACACGTAATCCATTAGATACGATTAACGAACGGGTAAGTACAGCCATCGGCAATGCCATTGTGACTGCTGGCATTGTTGCGCAGGAGGACCTGCCGACCATTACCCTTGAAGTACCACGCGAGAAAACACACGGCGATTTGGCGACCAATGCCGCTATGCAACTGACCAAGATTGCCAAGCGTAATCCACGCCAGATTGCGGAAGAGATTATTGCCAATCTCAATCTGACTGAAGCTGGAATCGAGAAGGCGGAAATTGCCGGACCAGGATTCATTAACTTCAAATTGGACAAGAGCTATCTCTATCCTGTGCTGGGGCTTGTACATGAGCAGGGTGAGAATTATGGAAGAATCAATGTGGGTGAAGGGCGCAAGGTCGAGATGGAGTTTGTCAGTGCGAACCCGACAGGCAGCCTGCATCTGGGCCATGCGCGTGGAGCGGCTGTGGGTGATGCGCTTTGTAACATCCTCGACTATGCCGGGTATGATGTAACACGTGAATACTACATTAATGATGCCGGTAACCAGGTATTTAACCTGTCGCGCTCCATTGAAGCTAGATATTTGCAAGAACTGGGCCAAGATGCAGAGATGCCGGAAGACGGTTATCACGGTGAGGATATCAAAGGATTTGCCAAGGAGCTGGTAGCCGAGAAGGGCGATTCTTTGCTGTCCATGCATCCGGGTGACCGTGCTGCCTATTTCCGTGACTTCGGTTTGGAGAAAGAGCTGGACAAGATCAAACGTGACTTGAATCGCTTCCGTGTCAATTTCGACATCTGGTTCAGCGAAACTTCACTGTATGATAACGGAGAAGTGCTGCGTGTGCTTGACGAATTGCGTGATCGTAATGAAATCTATGAGCAAGACGGAGCAACTTGGTTGAAAACCATGCAGTATGGTGACGACAAAGAGCGCGTTTTGATTAAAAATGACGGTACGTACACGTACCTTACGCCAGACATTGCTTATCACCGTGATAAATATGCGCGTGGATATGACACCATGATTAACATCTGGGGAGCGGACCACCACGGCTATATTCCACGGATGAAAGCGGCTATGCAAGCACTGGGCAACGATCCGGAGAAATTGGTCGTGTTGATTGCACAGATGGTGAGCTTGTTCCAGAACGGCGAGAAAGTGAAGATGTCCAAGCGTACAGGCAAGGCAGTAACGATGGAAGATCTGATGGACGAAGTAGGCATCGATGCCATTCGTTACTTCTTCACCATGCGCAGCATGGATTCTCATCTGGACTTCGACATGGACCTCGCAATTTCGACGTCTAATGAAAATCCGGTATTCTATGTACAATACGCTCATGCTCGGGTATGCAGCGTGTATCGTCAGGCAGAAGAGCAGGGCATTGAGCTGTTGCCACTGGCACAGATCGACCTTTCGAAGCTGACAACGGAACATGAATATGACCTTCTTCGCAAAATGGGTGAACTGCCTGAGGAAATCGCGACTGCGGCTACGGGATATGCACCGCATCGTATTGTTCGTTATGTATATGAACTGGCATCCATGTTCCACAGTTACTATCGTGCAGAGCGCGTCATTACTGAAGACGCGGGACAAACCCAGGCGCGTCTGGCGCTGATCGGTGCTGTACGCACCGTCATCGCAACAGCGCTTCGTCTGGTGGGCGTATCCGCACCGGACAAAATGTAATTCAAGCCTTGGCGGTGCTCAGCCGCCCTATGGCTTTGGCAAAAAGTCTCCATGCACCACGCCTGCAATGCAGCGTGGACATGGAGACTTTTTGCTGTGCCCGCGGCCATGGTTACAGGCCAGAGGCACTCCTTACCCTCCGCCCTCCTGCATTAGCTTGAGGGCGTCAATCTCGCCACCGCGTATTTTGCTCTTCGCGGTGGAGGTCTTGCGTGCGCGCAGCGGAACGGTCGAGCGCTTCACGAGCGTTTTGATCTCGGCTGGCGACAGGCCGGGATGCTTTGCAAGCAGGAGCGCTATGGCGCCACTGACGTGCGACGTCGCCATGGAGGTGCCGCTCATCTCATGGTGCTTGCCTTGCACCCAGGAGGAGACGATTTTGTCCCCTGGCGCATATACATCGACGAATGCGCCTCGGTTACTGAACGAGGCAATCCGCCGGTTTTTGTCGGTTGCACCGACCGATATCGTTTGCTGATAACGTGCCGGATAATCAATGCTGCGGCGTTTGCCGTCATTTCCTGACGAAGCGACAATGACAATTCCGGCCTGATACGCACGGTTCACGACATCAAGTAATGCTTTGCTGCGCGTTTTCATGCCGAAGCTCATATTGATAATATCGACCCGGTTGCGAACACACCAGTCAATGCCAAGCACGATGTCTGACACGAAGGCCGAACCATTATGGTCGAATGCCTTCACCGGATAGATCAGCGAGCGAGGAGCTACACCGATCATGCCTGCCGTACTATTAGCTGCGGCAATGGTTCCGGCAATATGGGTGCCATGACCGTTATCATCATGAGGAAGCATACTGCGATTTAACAGATTGATTCCGCGTGCAAGCGAATAGCGAAGATCCGGGTGCTGATAATCGGCACCTGTGTCAATTACACCG
The DNA here is from genome assembly GCF_030433635.1 of Paenibacillus vandeheii. Lineage (NCBI taxonomy): Bacteria > Bacillati > Bacillota > Bacilli > Caryophanales > Paenibacillaceae > Paenibacillus > Paenibacillus vandeheii. The sequence continues at coordinate 37,711 of NZ_JAROCD010000025.1, forward strand.
ATTTTTATCCGGTGTCCTGTGGAATCGGACCATACTTTGGGAGCGCGAATCTGTTTTACGCCCCAAGGTATGCCCTGAACGCTGCTCGGTTTACTGTGTAGCGCGGTGGCATGTAATGAAATGGACGCATCTTCTTCTACCGTAATGTCATCGCTGTAGCGGTATAATTCTTCTGGGTTATGCACCGGGGCGATAATGGAGCGGGCCAGCCGGGAGGAGCGGACCGCACCAAGATCAGTAAATTCATTCCTCATCCGCGACAGTTCTACGAGGCAGGCTTCATATTGCTTCGGTTTGGCGAACCGGATCAGGTATCGCCGCCCCTGTTCTGGTTCGGGACGTTGTATTCCTTCAACCAATTGATGTAGAAAACCAGTATAGTCCATAATGGGCAGCCCCCTTCGGGATGAACATGCTGAGGTATTCTATGAATGCGTTCATCCCGCCGCATGGGGAACCTGCCCTTTTTTTACAAAAACACATTCTCTTCGTGTCAAAACGGGCGCAGGGACATATGATGGATAGAGGGCTAGAGGGCTCTTGCGGGGACCCTGGTGAGGAGCGATCCTTCAAGGGTATACAGTCAGAAGGCGGAGGGGGACTCCGTCTTTTTTAGTTGATGCCGCCATTTTTGACCTAAAGATGATGTGCCCGCCAGTTAGATGTCTCTTACGGTCTGTATATTGCTCGTTTAAAAGTCGCTTCTTGGAATTATGAGACATCCATACATAAAAACTTGCTTTTTAACGCTAAATAGGTTTTACTTAGGTTTGTTAATGGATATGTTATACGTAACGTTCCAGTTCGTAGGGATATAAAGTGAATTATGTGTGAGAGGAAGTGTCTGTCAGTGAGTACCTCGCTCAATTTGAAAATTGATAAAGAAAAGGTCAGAGAGATTCCTTTAGTGGACCTCGCCTTTATGGTGCTGAAAGCGGCCAATACGCCGTATTACTACCGTGATTTGATGAATGAGGTAGCTAAACAGCGCGGAATGACTGATGAAGAAATCAACGAGTTTATCGCCCAGCTATATACCGAGATTAATATCGATGGCCGTTTTGCTTGCGTCGGTACGAGTCTGTGGGGCTTGAAGCGCTGGTATCCGGTAGCTGGATCGGAAGATACCATGACGGGTGCGAAGCGTCCGCGCATTATCAACGATGAAGACGATGATCTGGAAGATGAGGACTTCGGCGAAGAGGAAGAAAGCTACAACAGCGACGAAGACTTCGATAATTCTGATGATGATCAGGACGAAGATGATGATGACGATGATGATGACGAAGACGACATCTTTGACGAAGAAGATAGCGATGAAGAAGTTCTGGTTGAAGATGACGATTTGGAAGAAGAAGACCTCGATGAAGACGAAGAAGAAGAGTCTGAAGACGAGGCTGAATTTGACGACGATTCCGATAAGTAACCGTCATTTTTGACATCGATAGTTTACCCGTTTTCCCCGGATAGTCAACCTTGACAGCAGACGGGGTAACGGGTAAACTATTGCATGGGCTTATGAATGAGCGACAAAATATTTATGTTTTTTATAAAAGTGCCCCGTGTCCTGCGGGAGTACTTTTTTTGTATTTTTAGAGGCAGAATTTTGCAAAATGATTTGAATTCCGATGCTCCCGGCCAACAATCCGTGGTCTGTTTTTGTATATCCAAATCACCAAATTCATTGATACAATGATCTCTTTTTGGGACAGGTCTGGATAATGGCTTCCGGAAGGTTTGCACCATTCTACGCTGTAGAGCAACGTTGTTTACAAAAGGTCTTCGCATGAAAGAGCAGTTCGCAGATGCAGGGAATTTCTGCCATTGCTCTTTTTAACGATGATTACCTGGGAAACGGGTTACGATAATACCATATATCGCCTGAATTCCGTACTTATATTAGGAGGGTAATAATAGTGACAAAGTATATTTTCGTGACGGGCGGAGTTGTGTCCTCCCTGGGCAAAGGGATAACGGCTGCCTCGCTGGGCAGATTGCTGAAAAACCGAGGGTTGAAGGTAACCATTCAAAAATTTGATCCATACATCAATATCGACCCGGGAACAATGAGCCCTTATCAGCATGGTGAGGTGTTTGTAACGGATGATGGCGCGGAAACGGATCTGGACCTTGGCCACTACGAACGTTTTATTGACATCAACCTCTCCAAAAACAGCAACGTCACGACTGGTAAAGTATACTCCTCCGTCATCAGCAAAGAACGGCGCGGGGAATATCTGGGCGGAACGGTACAAGTCATTCCACATATCACGAACGAGATCAAAGAGCGTGTATTCCGCGCAGGACGTGAAGCGGGTTCGGATGTCGTTATTACGGAGATTGGTGGTACGGTGGGTGACATCGAGAGCTTGCCTTTCCTGGAAGCTATTCGTCAAATCAAGAGTGATGTAGGTCGTGACAACGTCATGTACATCCATGTAACACTTATCCCTTACATTAAGGCTGCTGGTGAAGTGAAAACCAAACCAACTCAGCACAGTGTGAAGGAATTGCGCAGCATCGGAATTCAGCCAAACGTTATTGTTTGCCGTACAGAGTATGAGCTTTCCAAAGACATGAAAGCCAAGATCGCTCTCTTCTGTGACATTGATGAAAATGCCGTGGTGGAATGCCGTGATGCAGACACATTGTACCAAGTGCCCTTGAATCTGCGTGAAGAAGGTTTGGACGAGATCGTGGTAAACCACCTGAAGCTGACTACTCCTGCACCGGATATGAGCGAGTGGGAAGGGCTGGTTGACCGGATCAACAAGCTGCAGCACACAGTGGAGATTGCCATTGTAGGTAAATATGTAGCTTTGCATGATGCTTATTTAAGTGTTGTTGAATCCTTGTCTCATGCAGGATTTGCATCCAATGCTGATGTGAAGATCCGCTGGATTCACTCCGAAGATATCACGGATGAGAATGTAGGCGATCTGCTGCATGGTGTAGGCGGAATCCTGGTACCTGGCGGATTTGGTGATCGGGGTATCGAAGGTAAGGTATCTGCGATTCGTTATGCCCGTGAGAAACAAATTCCGTTCTTCGGTATTTGCCTGGGTATGCAGGTGTCTGTTATTGAATATGCACGTTCCATCGTTGGTTTGACTGGAGCGAACAGCTCCGAGATCAATCCGGCTACGGAGTTCCCGGTAATCGACCTGTTGCCTGAACAAAAAGATATCGAAAACCTGGGTGGTACAATGCGTCTGGGTCTGTATCCTTGTAAGCTTCAGGAAGGTTCCCTGGCAATGGCTTGTTATGATGATGAACTGGTCTATGAGAGACACCGTCACCGGTACGAGTTCAACAATGAATACCGTGAAGCGATTGAAAAAGCCGGTCTGGTTATCTCGGGTACATCCCCGGATGGACGTCTGGTTGAGATCGTGGAGCTTCCGGGACACCCATGGTTCCTGTCAGTACAATTCCACCCGGAATTCACTTCCCGTCCGAACCGTCCACAGCCGTTGTTCCGTGAGTTTGTAAAAGCTTCTCTGGAGAGCGTTGGAAAATAAGCACTGATTATTAAGCTATAAATAAAAGGATGTTCTTGGCAACCGATAAGGATGCCGGAACATCCTTTTTTAATATGTCGAGATAAGAGAAAATGGTTTTTGGCATTTTGGGATGCAAGCAGGATTTCAATAGGGGAGGTAGAATACTTATCATGACGACTATGGGATTGTTATCCAGATTCAGACGTACATGCTTTCCTAATTCTAGGAGGTTAATCAGTGGAAAATAAAAAAGTGTTGATTGTCGATGACCAGAATGGTATTCGAATCCTGTTAATGGAAGTGTTCAGCAGCGAAGGATATAATACGTTCCAAGCGCCTAATGGGAAGATCGCCCTGGAGATAGTAAATAATGACAAGCCTGATCTTGTACTGCTTGATATGAAGATTCCTGGAATGGATGGCCTGGAAATTCTGAAACATATTAAGGAAATTGATCCGGACATCAAAGTCATCATGATGACGGCTTATGGTGAGCTGGACATGATCAAGGAAGCTACCGATCTTGGAGCGCTCATGCACTTTACGAAACCGTTTGATATCGATGAAATGCGAGTGGCAGTCAATATGCAGCTTCGAAATGATGCTGCGAATAAGTGCAGCTGAATCCTGTGGATACAGGATTTTTTTGCGTGTGAAGCTTTGAGAGTCTGTGAGTGGGCATGAAGGGTATTTCAGTCTGGTATCCGGGGAATATTGGAAATGGATACGTCATCATGCGGTGTCTATGAAAACTGTGCTGCAAAGCACAGCATTTTTGCAAATGCTTGTTTAGTATTTGACATGGGATGTGGTATAATAAGCCCGTATGTGATTTCGGCTAAAAACCATAGACACAACCCAACACCCCTAGGAGGATTGAAACCATGCCATTAGTATCCATGACAGACATGTTGAACAAAGCACTCGAAGGAAAATATGCAGTTGGTCAATACAACATCAATAACCTTGAGTGGACTCAAGCGATTCTTGCTGCTGCTGAAGAAGAGAAATCCCCAGTAATCTTGGGCGTATCCGAAGGCGCAGCTCGTCACATGAGCGGTTTCTACACAGTAGTTAAAATGGTAGAAGGACTCATTCACGACATGAAAATCACCGTTCCAGTTGCGATTCACCTGGACCACGGTTCCAGCTTTGACAAGTGTAAAGAAGCGATCGATGCTGGATTTACATCCGTAATGATCGACGGTTCCCACCACTCCATCGATGAAAACATCGAAATGACTAAAAAAGTTGTTGAATATGCACACGCTAAAGGTGTTTCTGTAGAAGCCGAAGTAGGTACTGTTGGTGGACAAGAAGACGACGTTATCGGTGGCATCATGTACGCTGACCTGAACGAGTGTGTACGTATCGTTAAAGAAACAGGTATCGACACATTGGCTCCAGCTCTTGGTTCCGTACACGGTCCTTACCATGGCGAGCCTAACCTGGGCTTCAAAGAAATGGAAGAAGTTCGCGATGCAGTTAACGTTCCACTGGTACTGCATGGTGGTACAGGTATCCCTAAACATGATATCGACAAAGCCATTTCCCTGGGTACTTCCAAAATCAATGTGAACACTGAGAACCAAATCTCGTTCTCCAAAGTGGTTCGCGAAGTGCTTGCAGCTAAACCAGATGCTTACGATCCACGTACGTTCATCGTACCAGGCCGTGATGCAATCAAAGAAACCGTTAAAGGTAAAATTCGCGAGTTTGGTTCCAACAACAAAGCGTAATTTGTCTTTACCAGTTCCATACTGTGTAAGTGGAAAGAACACCGCCTAGCCGGTGTCTTTCCATTTTCACGCCTTATTTCTACATCGAAAGCCAACAGCACGTATTGCCGTTAACCGGCTGCAAAACACGTAGGGGGACATTAAGCTTTATGGAAAAATTAATGATTAGTGGCGGACGTCCGTTACAGGGAACTGTAACTATAAGCGGCGCCAAGAACAGCGCCATCGCGCTTATTCCTGCAGCATTGCTTGCCGAGTCAGAAGTCGTGCTGGACAACCTGCCGCTTTTGAGTGACGTGGCGGTTTATGCAGAAATTTTGGAGGAACTCGGAGCTCGTGTACACTGGGAAGGCAGTCAGATGAAGATCGATCCTTCCGATATCAAATCCATTCCGATGCCGAATGGTCCCGTGAAGAAGCTTCGTGCTTCGTATTATATGATGGGAGCACTGCTTGGGCGTTTTAAAGAAGCAACTATTGGTTTACCAGGAGGCTGCAACTTCGAGCCTCGTCCGATTGATCAGCATATCAAAGGGTTTGAAGCGCTTGGCGCAACCGTAACGAATGAACATGGCTCCATTCATTTGCATGCCAAAGAGCTGCGCGGAGCAAAGATTTATCTGGATGTAAGCAGTGTAGGTGCAACCATTAACATCATGCTGGCGGCTACTCGTGCCAAAGGCTCTACAATTATCGAAAACGCGGCTAAAGAGCCTGAGATTATAGATGTAGCAACACTTTTGAATTCAATGGGTGCCAGCATCAAGGGTGCCGGTACCGAAACGATCCGTATTGAAGGTGTGTCGGAGCTTAAGGGTTGCCGTCATTCCATCATTCCAGACCGGATACAAGCGGGCACGTATATGATCGCTGCGGCTGCGACGCGTGGCGACGTTCTGATTGACAATGTGATTCCCAAACATCTGGAGGCTTTAACGGCAAAGTTGTTGGAAATGGGCGTTGGCATTGAAGAACTTGACGAAAGTATTCGTGTCATTGGCAAACCGAGCTACAATCATGTAGACGTTAAGGCGCTTGTCTATCCAGGTTTTCCGACGGATTTGCAGTCCCCGATGACCAGTGTGTTGACACAGGCAGCGGGTGTGAGTGTCCTGAGCGACTTTGTATATAGCAACCGATTTAAGCACGTTCCTGAATTGGTACGCATGGGCGCAAAGATCCGTGTCGAAGGGCGCTCAGCTATTATTGAAGGCAGTGCTTTGAATGCGGCCAAGGTAAAAGCATCTGATCTTCGCGCTGGTGCAGCGCTGGTGATCGCAGGTCTCACCGTCAGTGAAGGTGTGACCGAAGTGACGGGCGTTGAGTTTATCGATCGTGGGTACGATCATCTAGTAACCAACCTGCGTCTGCTAGGTGCGGATGTGTGGCGAGAAACGGATTAATTCCGTATTGAATGGCGAGTTTTACGGCATTAAAGTGATTATTTTTACAGAACTGCATATCCTTTCAGTAATTGGGCAAACCTGTTTTAATAGAGTTCTCAGTCTCTCCGGGATAAGACGAAATGTTCCAGTTTCCTTTACCGGAGGGTCTTTTTTTGAGTCAGACTTCATATGGCTGTAAGAACATCATTTCCTTTTCCCCAAACCCCGGTTTTGTTTGAACTGCGCTCCATAGCCGGTCTGCCCGGATCGAACGCCTCATGTATTCGTGTTCACTCACTAGCGGATCTTGCCGAAAGCTGGCCATCCCGCCCGGAAACTTACACTCAAAGACAAGTATTTGCATTATAACGGTTACATTCCGTACAATGGACAGAAGAGAATTGCAGAACGATGCTGCTCTTATAGCCGGAACATCAAGCGAAACTATCCATTTCACGGACTTATTAATTGAATAGGTGGTTATTATATGGATCTACAAATTTCCGATTTGGAAGAAATGAAACTAACGGACCTCTACAAACTGGCCAAAAAATATCAAATTCCTTACTACGGCACATTGAAAAAGAAAGAATTGATCTTCGCCATATTACGTGCACAGGCTGAACAGAGCGGATTGATGTTCATGCAAGGTGTGCTCGAAATTTTACCTGAAGGCTACGGATTCCTTCGTCCGATCAATTACCTGCCAAGTACGGAAGACATCTACATCTCAGCCTCACAGATTCGCAAGTTTGACCTAAGAACAGGTGACCTCGTATCAGGTAAGTGTAGAACACCTAAAGAAAACGAGCGATACTTCGGTTTGCTGCAAGTCAACGCTGTTAATGGTGAGAATCCATCGGCGGCTGCGGAAAGACTTCACTTCCCGGCATTAACCCCATTGTACCCGCAGAAGAAACTGGTTCTCGAAACATCCCCCAGCCATTTGTCCACACGCATTATGGATGTGCTCGCCCCGGTAGGACTCGGACAGCGCGGATTGATCGTAGCACCTCCCAAAGCGGGTAAAACACTTCTCCTCAAAGAAATTGCCAACAGCATCTCAACCAACAACCCAGAAATTGAACTGTTTGTCCTGTTGATTGATGAACGTCCGGAAGAAGTTACGGATATGTCCCGTTCGGTTAAAGGGGAAGTTGTGGCTTCTACATTCGATGAGCTGCCAGAGAACCATATCAAGGTTGCGGAATTGGTGCTTGAACGTGCGCTGCGTCTGGTTGAAGCGAAAAAAGATGTCGTTATTTTGCTGGATAGCATTACGCGTCTTGCTCGTGCATACAACTTGGTCATTCCACCGTCCGGACGGACACTTAGTGGAGGTATTGACCCGGCAGCATTCCATCGCCCGAAACGTTTCTTCGGTTCTGCACGGAATGTAGAAGAGGGTGGAAGCCTGACGATCCTGGCTACAGCATTAATTGATACGGGATCACGTATGGATGATATCATTTATGAAGAATTTAAAGGTACGGGTAATATGGAGCTTCATCTGGATCGCAAGCTGGCAGAGCGCCGTATTTTCCCGGCTATCGATATTCGTCGTTCCGGTACACGTCGCGAAGAAGTGTTGCTGAGCAAGGAAGAGCTTGATACAATCTGGGCGATCCGTAAAAACATGAACGATTCCCACGACTTTGTCGAAGGCTTCTTGAAGAAACTGCGTAATAGCAAAACGAATGCTGAGTTCTTGGCGGCATTTGATACAGCTGGCAACAGTCCGACCAGCAACTCCGGATCGACTACGACTCGGCGCTCGCCAAGACAGACTGCGGCGTCTGGTACAACTACCTAGAATTACGTCGTTGATTTAACTCAAATGGTGCAGCGTTGCTGCTGGATTCACAATATACTCGTCGTTTGGCTTTAACCTATTAGATGTGAGGAGAACATCATGTATTTAGTATACGCAGATGAAAAAGGTAATGTATTTGATCATCCTTCCCTGTACGGGCTTGCCCGCAGTGGAGATATGATCGTCGAAATTATGGAAGATGAGTTGATTCCTCTGCCGGAAGGTGCAACATTGGTTGGATTGCCGAGTACACGTCCGATTGGTATGGACCCGGATACTGGCGAGATGCTGCCAATGCCTAATGACACACAGGCGGTTGGGGCTCTGCTTCCGCAAGGATTCACTCGGTTGTGTCTGCCAGGGTATGTAAAGACGGATAAGGAGTACAAACTTCCTTTGTTCGGTTACTCGGCTGTCGTGTGGAAAGATGGTGAGTTTTACGTCACTGCCCGGATGTCGGATCATCCAGATCAATGGAATCCGCTGAACTGTGATCGGGATGATGTACGTGCGGGTGTTAAACGTTTAACGAAGCAATATCCCGAAAACCGACTCTATACCCATTTGTCCAATTGTGCGCTCGGGTATGAATGTCTGACTTCGTCCAATACCTTCCTGAATCGTTGGGAAGGTGGCGTTCCGGTATCTTATTCCTGTAACGCAGGCTGTTTCGGCTGTATTTCGGAACAACCGGATGATAGTGGCTTCGTTTCCCCGCAGACCCGGATGAATTTCCGTCCACGTGTAGACGAAATCGTTGAAGTGATGCTGGAGCACTTAAAGACGCCGGAATCGATTATCAGCTTTGGTCAGGGTTGCGAAGGCGAGCCTTCCACGCAAGCCAAATTGATTATTGAAGCCATCCGTGAAGTGCGCTCCATAACCGACATGGGATACATCAACATTAACACCAATGCCGGTTTGAGCGATCACATGAGAGGTATTGTTGATGCAGGGCTTGATCTAATGCGTGTAAGTACAATCAGTGCACTGGATGACCACTATAATGCTTACTACAAACCTCGTGGATATACACTGGCCAATGTAGAAAAATCGATGAAATACGCTGCTTCCCAGGGTGTATATACGTCGATCAACTATTTGATCTTCCCGGGAGTAACGGATCGTGAGGAAGAGATTGAAGCGATGATTGAATTTGCTCGCAGAACCGATTTGCGTCTTATTCAAATGCGTAACCTCAATATTGACCCGGAGAGCTATCTGGAATTGATTCCTCCAGCTCAAGGTGATATTTTGGGTATGAAGCAAATGCTTGAGATTTTTGAGGAAGAGCTGCCTGATGTCGTTATCGGCTCCTATACGCACGTTCCGCCAGCCGGAATGGCACGTCCCAAACGCCTGATTACCTCTTGACAATAATGGATTGCAACTGGCATTAGGCCGTGTTATAATCTTCGATGTTGTGCCATTTACTCTGGGTCCGCTTGAGGCTCAGGGCGGAAAGAGGTGAAAGGTAATGAAAGCAGCAATTCATCCTAAATACACGATTGGTCAAGTATCTTGCGCTTGCGGGAATACTTTTGAAACAGGTTCGGTTAAAGACGGACTTCGTGTAGAGATTTGCTCCGCGTGCCACCCGTTCTTCACCGGTAAACAGAAGTTTATCGATGCTGGCGGCCGTGTTGATCGTTTCAAGAAAAAATACGGAATCTAATTCAGCAATTCCCCGGGGATTGTCTGACTATTACATCCAAATCACCTCTGCCGTTCCGGCAGGGGTTTTTATATGTTTTTATGTGATTGTATTGCTACCCTGTTCGCTCTGGTTGCAATTTAGACAACCTTACGTTATACTATTTCTTACCGTGCTAGATGGGGAGGTAGCGGTGCCCTGTAACTCGCAATCCGCTACAGCGAGGTTGAATTCCTGCTAGAGGTTTTGTCGATGTGAGGTTTGGTCCCTTAACGTGGTGTTGACGGTTGGGTCCTCCGCAATGAGTACTCATGAACCTGGTCAGGTCCGGAAGGAAGCAGCCATAAGTGAGATCACTCTTGTGCCGGAGGGTCGCCTAGCCCGAGCTGTTGTTAAGGGGTGCCGCTTGGATCGCAAATATCGATAGCAGGTGCACGGCTTACCATTTAAATGTAGAGACCTTTGCAGTTGTATGTATGCAGAGGTCTTTTTGATATGTCTAAAAAAACCAAGCATGATGAGTCAGATAAAGTTTGGATTCACCCTGGAATATAGTATAATGGGGGAACGACAAAGGACTCGAATGCGAAGTGGAAGGAAGGTAACGCATCATGGAGCATATCGCGTTATACCGGGCTTGGCGTCCCCAGTCGTTTCAAGATATGGTGGGACAACAGCATATTATTCAGACCTTGCAGAACGCGATTCGTGAACAGCGGACTTCCCATGCCTACTTGTTTAGCGGGCCCAGAGGAACAGGGAAGACAAGTGCGGCCAAAATTTTGGCCAAAGCTGTAAACTGCGAACGCGGGCCTGCGCCTGAGCCTTGTAACGAGTGTGAAGCTTGCCGCAGGATTACGACTGGCGCTGTGATGGATGTGCAGGAAATTGATGCCGCATCCAACCGTGGCGTTGAAGAAATCCGCGATCTTCGGGAAAAGGTGAAATACGCCCCGACTGAAGTCCGGCAGAAAGTGTATATTATTGACGAAGTGCACATGCTGACGACAGAGGCATTCAATGCGCTGCTCAAAACATTGGAAGAGCCTCCGCCACATGTGATGTTTATTTTGGCAACAACAGAACCTCATCGTCTTCCGGCAACGATTATTTCTCGCTGTCAGCGATTTGATTTTCGCCGGGTATCCCTGGAAGAACAGACAGCACGACTTACGCTGATTTGCGAACAGGAAGGCATGGAAGCAGATCAGGACGCACTCCAGTATATCGCCCGCCTGTCTGACGGAGGGATGAGGGATGCACTCAGTGTCTTGGATCAGATCTCTTCCTTTACAGATGGAAGGGTGACCTATCAGCAGGTTATGGATATGACCGGAGGCATTCCTTCTGAACAGTTTGCAAAGCTGGCTACTTCTCTCCTCAAGGGTGATGTAGGTCATATCTTGCAAATGATCGAAGGGTTTATGCATGAAGGCAAGAGTGCGGACAAGTGCATGGAGAATTTACTTTATTATTTCCGTGATTTGCTTATGATTAAGATGGTGCCGGATGCAGATAAACTGACGGATCGGGTGCTTAATCCCGAGTCTTTCCGTGATATGGCGGAATCATTCACCAAGGAACAGCTGTTTCAGATGATTGATACCCTTAACCGGTACCAGAGCGAAATGAAATATGCAGTACAACCGCAGACATTGTTTGAAGTAGCTCTCCTTAAACTGTGCAGCATTCCGGCACAAGGGGCGACATCGGGTCAGGTGTCAGGTTCGGTTGGTACGGCTCCTGCCGTATCCTCGCCAGTGGATGGTGGGGAGATCAACCGATTGAAGCAACAGCTTGCTGAACTGGAGAAAAAGCTGGATCGTGCGCTTAAGGGTGGTTTGTCTGGGGGAGAGGCTGCATCAAATGCTCCTTCACGTCCAGCAACAAGAGCTCCGGTCTCGAGAGGCAATTCGCCGGCGAAGCTACCTGCACAGCTCGATCAGTATGTTGCGCGTAAGGGATCTCCTGAGTTTGTGGAGGTCAGCAAGAAGTGGGGGCAGATCCTGCAGCGCGTAAAAGAAGAGAAAGTAACCGTTCACGCCTGGTTTATGGATGGTGAACCGGTATCCCTGCTGGAAGACAATGTTCTGGTGGCATTTAAGAACAACATCCACCGTGAAACTACGGAGAAGCAGGCTAATCGCGAAGTGATCGAACGGGTGCTGTCTGAACAGCTTGGACGTTCAGCGCGTCTTGTGACGATGATGCTCAAAGATTGGACCGGAGCGATGGAAGGAGCTACTGAAACGCCAAAGGAGGACTTTAAGCTTGAACCTGAGCATGAAGACGGCGGTTCAGGCAGCAAGCAGCCTTGGATTGATGAAGCCATCCAGCTCTTTGGTGAGGACCTTGTAGTGATCAAAGAATAGATATACATGCGCCTGGCGCGATAACTATACCAAAGGAGATGAATAATCATGAACAACATGAACCAAATGATGAAACAAGTGAAGAAAATGCAGGAGCAAATGCTGAAGGCACAGGAGGAGCTGGCGGACAAAACAGTCCAAGGTACTTCTGGTGGCGGTGTTGTAACTGCTGAAGTTAACGGACATAAAAAATTGCTGGCAATCACAATCAAGCCAGAGGCGGTTGATCCAGAAGATGTTGAGATGCTGCAGGATCTGGTTATGACAGCAGTTAATGACGCAATGACCAAAGCTGATGAAATTGCGAACCAGGATATGGGTAAATTCACAGGTGGCATGAAAATTCCGGGATTATTTTAATTTAAATTGATCCTATCAAAGGAGACGCGATCGATTGTATTATCCCGAACCGATAGCAAAGCTGATTGACGCCTTTACCCGTTTGCCGGGTGTTGGTCCCAAGACGGCCGCGCGACTAGCTTTTCATGTGCTTAACATGAAGGAAGATGACGTTATTGATTTTGCCAAAGCACTCGTCAGTGTGAAGCGGAATCTTCATTACTGTTCGGTGTGCTGTAATATTACGGATACTGATCCTTGTCGGATCTGTCAGGATAAATCCAGAGATGTCTCGGTAATCTGTGTAGTCCAGGATTCCAAAGATTTGGTGGCTATGGAGCGTACCAAGGAATTTGACGGATACTATCATGTGCTGCAGGGTGCGATCTCTCCTATGGAGGGGATAGGTCCGGATGATATCCGTCTGAAGGAACTTTTGATTCGTTTAAGTGATGAACGGATTAAAGAACTGATTCTGGCTACAAATCCGAATATCGAAGGTGAGGCAACGGCAATGTATATTTCCCGTCTTGTCCGTCCGTTTGAGATATCGGTGACTCGGATTGCCCATGGATTGCCTGTTGGGGGCGACTTGGAGTATGCGGATGAAGTGACTCTTTCGAAGGCGCTGGAAGGGCGCAGGGAAATGAGATAGCTGTACGTGCTGCTTGATGAGAGTATGTACTTAAAATGATTTAATTTCCTAAACAAAAGAATAGATGAGTTGGATAACTTAGAGAGCCCTTTAGGCTCTCTTTTTTTGTTCTAATACTTATTTTAACGTTGGGATCTGTGAACTCTCTCACTTCTACTGTTGTATGGATATGAATTCAAAGAATTGCGTTGACATCATATTAACTATTCATTAAATTATTTGGCTCAGTTCTAAGTTTGTCCTTTCCCTGATATGTATGAGAATATGCTGTGCTGATCAGGAGGGGGAGGGCTTATGTTGATATGGCGAAATGTAAGAAGATCGGTGGAGAAGCGTGAAAGATTGCTGAAGGAGATGGAAGAGGACCAGATCTATTCCGATATTCAGAAAGCCAAGGCGGAGTGGGAACGGGCGGTCAGGCAGTTTGAAGAGGCGCAAGGGGAGGACGAAATTGATTATGCGATCTATGTATTGGAAGCTGCAGAGCGTAAATATCAGATCCATTTAAAGCGGGCTAAGCGTATGGGGGTCAAGAGGGCGGTTATAGGTGATCGAGGGATGGGAATGTAGGTGAAGGTATCATATTAAAATTTGGGGGTGCTGAATATGAAGAGTCTTATATTAGGAAGTGTGCTTATTGTGTCGTTACTAGGGTTGGCTATCATCTTGTTTAGAAAACGGATTGGGCTATCCTTCTTTACATCATTCGGAATACATTTGGTATTCGCTGCGGTGGGGATATATGTCGTTAATTATTCAGGTTGGATCACCGGCACCTACATTCCATTGAACCCTGCTACAATAGGTACTGTAAGCATTCTAGGATTGCCGGGTGTGGGATTATTGTTGGGTTTGAAAATTTCTTTGTTTGGGTAGTTGACTCTCAAGATGTTTATATGGTACATTATATCTCGTTGCTTTGCTTGATTGGTTAAATGCTTTTGACGAAATGATTGAGTTCGCTAAGAACTTGAAAAAAGAATTTCAAAAAAAGCTTGACTGAAACAAATGAAGTATGGTATATTATAAAAGTCGCCGCTGAGAGAAAATGGTGACGAAAAAGCGAGAAAATTATCAAGTTTGATCTTTGAAAACTGAACAACGAGTGAGTAAACATTCTGCTTGCAGAATGAACGCGAAAGTTTGAAACAA
>NZ_JAROCD010000026.1:0-43776 GCF_030433635.1 Paenibacillus vandeheii
CTTTGTCCTTTTTCGAACGTAGGAGTGTTATTTCTTTTTTGCTGATACGCTTTTTAAGGGCTTTTGAGACAGCCCCTTCTCTCATTTCCCTATCCACAGTTTCCTGTATCCACAGGAATATCTTCTTTTGGTTTATCATTCCACGGATGGCTATCCACATATCCAGCCTGTCCACACGTTCATGCACAGGCGTCTCTTCATTTTGATTGTATAATTGTCCACATATCCCGATATTCACACAGTTATGAACAGTTTGTCTGAACCACCGAACTAGTTCCTGAATACTTCTTCTAATTAGAAAATGATCCAGTACAACAATCCTGCCAGCGCCCCGGTAATCGGAATCGTAATAAACCACGTAATAATGATACGTCCAGCAAGTCCCCATTTGACGGCTGAGAAACGCTTCGCGGAACCTACACCCAGAATGGCAGATGTGATTGCGTGAGTTGTACTCACCGGCAGGTGGAGCAACGTTGCCGTGAAAATAACAGACGCGGCTGACAGATCAGCTGCAAACCCGTTAATCGGTTCAATTTTAAAAATTTTGGTTCCCATCGTTTTGATGATTTTCCAACCACCGATGGAAGTACCGAGCGCCATCGCTGTTGCCGCGGAGATTTTAACCCACAACGGAACATCCAGATGGTCCTGTACGCCTGCTGCGACCAATGCAAAAGTAATGATCCCCATTGCCTTCTGCGCATCATTGGTACCGTGAGTAAACGCCTGGAGCGCTGCTGTGAAAATCTGTACCGTACGGAAACCTTTGTTCACATTATGCGGACTGCGTTTGGCAAAAATATATTTGAGAATGGTCATGACCACATAACCGATGGCAAATGCGATCAGAGGAGATAATAACAATCCTCCGACGATGTCAATAAATCCACTCCATTTGACTTTATCAGCTCCTGCGCCAACAAGTACAGCTCCAGCAAGAGCGCCAATCAGTGCATGCGAGGATGAAGAAGGAATGCCGAACCACCATGTAACGAGATTCCAGATGATCGCGGCGATCAAGGTGACTATGACGACCTCGATCCCGTTATCCAGCGTGGTGGGGTCTGTTACACTTCCCCCAATCGTCTTCGCTACTCCAGTAAACATCATGGCACCGACAAAGTTCATCACGGCAGCCATAAGGATCGCCCGGCGTGGGGTCAGTGCCCGTGTCGAGACCGAAGTTGCAATGGCATTCGCCGTGTCGTGGAATCCGTTGATGAAGTCAAACGCCAGTGCAAGGAAGACGACTATACCCAATACCCAAATCGTTGTTTCCATTATTCTCTGGCTCCTTAAGAATTACGCATGATGATGGATTCGAGCACATTCGCTACGTGTTCACAAGCATCCGTTGTCGTCTCAAGACGTTCGTAAATTTCCTTGCGTTTGATCAATTCAATCGGATCAGGCACGGTAGCGAAAAGGTTCTTGATACAGTTACGTAGCACTTCGTCTCCCTGGTTTTCCAGATCGTTCAGACGAATGGTGTACTCGCGAATCGCCAGCAATTTTTTCTGAGACAGCAAATGAATGGCCTTCTGAATTTCGTAAGCCGATTGGCGCAAAATTTCAGCGAATTGAACGATATATTCGTCCGGGTCAGTCAGTTGGTACATATAGAAACGGGAAGCCGTTGCTTCTAGTCCGTCCAATACGTCATCAAGTGTCGTTGTCAGCTCCATAATATCATCGCGTTCGATCGGCGTGATAAATGTTTTGTTGAGTTCCGTAATGATCGTGTGTACATAGTCATCACATTGGGACTCGTACTTCTTCATTTCATTGGCAAAAAGAGTCACATCCTGAAGGTTGGAAACATGTTGGGAGAAATAATCTGCCGCTTGCACGACCGTATCTGCCATGTTCTCTAGTGTCTCAAAAAATATATCCTTCTTCTTCTTAAGCTTCATAGCTCTATCCCCTTTACGAGAAATTGCCGATAACCGATGAAACATGAAATGACAACCTTTGATATCTTATCATAAATGTTTCACGGTTTGTACATAAGGCATGATCCTTTTTTATATTCTTATCACATAAATCTGAAATGAATCTTAATTATTTGGAATGGCTGGAAAAATGATGATGAAATTTTACACTGCGTTTACATTTCTCTTCAAATTGGATTAATTTTGAATTTTGACATGCCCTGCAAAGTCAGGCTGATTCGGAACGATACTGATAAAAGTCTTGCCAGGAACAAGAGCAACTTCAGTCCCATTTTGTACAAATCGAATAATATCACCCGGTTTCTTGACCCACTGTCCTCGAACCATTTTACCTTTCTGAAACAACATGGCTTCCCCACCCTGCTCCAGATTAACCGACAGTCTGCCCACGTTGTCGAGCACCTTGTGATCCGCTCCGGCTACAATAATGTTGGCGGCTCCAATCTGAATGCCATTATCCAGATCCTGATCAGCCTTTCCGTTCACCAATCTCATATATCGTCCACTAACTTCATCGTAATCATACGTAACCCGGTAACTCTCCAATAAATAATGAAGCTCAAACTGCTTGGCCAACTCTCCGGCAGATGTCGCACCTTCTTCGTTATACGTATACACAGGGGACTTGAAGTCGTGACTATAGCCTTTGGTATCTGCGCCTTCTCTTAGCTTGTCCGCCGACGTGTACAGATTGTGAGGTGCTTTACGATCCGAGGAACGCCAGAAATAAGGGCCGCTATTCGATATCTCATCCATATGCTGTTTCTGCTGCTTTTGCAAAATGGAATACGCATCAGGGCTGCCACCCGCATGTACCAATACACCATCATAGCTCTCACCAAGTTCGATCAAATACGGCCGGATACTGCGCACGGGTCCAACCGTCTCTGCTCCGCCTTCACTCTGGAAGATGGCAATAAAACGGGTAATGCCTCCCTCTGCGAGCACTTCGATAATAATATCAGCCGCACTCAGACCTGATTGGGGCCGCGCTGCAGGAGCATTGTTAATCATTACAGCCAGTGGACGACGCGTAATTGCTGCATCAACAGGCAGACCCGTCAGTGGTGCTGTGTAGAGCGACGTGGCAGGTTCTTCCGTTACTTGTTCCTCCTGTACAGGTGTAGGAACGGACTCCGGCTTCGGGACCTGGACCATCTCCTTATTTTGGCAAGCGACCAGACTTAGGGCCAGAATAAGGAGCGACGCCGCTGACGTTGTTTTGTTCCATTTCAATTGCTTCAATATATGTACCTCCTGAACGATATGGCTGAAATCTAGGCTGTAGTTGCTCTTATGTAGGTGACCATTTCACGTATTTCTTTCCATTTAATCACACACAGCACCATTTGTCTTCGATAAGGAGAGCATTTTCTACCCTTCCTTTTACGTTTGAAACGTGAGGCAGGATGAAAAATATGTCCTAAATGTGAACTTCTCAAACCTTACTTAAAATTTGAACTAGATTGTGATAATAATCACAAACAAGATGACTTTTGAACTATACAATAAAGACATCAAAGGTGATCACTTAGAAAAACAAAAACAACAACACACACTAGATTCCATGAAGGAGTGGTTTATATGTTCAGCATCAACCAATGGCTTAGAGAAAACAAAGTGGCAATGTGGATTTTGACAGTACTTCGGGTGTATATCGGTTACGACTGGATGACACACGGATGGGGCAAACTGACTGGCGGATTTGAGGCAGGTGGTTTCCTTGCAGGCGCTGTAGAAAAAGCAACAGGTGATCATCCAGCCGTTCAAGCTTGGTGGGCAACCTTCCTTGAGAAATTCGCAGTACCAAATGCAGGACTGTTCGACTTCGTTATCCCTCTGGGTGAATTCCTTGTAGGTCTGGGCCTCATTCTTGGATGCTTCACAACACTGGCAGCCCTGATGGCAATGGTCATGAACTTCGCGTTCCTCTTCTCGGGAACAGTAAGCACGAATGCTCAATTGGTTCTGATGGAAATCTTCCTTGTAGTCGCTGGTGCGAACGCTGGTAAAATCGGTTTGGATCATTGGGTAATGCCTTACCTCCGCGGATTGTTCACTCGCAATAAAGGCAGCCAGCCTAAAGATACACCAACGATAAACCATACGCACAAAACAGCCTAATTATTAAAAAGTAGAAAAAATTAATAGTATTATCGGTCCTGCTCCCCTCCCCCTGGAGAGCGGGACTTTTTTTTGTTTTTTATATGCTTGCACATTCATCTGACTTGCCCATCTACAGAAACACGTATTATGATGAACGTATCGATCGATTATAATTAAAGGAGTACATGACATGCCAACCCAGCGCCGTCTTGAAACCGATGCCGACTTCCAGGAAGCCATGGACATGAAGCATAAGGTTCGTGTTTTTAAAGATAACCATCAGATTGATTCCGGTGGCGTCATTATCCGTTTTGACAGCAATACCATTGTTGTGCAGTCCAGTGTAAGTGAGCTGGCGTATCACTCGCGTACAGCATGTGAGCTTTTTGAGATTAGGAAGTAGCTACATTAACTTTCAAAATGCTAAAGTCATAAGTCATAGAAAAAGGTTTCTGAAGCCATCATGCTGGCAGCAGAAACCTTTTTTGTTCAACGATTTATTAACCTAAGTCTGGCGGTCAATGTCTACCGTGTATTTGGCATAATATGTGACCTATAGACCTGTTCACGTTCTGTTGTCTGCTCCAAGTTATACGCCGTCACCAAACTGCCAGCAGTTCAAACTGAGCGTACCGTAAGGATACGACTGGAATAGTCGTTTTGCAGATCGGGACATGTCAGCCGTACCCATGGCATAGAACAAAGGCGCAATGTGCTCCATTCCATAAGATGGAACTGCCGTGCGGGCGTGGGGTGCTTTTTTGTCATATTGAAACAGCTCTCTCGTGTTCCACTGCTCAAGCCGCTCGCCAATCCAGTTATCAAATTCCACTGCCCAGTCTTGTGGTTCATCATGGCTACCAAGCATGCGCAGGTTATGGACTGTTCCGCCGCTGCCAATGATCAGCACATTATCATGACGCAGCTGTTCCAGCATCCGGCCAATATCATACTGTTCCTGCGGAGATCGCAATGAATCAACAGATACCGCAATAACAGGAATATTGGCTTCTGGATACATGTGTAATAGCGGTACCCATACACCGTGATCCAATCCTCGGCCTCGAACCGGTTGATGTGCAAGATTACTACGAGTGAACAGAGCACAGATCTCATTCGCCAGGTCTGGCTGACCAGATGCTGGGTAATTCATTGTATACATATTAGGGGGAAATCCGTAAAAATCATGCAAGGTCTGATGTGTATCATCCATTGTCACGGACGGTTCGGGACAATCCCAATGCGCCGTAAATACAACAATGGCTTTCGGAGCCGGCAGCCTGTCTCCAAGCTGGTTCAAAAAGTGAGTGTAGTCATTGCTCTCCACCGCCAGAGCGGGAGAACCATGCGCAATGAATAATGCGGGTAATGTCATTGCTGCCAACCTCCAGACACGGATAGGATGCTTACCCTTCTATTTTACCCCGAAGAAGGCGCTTTTCCAAGCTATCATCCCAATCAGGATGCATTCCGTTCGCGCATGTTGCCTTTTGAATCAGCTCATGTTGACCATGCCATGCTCCAGACCAACGAAAAAGCTTGGCATAAGACTACTTTAGATCATCCAATGCTGCCAATCCTGTTCGATCTTCTGACGCTCTCCCAGCCATTCTCTCGTACGTGTGATCAGCTGTTCCCGCTCTTTACCGGAAGAGAAGGTATGATCGCCCTGGAAAATAATCTCCTTGTCGCAGCGGCCTTCCTGGCGCATCCAGAATACCTTTTGATACAGAAACGCGTAGTCGACAGGAATGATCTCATCCGACGTGCCATGCACCACCAGAACATCCCCGTTAAATTTACCGGCTTCCTGGAACGGCTGATGTTCAGCCAGTGATTCAAAGAATGCGGGTGTAAACTTGTAGCCGAGATAATCAGCAGATCCCAGTTTCACCCCTTCATCGTACACATTACGTCCCGTAATCTTCACAATATCATTGAAAGGATATCCTACGGATGACCACATGACAAGATTCTTGACTCGTTTGTCACGGACAGCAGTCAGCAGAGCAACAGCTCCACCCAGACTATGACCTATCAGCGTCACACGGGTTGGATCTACATCACTGCAATTTACGGCATAATCCAGCACAGAACGTGTTTGGGTAATCATGGATTCAAGTCCTTCAGCTCCGTACTCACCGCTGCTCTCCCCGCAGCCGATATAATCGAAGCGCAGTACCAAATACCCATCTTCGGCCAGCTCACGGGCGGTCTTCACAAACAGACGATCCACACCGATCCGACTTCCTACGAATCCGTGGCAGATGACAGCAAGAGGCACGCGCTGTTGGTGATTTCCCTCCTTGATGTCTTTGACGACCGGATAATGAATCGTGGCTGTTAATTCTTCCTGCCCATGACGAATACTAATCTGACGCTCCATGCCCATTTCCCCTTTCCATTCTTCCCTGCTCTTGTCCATTTTGTTAATTATATATAAATCCGATAAGTTTAATGTGTATTAAGATATATTAGTATATTATCATCCTGTGAACCTCAAGTCAACGTGAGGAAATGTCCATATTCAGACATATCTTATCTACATTTTATCGGCAAAAACGCGAAAAAAATGAGCCAAGCTGACAACAGCTGACTCGAATTATTCCTAATGCTTAAAGCCATTACTCATAACTGCGACGAAACATCTCATGGGTCTCCACTCGACCCTGCCAATCGTTTTCATTAACCGAAGTTGAGCTTTCCCAGAAGCTCCCCGACTGAAAGGTTCCCTCTGTATACTCTTCCGCATATTCAGCATCCTCCAACGTCTCTTCCATCGGCACAACTTCATCCGTTACGCCGCGGGAGTTGCTATTCAGCAGCAGCTTCCTTGTTAATTGCTCCTTTTGTTGATCCATATCTGCCACACTCCAATCCCTGGTTTCTGTTGGAAATGCTACTATTGTGGTGGATTCGGCTGCACTTTATTCATTCTTCACACAATCGTTGGAACTGAACTCTCTCTTACGCATATTAACGGCGAATCAAGGAGAACCTAAACAATATATCATAGCCAACATTTGCCTCCGATTCCTTCTGGCGAAAGGGTTGAAATCATGGAACACATCTTGGAATGGATTCGTATTCACGGTAAACTGGTGCTGCTATGCACCTGTGTCATTCTGGCCTGCGCAGGGCTATGGTCGAATCGTAAACAATTGTTTTATAAGGAATGACTTTGCGAAACGAGAGCCCTTCCCGTATACTAAAATACCGTCAGGGTCTCCAGATCACCGGGGATCAGAACGTGTGTAGACAGGGGGAGCAATCATTGGGGATTTCCTATAAGAAGTTGAAAGAAATACAGAATCGGCAAATGACCGAAATGAGTAAGATGACACCGGAACATGTCAAACTGTTTGACCAGATCAGCACCATTGCGCGCCAAGCACCAGCCGATGAGAGAACGCAAGAAGAATGGATTCTTTCTGCCGGGAGAGCTATCGTACAAGCTCAGCGTGACGGTAAACCTGCGCGCGAGTTATATGGGCCTGATCTGGAACAGGATATCTATTCACAGCTAGGCGTGGCAACTAATAATGAGGATGCTGTTGCAGTTGGGTCTAATATCGACCCATCCACAGCTTCAAATACGGCTGTATCGGGCTCCGGAAGCAATTCCAATAAACGCAGTAAGCCAGCCAAGAAGGCAGAAGCAGTTGAAGCCGAACCAGCAGAGACTCCAGATCAAGTTAAACGGACACCCAAATGGTACTTCATGATTTCCTGGGCAGCTTTGTCTTTTGTGATGCTGATTCAGGGGGCTGTTGGGCTATTTATTGGCTGGACCGGCGGAGATATGGAACCGTTTAGCCATATCAGCCTGTTCTCCCTTATCGTTGCGGCGGTTGGCGGGATTGCACTGGTTGAAATGCTTCGTCGCCTTGCAGAGCGTCCAGATGATCAGGGAGCAGACAAGACTGCCAGACCACAGGTCAATCTTCGCGGGATCGCCATCTATATCGTTATCGTTGTGCTTGTCCTGTTTGTAGGATATCCACTGCGTGACAGCCTTCCCGTATTTACGCTGGCTCCATGGATCAGTCTTGTGATCGGAATTGTGGGATTGGCTACGTTGAGACCACTTTTCGGACAAAAGAAAGCGTAAGGATGCTGATGCCCTTGGCAGCAGCATTTGGGTATATCGTAGAGGTGTATGGTATACGAAAAGGAAGTACACCATTCGGTGATGAGATAACATATTGAGTATCAAAAAAGGGCCCCGTATGGCCCTTACCAAGCTGTTGAGAAAGTCTCGACAGCTATTTTTATTTTCAGACCGTGAGGATGGACCGTGACATGGCGACAGGATTTAATAGAAAGAACTCCCTTCCAGAACAGAGAAGGGAGTTTTTTGGATACAATTAAAGCTATCCTTAGATAGAGATTAAATATATTTAAAATTATGGAGTTACATTACTACCTTGATTGGATTCTGTCGCACCTGATGAGGTTGGTTCAGGAGTCACTGATGCAGAATCTGGTGCTTTTAATGTTACTGAATTAGAGCCATCAGATAGTGCATTTTTGAAATTAGTTTTAGCAACAGACAGAATATACACTTGATACTTCGACCCAGCTGCGATTGAAGCTCCATCTGTATCATTCAGAATACTGAAATTGATATCTCCTGCAGGTGTTCCTTGATTAATTTTTTGGGAGCGGTCAGAAGAATTGCTTAATTCAGTCGCTTTGTTCACATCGAAGCTTTGACCATCTTTGACTACAAAGACTCTGTATTCGGAAATTCCTGTCTCGTTAGAAGCGGGATTGAAATTCAGAATGGGTCCTTGTGTCGAAGTGGCATCTTTGGCAGTAAGACTCGCTACTTTAACATCAACAGGCTGCTGCTGTTTCGGATTCACTTTAATGATTTTGGAAGCCCCGGACAAACTCGCCTCGCGTGTATTGCTGTCAGATACAGATACGATAATTACCTGATATGTTTTGCTGGAATCAATTGGAGTTCCGTTAACATCGGGTGTAAACGCAAAAGGTTGTACGTCCGTACTTGATCCATTTTTAGATATATTCAAATAATTACCTAATGACAAAACAACTTTAGCTGAAGCCAGATTAAATGAATTGATCTGACCTGACGGCACGATCATTAATGCATAATTTGATATTCCAGTTACATTCTGAGGCTTCGTGAAATTCACCAGAATATCAGTGGCATTACCCGAAGCTTGCGTTGCATCTTTCACCGTTGCATCTACATTACTCACTGCGGCTACAGCCGTATTGGAAGCCAATGTGATGACATTTGAGCTAGAAGACAATGCATTGGCAAGAGAGCCGTTATTATTCACTGCCATCACATAAACCTGATAGGCTACTCCATTAATAATATTGCTGCCATCTACGGTTTTTGAATTACTGAATAATTCAACGGTTTGGTTATATCCTGTCTTGTTAACCGTTCTATAATTTGCACTGACTGCATTAGCAGATGAAAGATTAAAGCTGGTTCCAGACTTCACCACAAACACCCGATAGTGATTCACATTCGTCTCATCCGTCGAACGATTGAACGTCACACGCAAATCGCGTCCATCTTGGTTATCCCCAATATCCGTAGCCGCCACATTGCTTGGTGCAGTCACAGCTGCATTGGCAGTCAGCGTAATTTGTGAAGAATAAGAAGATAAAGCATTCTGACTGGAATTTCCACTTGTGCTTACCGACAGGACAAACACGCGATAGCTAACATTATTGGACAATGTGTAGCCATTAGTATCGACCGCATTGCTAGGAAGAGTAAATGACTGATTTCCACCCGTCTTGTTCACTTGATAATAATTGTTCGATGCATTCGCCGCGCTCAGTGTGAAGCTGCCTGCATAGGCGGAACGGACCACATATACCCGATACGCGGAAACGTTAGATTCATCCGAAGCTCTATTAAACGAAACCCGGAGATCGCGTCCATCACCGTTGTCACTTACATCAGCCACCCCAATGTTGCTTGCGACTCCAGCATTACTATTCGTTGTCAGTCTCAAAAGCGTCGACGACGAGGACAGCGCATTGGTATATCCGTTCTGCTGGTTGCCTACAGCCATAACGTAGATCCGATAATCTTGCAGATTCGTTACGTTATAACCGCTTGTATCCTTCATGGAGGATGGCAGTGTGGTTGTAATATTGTTGCCTGTTTTGTTCACATTATAGTACAGGCTGGAAGACAGGTTACTCGCCGTAGTCAGATTAAAGCTGCTGGATACCGAGTTGCGCACTACGAAAATTCGATAATTAGCAACTTTAGACTCATCGGATGAACGGTTGAAGCTCACCTGAATGTCACGACCGTCTCCATAATCCGAATTGTCTCTCACTGACGTGATAACAGGTGCTGTTGCTGTATTTACGCCCAGCGTGAGTGAAGAGGATACTGTGGACAGTTTATTGTCTGCTGTTGCCGCATTGGAGCTCACGGATACAATGTAGACGACATAGGATGTGCCGTTTTTGATTAATTCCCCGGATGTATCACGCGTCGAGGAACTGAGCTGGGTTTTGACCGCTGTGCTGTTACCTTTGTAAATAATGGTTGAATTAGAACTGGACACATTATTTGCAGTAGTCAGATTAAATGAAGAAGAGTCTTTCGCCTTGACTACAAAAGCACGGTAATAAGTGATATTGGATGTGGTACTCGGCTGTGTGAAGTTAATTTCCAGATCACGTCCATCGCCATAGTCACTGATATCTGCGATCCGCAGGCTTGTGACAGGTTGAACCGTCGTTTTCACATTGTTTAGTTTCAAGGACTGGGACGACCAAGCCAGCAGATTTTTGTAGCTGTTGTTGCTGTTCCCCATCGTAAGGACATACAGACGATACGTTTCACTTGTATTTAACAAATCCCCGTTCACGTCGCGTGTCTGGGCATTCAACGTCAATCTTGGATCAGTGCCATTTGGAGTAACGGATGTATAGTTCGCAGCAGGCACGACCGATGCCGCAGACTCATTGAAGCTATTCACATCACGCGTTTTTACCAGCATAATCCGATATGAGGATACAGCCTTCTCGGACGTCGGACGTGTGAAGCTTACAGTCAGGTCACGACCATCCCCATTGCTTCCGGATACAGAACCATAAATGTTCCATGCCGCATATTTCGTCTCATCCACAGGAGGTGTGGATGTTGTTTTGATATCTACCCGCTGATTGCGGGAATTCCAAAATACTTTCTCCCCAAAAGCTTCACTAACAAAACGAATCGGAACCATCGTATTTCCTTTGATTGTGTTCGCAGGCACATCCAGTGCGATCGCTTCACCGTTGATGTAAGCCGTTTTGGAACCCAGCGTCAGCGAGACTTCTTGGTCACCTCGACTAGCCTTAATGGTTTTGGTTCTGTTGGTGTACTCTACAGTGGCATCCAAGCCTTCAAAAATGGAGCGTAATGGAACCAGTACACGTCCACCTTTCATGACAGGAGCCTGTGCAGAGGATAACTCGGCGTCGTTAATATAAATACTGATTCTTGCAGCTGCATCCATAACTGACGTTGGAAGTGCAGACATCAACATGGCCGATACGGCCAGTGCTGACATCACCTTTTTCACTTGACGTCCTCCCGCTTTCTTCATATCCAATATCCCCATTCTCTTCATTGTTTAAGTTAAAATGTGATCGTTTTGAATTTCATTTTATTCCTGTAATTTCCTGTGCACATCTAAGACGTATGAATAGGAGTAAAAGTTTCCAATCCCACAAAAAATATTTTCGCAGAAATGCCCTTCCTCCATCTACCCTCCAAAGGTTAAAAATAACAGAAGAATTTGTCATTATTCCGAAACAACATCCTTCTCGAATTCGTTTAATGTAAAAGTGACTAGTGTATTGCAACCTATCATCTCTAAACTACGGGAGGTTCACCCTTATGACACCAGCGTTCTTTTTTTCCAAACGTAACGTCATCCGTACCATCATTACAGCAACTGCCGTCGCCATGCTGCTTCAGACTGGTTCCGCTCCTTTATCAGGGGTCGCTATTGCAGCTCCGTCGAGCGCGGATACCAAAGTAACTACCAGTAGTTCAAACGCCATATATAAGACATTTCAGTCCATGCTCAAAAAAAAGAACGGCTTGCCCGCAGCTGACACCTATCTGGAATCCAATATCAAAAAGGTAACAACGCATCACGCTACCCTGATGGTGCTTCAATTAGAGAATGCGCGCCTGAAGGCTCTAACCTCCATGACGGACCGCCTGCTCGTGCCGAACAGTCAGGACAAGATGCTCAAGGCATATCAAACGAACGACAGCTTCACCAAACTCATGGAGCGTACCCAGGACACAGATCTGCGTGCATTGTTAAAAGAAGCCCGGGACAGCGGCTATCGCCTCGTCATGCTCGAAGGCTCCATATATCCCATTATGAACTATGCGGCACTCGTGAAATATACCTCTGAAATTAAAGAGGATATCTCAAACTACATCATGATCATGACGAAGGAAACGAAAAACTTGCCTGCAGATGACGGAGCTCTGGTCATTGGCTATCAGGAAATTCTCCTTCGAGCACTTAGCCAGGAACAATTCCTGGAGCTATATCCAAAATCTAATCGGTCCAAGCAGGTGCAGGCTCTGTTGCACAGTTATACCCTGTATACCTTTTACGGGCTGAACAATACACCGCTGTTTGATTATGAAACGAACAAGATGGTTACGAACGCCCAGAGAGGATACAATGGTGTCTTACAGCGCCTTGCATCCGTCGATAGTGAATTTCTCACCAAGCTGGATGCCTTTATGGATGTGGTTAAGGAAGCGAAGTATGAGCAAACAGCTGCGGTGGAGAAATGGCTGGAACAGAATGTTCCGACTGGGGCAGATGCCAGCATGCAATGATTCATCCGATTAATCTCCTAATGAACGCAAAGAAACCGACACAGGATTCGCTCCCAAGTCGGTCTTCTTTTGATTCTATCGTTGAATTGCATCTCCTACACTAGACTAACGCAGATTCATAAACTAAGCAATTGGCTTGACCATATGACTATACTCATGTCCAGCAATGACAATCACTTCATCCTTGATATAGCCCTGCCGTTCGTACAACATCAAGGCCCGGCCATTGTCACGTTCAACAATGAGGGATACCTGCGAGTGTCCGAGTTCCCTTCCCTGCTGTTCAAAAGCAGCCATCAGTGCCCTGCCGATGCCCTGCCCCTGATATGCTTCACTTACGGATAGAGTATCCAGATAATACTCCCCGGGACGGGTTTCTTTGACCAATGCATATTTCTGATCCGTGCTCCGACCAGGTCGCTCCAGAATCGGCTGATCCAGACAATCTGCCTCGCCGCCATCATAGGCCACCAATATTCCTGCGACTTGCCCATCCTGTTCCATGACCGTTACGTTACGGTAGCTGATTCGATTGTCTTCCTGCATGTAAAATTGCTGCAATATCTGCATCGCTTTCTCATGATCTCCTTCACCAGCAAGAGCATAGGCAATATCATCAATCGCCTGATAGAGTAAAGAAATCACTTGTGCGGCATCTTCCTTACGAGCAGGTCTGAGCAGAGGCTGTGCCTCACTACGGTCCGACTTCACATGGGAATGATTCATCAGATTAACATGTTGAACAGATTGAGATTTTTGTTCAGCTCCGTATACGCAAGGCCTTTACGATTCATGCGTTCAATCAGCGGCTGGTAATCTTCCTTATACATCAGCTCGATGCCCACCAGGGCAGGCCCGTTTTCCTTATCATGTTTCTTCGTATATTCAAAACGGGCAATGTCGTCATTGGGTCCCAATACTTCCACAAGGAATTCACGTAATGCTCCCGCACGCTGTGGGAAATTGACCATGAAATAATATTTCAGACCTTCGTAGATCAAAGAACGTTCTTTGATTTCCTGCATCCGGTCGATATCGTTGTTACCACCGCTAATTACACAGACTACCGTCTTACCCGCAATCTGCTCGCGATACTGCTCCAGTGCAGCAACCGCCAGTGAGCCAGCAGGCTCCACAACAATCGCATTTTCATTATACAGCTCCAAAATGGTGGTGCAGGCTTTGCCTTCAGGCACCTTCACAATGTCATCCAGCGTACTGCTGCAGATGTCAAAGGTAAGATCACCAACGCGTTTCACCGCAGCACCATCCACAAATTTATCGATATCATCCAGCGTGACAACCTGCTTGCGGAACATAGCCTCACTCATGGAAGCCGCGCCAAGTGGTTCTACGCCAATAATGCGTGTTTCCGGGCTAACCGTCTTCATGTAGGTTCCGACTCCGGCAGCCAGACCGCCCCCACCAATCGTGACGAACACATAATCCGCTTTTTCATCCAGACTCTCCATGATTTCCATCGCCACCGTACCATTACCTGCAATAATCTTCGGCTGGTCGAACGGATGGATAAACGTCATGCCCTGTTCATTACACGCACGCATAGCTTCTTCATAAGCATCGTCATACGTATCACCTGTCAGCACAACTTCAACATTACTCCCACCAAATCGACGTACCTGTTTCACCTTCTGATTGGGAGTTGTACTCGGCATGAAGATTTTGCCGTGGATGCCCAGCGCGTTACAGGAAAAAGCAACCCCCTGCGCATGGTTGCCCGCGCTCGCGCAGACAATACCTTTCTCCAGCTCACCAGGAGTCAGACTACGAATCATGTTGTAGGCTCCACGAATTTTGAACGAGCGTACTACCTGCAGGTCTTCCCGTTTAAGATACACATTACAGTTATATTTGGCCGACAATACAGCATCCCGCTGCAGCGGCGTTCTTACAATGACTTCTCGCAGCACATGATGTGCGCGCACGATATCTTCCATGCCAACAATGGCACGGCCGGAATTGGTCGTTCCCGTTGGTTCCTGTTCCACTGGTTTCATCTCTTCTCCACACTCCGCTTATCTTGGTTGGCAATGCAAGCATTGCTTTTTTCTCTCTTTATTGTATCACTTTTATTCTGTTCTTGCGCCTGAGCTCGCCTCATGTACCATTCGCACAATCTCATTAATAAAGTGCTTGTATGATATCGGGCCTTATTTTACGCTCTCCCATGCCTGTTTCATACCTGAAATGACGCTAACTTCCAGATTACCAAGATCAAGAGGGTTAAAAAACCGAATCTAATTGAAAATGATTATCAATTACTTGATTATAGATTATTCCACTCTTTTGGACAAGGCATAGTGTGGCTCTGATCCATTAAAAAGTAGATCGTTGGAAATTGGCACTAGCGGCATGCTACTCGGTTCGTTAAACTGTAAAACGCCAAAAAAGGGGTGCCCCGTCATTTTAATGACTTATGGGACAACCCTTTTAAAAGAAGAATTTAAGCATCCAGGCAGAATTTTTAAACCTGAGTTTTATACCAAGCTGCCGCGGCTTCTGTCTCCGTACGGGTCAACTGGTGCCCCTGACGCTCCCAGTGCATGTGCACATCGGCACCAGCACCGCTAAGCAGTGAAGCGAGTTCATCCGTTTCACGTTTTGGCACAATTGGATCGTTCTCTCCTGCTCCTATAAACACAGGCAGCCCTTTCAGGTCCGGCAATTCCAGACCACGAAGCGGTACCATCGGATGGTGCAGAATCGCTCCTTTAAATGCGTCAGCCTGATGGAAGATCAGACTTGCTGCGATATTAGCTCCGTTGGAATAACCAAGGGCATAGACATTCGCACGATTAAAGCCATACTCCACAGCAGCTGCATCCACAAAAGCACCCAATTCCGCTGTCCGTGCAATGAGATCTTCTTCGTCAAACACGCCTTCCGCCAAGCGGCGGAAGAAACGGGGCATCCCATTCTCCGATACGTTACCACGCACCCCCAGAATACCGGCTCCTGGCGCAATCATCTCGGCCAGACCTACCAGATCATTCTCCGTTCCACCTGTTCCGTGCAGCAACAACAGTGTAGGGGCATCCGGTTGTGCACCTGCTTTATAAATATGTTTCATTGTATTGGTAGAAGTCATGATTTGGACTCTCCTTTCCATTCACGTACTTGAATAGGTGGCAGCAGCTGTTCAATCTGCTCACGCTGTGGTTCATACCATTCAGGCAGCATCAGCTTTTGGCCCATGCTCTCCTGTGGTTCATCCCGTGCAAATCCTGGAGGATCTGTAGCCAGTTCAAACAATATACCTCCCGGTTCCCGGAAATAGACGGCGTTGAAGTACTGGCGGTCAATGACCGGCGTTGGATGATATCCGGCTTTTTGAAGATCCTGCTGCATTTGTTCGTGCTCGACGTAATCTTTGGCACGCCATGCAATATGGTGTACTGTCCCTGCTCCGCCAATTCCCCGTTGAATTCCGGTGGATTGAATGTCAATCAGTTGACCGATGTCACCCGTCGCCTGTAAACGAATGATTCCATCCTCTTCACCTACCTGCTCCAAACCGAGCATCGTTTTCAGCACATCCGTTGTTTTGTCGGGTACATGGCTGAATAATACAGCACCACCAAAGCCCTTAATTGCATGCTCTGGCGTTACGCCGTTGAATGACCACTGACTTGCCTGGCCTCCTTCACGCTCAACCAATTCGAGCAGCAGGCCGCCTTTATCGAAGAAGCGAATGTACTGCTCGCCAAATCTTGTTTTATTTTCAAATGGAATATCGAAGGATGTCAGACGTTCTTTCCAGAATGGCAGGCTTCCCACCGGAACTGCATATACCGTTACGCCAGTCTGTCCTGATCCAATTACACCTCTTCTGGCATTTTGCTGCGGGAAGAATGTGATAATGGTACCCGGTGCCCCATCCTCATTGCCATAATACAGATGGTACACATCCGGTGCATCAAAGTTAATTGTTTTTTTCACCAATCTTAGTGCCAATACACCTGCGTAAAAATCAACATTTTTCTGTGCATCATCTACAAAAGCCGTAACGTGATGGATTCCTGAAGTTCTGAACATACTCTCCACTCCCTTGGTTTTATTAGTAGCATTGTTATATTTAGCAGTTTGTTATGCATTGCTTTTTGTTATTTATCTTTAAATTAAGATTCTTTAAATTTATATTAATCCATTGGGCCTCAATATGCAAGCTTTTGTTTTAAAATTAAGATACTCATGGCTTTGACCTGCTGAAATGCTGCTTGAGTATAATAATATGGACAAAAAAACAGGCCCCGATCACTCGGAAACCTGTCTTCCTTGAATCATATTCATTGCCGCCGCATAATATCGACCCTTATAACTTTACATTATGCTTTAGGTTAATTTTAATCGCTTAGGCAGTTGTACCAGATCTTTGCCATCATACTCGTCCTTGATATCTCCAACAATTTCTTCTAGGATATCCTCCATTGTAACGAGACCCACCGTTACCCCCTCCGCGTTATGAACCGCTGCGATATGGGAACGACTTTGCTGCATCTGGATCAATACATCCTTAATGGGTGATAACTCCGAGAATTTCAACATGTCATGAACAAACGTATCCATATTGAACGCACGGCCAGCAGCAACACTCGTGAGCATCTCCTTCGTGTGAATAAATCCAACGAAGTGGTCCAGATTTCCTTTTTCGATCACTGGGAAACGTGTGTATTCATGCTGCTTCAGAACCTCAATCATACGATCCAGCGGCATTTCTTTATCTAACGTGACAATTTTCTCTTTGCGAATCATAATCTCCTGAAGCAGACGCTCATCAAAAGCAAAAATGTTTTTGAGATAGTCCAGTTCCGTTTGATTAATCTCCCCACTCTCATAACTCTGCGCCATGATCAGCTTCAGTTCCTCTTCAGAGTGAACTGTATCGTGACCTGCTGGCTTTATACCAAATATGCCAAGCAACAGACGAGCAGCCCCATTCAGCGCATAGATGAACGGATTCATGATCTTACCGAACCAGTACAGCGGCGGTGCGAGCAATAGAGTCATTTTCTCAGCAAACTGAATCGCCAGCGTTTTCGGTGCCAATTCGCCAATCACGACATGCAGGAACGTGATGATCGCCAAAGCAATACCATACGATAGTACCGTAGATAAAGCCGCAGGAACCTCAAGTCGTTCAAACAGCGGGTGCAGCATTTTCTCAACAGTAGGTTCACCCAGTGCACCCAATACCAGCGCCGTAATGGTGATACCCAACTGACACGCAGATAGATAATAATCCAGATTGTGAGCCACTTTTTTGGCCAATACCGCTTTTTTATTACCTTCCAGGATTAACTGATCTAATCGAGACATCCGTACTTTCAGAATGGCAAATTCCGCTCCAACGAAAAAGGCGGTCAGACCGATAAATACGGCTACTAAAAATAAGTTTAAGGCTATTATTCCGTCCAATGATTTCCCTCAAGTATGAGGGATTCACCTCCAAGTTGATCATATTATTTAAGTGAAGCACGAGTGACGCTCCGGTAATTAGATTAAGTCAGTTCACTGGTAGATTCATCGACTAGTGCACCATTTACACGTTCAAGCAGGACCTGCTTAATGTGAAAATTTTCTGCGTCCACAACGGTCCAGACGTAATCACCGTGTTCTATCGTATCGCCTTGCTCCACACCGACACCCTTCTGGAACTGAATCCATCCGGCCACGGTATCCATCTCTTCATTACCTTCAAATACAAGCCCAAACTGCCGCTCCAGCTCATCCAGCAGCACCCGGCCGTTAATGAGATATTGGTTCTCTCCAGTTTCCTGAATGTCAGCAACTTCATCGGCATCGAACTCATCCCGAATCTCGCCGACAAGCTCCTCCAGAATATCCTCCATTGTAATAATTCCCGAGGTACCTCCGTATTCATCCACGACCACAGCCATGTGCACACGTTCCTGCTGCATCTTGATCATGGCATCCTGAATACTTGTAACTTCAGAAACGTAAGGAATTTCACGAACAAAATCGACAAGCTGGTGCTCCTTAAGGGCAACCATATCAGGCAAAATCTTTTTCACATTCACGACACCGACAATTCGGTCCTTGTCCCCATCCTCAATGACGGGATATCGTGAATAATTATGCTCATCCAATATCGGGATGATATCGTCGTAGGTCATATTTTGATTTAGTGTTACCAGCTCTGTCCTCGGAACCATGATGTCTTTGGCATCACGCTCATCGAACACGAATACGTTTTCCAGATACGAAAGCTTCGTCTTGTTGTTTTCGTCCCCTTCATAACTCTGGTTCATGATGATTTTGATCTCATCCTCCGAGTACGCCTGCTCATGCCCTGCGGGCTTAACGCCAAAACCACGAAGAATAACGCGAGATGCACCATTCAGCGCCCAGATGAACGGGTACATAATTTTCCCGAACCAGTAAAGCGGCGGCGAGAGCAGCAGCGTCAATTTTTCGGAAAATTGAATCGCCAGCGTTTTGGGAGCCATCTCACCAACAACAACGTGCAGGAACGTGACAAGTATGAACGCAATCGCATAGGATGCGACGGATGATACGGAAGCCGATACGTTTAGATACTCAAATACCGGATATAGGAGCCTTTCAACAGTTGGCTTACCGAGTGCACCCAATCCCAGGGCAGTGACGGTAATACCGAGCTGACAGGCAGAAAGATAATAATCGAGATCCGTGACTACTTTCTTGGCCAATATGGCCTTCTTATTGCCCTCGGCAATAAGCTGATCCACTCTTGATGTACGAATCTTGACCACAGCGAACTCCGATGCAACGAAAAATGCGGTCAACGCAATCAAGATAATGAGTAATGCAATATTTAATATGGTAATTATGTCCAATGATTTCCCCGCTTCTCAGGGATTCACCTCCAGAGATAGTTACAGCGTGATCCGTTAACTTGGTTAACTATTCAACAGCTGATTGACGTTCAATACGGCGTATGCCTTATATGAAATCGATTAATGATAAAGTTTGTATAAGTTATACTCTGACCTTGTAAAATTGCAAAACAGGAATTCAGGATGAAGTTAATCACCTACAGAAACTACTTCAATAAAACCAGGGTTGCCCCTCATGCTGTCGCTTGTTTCTCCGATTTACTCCACCAAAATTCTCCATTTGGACAGTTTACAATATCGCCTTCCCAATAGATATCCACCTCCCCTCTTATTCATTCCTGTTTCAGAAAAGTATAGCACAATTTGCACCAAACCATCCAGTTGCACGTTATGGTTTGGAATACTACATATTATATTGTTCACAAAATAGTCTTTATGTATGAAGTTTTCATTCATTATTGTTAGACTAGACGGTTTTACAAAAATAATACCCCCTGCCAAGAATACTCAAACAACATAAGAGTCTGGCTTTCTTTCCTTAACCTGTCGAGAAAAATAGAACTAGCTTTATCCCATAGTCATGTATACGCAACAAAAGGCTCGCAGGATGCAAACACCTTTTTCAGGCGAGCATCTTACGAGCCCATACGTTGATCGAGTTATTGGTTAACCAAAGCCTTGGCGGCAATGTCAGACCGCTGATGTTTGCCATCAAAGCGGATTCGGTCCGCTTGAGCATAAGCTTTGTTTCTTGCTTCGGCGATATCGGCACCAATACCTACAACACCTAGAATCCGTCCACCATTGGTGACCCATTCTCCAGATTGATTGCGTGCCGTTCCAGCGTGGAATACCACTGCTTCATCGACTTGATCCAGTCCCTCAATGGCTACACCTTTCGCATAAGGACCCGGATATCCGCCAGACGCGAGTACCACACATACAGCAGCTTCTTCGCTCCATTCGATCTTGATGTCGGCCAATTTGCCGTGCACGGTTGCCCAGAAAATGTCGAGCAGATCACTTTTGAGACGAGGTAATACGACCTGCGTCTCGGGATCACCGAAACGGGCGTTAAACTCAATTGTTTTGGGTTTGCCATCCGGTGAGATCATTAGTCCGGCAAACAAGACACCGCGGAACGGACGCCCCTCGGATACCATCGCTTTGGCCGTTGGTTTGATAATTGTCTCCACTGCTTCTTCAATGATGGATGCCGGGATGTGCGGCAGTGGCGAGTAGGTTCCCATTCCACCTGTGTTTGGCCCCTGATCGTTGTCAAATACCGGTTTGTGATCCTGTGCAGCGGCCATCGGACGAACGGTCTCCCCATCCACAAAAGCCAAAATCGACATTTCCTGACCTGCCAGGAATTCTTCGATGATGACCTTGGCTCCGGCTTCCCCAAATACTTTGTCCACCATAATGCTACGGAGTGCCTGGTCTGCCTCATCACGGGAATAGGCTACGGTAACGCCTTTACCAGCTGCCAGTCCATCGGCCTTAATCACCACAGGGATGGCTTGCTCATTCAGATAAGCCTGCGCCTGCTCGTAATTGTCGAATTTCTCATAGGCTGCGGTCGGAATTTTGTATTTGTGCAGCAGGTCCTTCATAAACGTTTTGCTACCTTCAATCTCTGCTGCATTACGACGTGGTCCAAAAACCGGGATGCCTGTCTTGTCAAAAGCATCCACAATGCCGTCCGCTAGCGGATCATCTGGCCCAATAACAACCAGGCCCACGTTGAGCTCCACCGCAAGCGCCGTAAGTTTATCAAATTCATTTACTGCAATCGGATGACAATCGGCGAGCTGTGCAATGCCTGCATTTCCCGGCGCACAGTGAATCTTGCCTGCCTTCGGGCTTTTCGCCAGTGCCCATATGATTGCATGCTCCCGGCCACCGCCGCCCACTACCAGAATATCCATTAGCGTTGTTCCCCTCCATGAATTTCAGGATTTTTTCTATTCTTTTGCTAAAAAAGCTTCAAATGACGATGAACAAGCCTATTCGCTTGTTCATCGTTTGGAAGCATTATAGTTGTCGTTTAGTGTTTGAAATGACGAACGCCAGTGAATACCATGGCAATACCGTATTCATTAGCCACTTTGATGGACTCTTCGTCCTTGATTGAGCCGCCTGGTTGAATCACTGCCGTAACTCCAGCTTTCGCTGCGAGCTCCAGTGTGTCGCCCATCGGGAAGAATGCATCGGATGCCAGAATGGCACCTTTGGCTTGATCTCCTGCTTGTTCAATCGCAATTTTGGCTGCACCGACACGATTCATTTGCCCAGCGCCCACACCTACAGTCATGTTGTTTGCTGCCAGCACGATCGCATTGGATTTCACATGCTTAACCACTTTCCAGCCAAACAATAGCTGTTTCAGTTCTTCTTCGGATGGTGCACGATCTGTTACTACCTTGAGCTCGCTTGCTTCAATGGAATGCACATCGCTTTGTTGCACGATCATGCCACCGTCGATGGAAGTGACTACGAATTGGCTCTCCCGATTTCGGGCAGCGTTCAGCTCACCCGTTTTAAGCAAACGAATGTTTTTCTTTTTGGTCAGGATATCGAGTGCTTCTTGTGTAAAGTCAGGAGCCAGCACGATTTCCAGGAAGATTTCACTCAGTTTGGCTGCTGTATCGCTGTCGATAATGCGGTTCGCTGCCACGATTCCGCCAAAGATGGAAGTTGGATCAGCCGCATAAGCTTTGCCATAAGCTTCGTAGATGCTTTCGCCAGTACCAACGCCGCAAGGATTCATATGTTTAACCGCCACAACTGCCGGTTCTTCAAATTCTTTAACGATCTGCAAGGCTGCGTTCGCATCGTTGATATTATTGTAGGACAATTCTTTGCCGTGTAATTGCTCGGCTGTTGTCAACGTATCTTGAGCTGCCAGCGGTTTGCGGTAGAATGCCGCCTGCTGGTGCGGATTTTCGCCGTAGCGCAAATCTTGAAGTTTCTCGTAAGTAACCGTCAGTCGCTCTGGCAGCGGATCACCGTTCAGGTTGGAGAGATAATCGGAAATAACTGCATCGTAAGCCGCTGTATGGCGGAACACTTTTGCCGCAAGCCGTTTGCGTGTTTCCAGAGTGGTATCCCCATTGCTGCGGACTTCTTCAAGCACCTTGCCATAATCTGCTGTGTCCACAACGACACTAACATAAGCATGGTTTTTAGCAGCAGAACGAAGCATGGTTGGACCACCGATATCGATGTTTTCAATTGCATCTTCATACGTTACGTCCGGTTTGGCGATGGTGTCCTGAAATGGATACAGGTTCACAACAACGAGGTCAATATAATCCAGCCCGTTCTCTTCCATTTGGCGCTTGTGCTCTTCGCTGTCACGAACAGCTAGCAAGCCACCATGAACTGCCGGATGCAATGTTTTGACACGTCCGTCCATAATCTCCGGAAATCCGGTCACATCCGAGATTCCGATGACAGGTACGCCTTCCTTCGACAACAGGCTGCTTGTACCTCCTGTCGAAATAATCTCCACACCCATTTGCGACAGCTCGCGGCAAAAGTCCACGATGCCTGTTTTATCCCACACGCTGACCAGCGCTCTTTTGATACTCACAATATGCTCCTCCTTTAATGTCCCATGGCTTCGCGTTTCATGGCGAAAAACAACCGATTTATTTCCCGAGAAATATCACAAAATGCGTACCAATTTTCGACTCTACTATATAAGTTGAACGAATGAGTTTACACTGGACCACTACGAGGTCAGAACAATCTTCCGATCGCTGTTATTCCTAGATTTTTTGAACACTTTTTAAAAGTGAAAATCCATGAATAAAGCGTATGCTTCCGATGCAGCTTTCTTTCAGAAAGCTTTTAGGCGAACGCTCCGCTTCTCCAGCTTATTTCTGTCCTCTCCGTTAACGTGTAAAAGTCATCCACCTTATATTAATCCGGTTTCATCACCGTAACTTGGCGACCTTCGAGTTTAACCAGTCCCTGAGCAAACCAGGATACAACCTCAGGGTACAGCTGCTGTTCGGCAGCATGGATGGAGCGACTAACGGATTCAGCTGTATCCTTTGGCAAAATCGGAACAGGATGCTGGGCAATAATTGGCCCTGTATCCATGCCTCCATCCACAAAGTGTACGGTAACTCCGGTAATTTTAACGCCGTATTCCAGTGCCTGTCCTACTGCATCTTTGCCTGCAAATGCTGGCAACAAGGATGGATGAATGTTAATCAGCCGTCCTGCATAACGATCCACGACCACCGAAGTCAGCAATCTCATGTATCCTGCAAGAACAACCAGATCAATATTTTTGGATTCAAGCACTTCCACGATCTCAGCCTCGTAGGCTTCGCGGGAATCATAATTTTTGGGAGTAAACAGATGGCATTCCACGCCTGCATCCTGCGCCCGCTGCACCACACGTGCAGCCGGCTTGTCACATACCAGCAAATCTATGGATGCATCCAGCCCTCCGTTCCGTGCTGCATCAACCAATGCCTGAAAGTTCGACCCTTCACCAGAGGCAAATACAGCAATACGGTAGTTCGCCATTAAACATCCGCTCCCGTGAAGGTTACTCGCGCATCTCCTTCGGTCACACGTCCAATGATGTACGCTTCTTCACCGGATGCTTTCAGTTGTTCCAATGCCTCACTTGCATCTGCTTCGTTCACAACCAGCACAAGTCCAATCCCCATGTTAAACGTGGTGAACATGTCACGGTTCGAAACAGATCCTTTTTCTTGCAGCAGGTTGAAGATTGGCAGGATCGGCCAAGAACCGTAGTCAATATCTACATTCACGCTGCTTGGCAGCATACGCGGGATGTTCTCAATGAAGCCACCACCTGTAATGTGGGCCATGCCTTTTACGTTTACCTTTTCAAGCAGGGACAGGAGTGGTTTTACATAGATCTTCGTTGGTTCCAGCAGTGCGTCACCCAGCTTGCCACCCAATTCAGCGACTTCATCCTGTAATCCTAATCCGGCTTGTTCCAGCAAAAGTTTGCGTACCAAGGAGAAGCCGTTGCTGTGCACTCCGCTGGATGCGAGTCCGATCACCGTGTCACCAGGAGCGATAGTTGTACCGTTAATGATTTTCGCTTTGTCCACGATACCCACCGTAAACCCGGCAATATCATATTCACCCTCACTGTACATGCCCGGCATTTCAGCCGTTTCGCCACCGATCAATGCACAACCTGATTGATGACAGCCTTCTGCGATACCCGCAACAATGGCTTCGATTTTCTCCGGAATGACTTTGTCACATGCCAGATAGTCGAGGAAGAACAACGGTTCTGCACCTTGTACCACTATGTCGTTCACACACATGGCTACCGCGTCGATTCCGATAGTATCATGACGGTCCATGGCAAATGCGATTTTCAGCTTGGTTCCTACGCCGTCTGTACCGGATACAAGCACCGGCTCATCATATTTATCTTTGTTCAAACCGAACAGGGCGCCAAAGCCCCCCAGATCTGTCATCACTTCCGGACGGAAGGTACGTTTCACGTGTTTTTTCATCCGTTCAACCGCTTCGTTGCCTGCCGCGATATCGACGCCGGCGTTTTTGTATGCTTCGGACAAGTGGAATCCGCTCCTTTTTTTTCGCCCCTCCTAAATCCTCCCGCCCGGGAGGACCCCAAAGGACCTTGGCAGGCCCTCTGGACACCCGCCAAACAAGCGGTGCTGGGGTGGCTGGTATGATCTTGCTATGGTTCGTTCGTGCGTGTGCTCGCGGTTTTGTTCGCCGTTCCCGTTGGCCGTAGGCCATCGGTCGGCGAACCCCGCTCGACTGCGCTGCGGGGCTGCGCCCGCAGGGCAGCTGCTTCGCTTGGCTGCCCTTGCCCCTGTTGCTCCGCAAGGCGGGGCTAAGGGCGTTCGGGCTGCGTACGGGGCGGCGAGATACGTTTGTCTCGCCAATAAAAGCTAACAGCTGCAGCCGAATTTTTCTTCGCCACCGAAGTCAAGGTGGGTTGGGTAATCATGATCAAAACATGCGAGGCAGAGCCCGCCTTTATAGTCATCCTGATTATCTCCCTGAATCGATGTAATCAGCCCGTCGGGGCTGAGGAACGCCAGGGAGTCCGCATTAATCTCACGGCAGATTTCTTCCACCGACAGCTGTGAGGCGATCAATTCGCGGCTGTCGGGAGTGTCGATACCGTAGAAGCACGGGTTTTTGAACGGTGGTGATGTAATGCGAACGTGAACTTCCGTGGCTCCGGCATCTCGCAGCATGTTCACGATCCGGCGGGAAGTTGTTCCCCGTACGATGGAGTCATCAATCATGACCACGCGTTTACCTTCGACGACGCGGCGCACGGCGCTTAGTTTCATCTTCACACCTTGCTCGCGCAGCTCCTGGCTTGGCTGGATAAACGTACGTCCAGTGTATTTGTTTTTGATCATACCCATCTCATACGGAATCCCGGTTTGCTCGGCGTAGCCAATTGCCGCGGAAATACTCGAGTCTGGCACGCCTGTCACCAGATCAGCATCCACAAATGCCTCAATCGCCATCCGGCTACCCATCCGTTTACGTGCAGCGTGCTGGTTCGCACCATTCATGTCACTATCCGGACGGGCAAAGTAGATATACTCCATTGCGCATAGCGCCTTGCGGTGTTTGTGATGATCAAAACGGTCTTCATGAAGACCATCCGCATCCAGCACCAACAATTCGCCAGGTTCAATGTCACGAATCAACTCTGCACCGATGGTTTCAAGCGCACATGTCTCAGATGCAAACAGATACGCATCTCCCAATTTACCCATCGTCAACGGACGCAGACCGTGGGGATCAGAAGCAACCAG
The DNA here is from genome assembly GCF_030433635.1 of Paenibacillus vandeheii. NCBI lineage: Bacteria > Bacillati > Bacillota > Bacilli > Caryophanales > Paenibacillaceae > Paenibacillus > Paenibacillus vandeheii. Next base: position 26,606 of record NZ_JAROCD010000026.1, read on the forward strand.
CAGCTTATCGTTGGTCATGATCAGAAATGCATAACCACCCACAATCCGTTGGAACGCATCCTTTGCGGCTTCTACCAATCCCTTGGGCGATCTCGCGATCAGATGGGCAATAACTTCTGTATCACTGGTCGTTTGAAAAATGGACCCACCCTGCTCCAGCTCACGCCGGATTGTTGGCGCATTGACGATGTTGCCGTTGGTTGCTACAGCCAGATCGCCATCACGATATTTGAATACCAAGGGCTGTGCGTTGGTCAGCTTACTGTCACCACTGGTTGAATAGCGAACGTGTCCAATGGAGATATCTCCGGTCAACGTCTGCATCAGGTCCTTGGTGAACACTTCCTTCACCAGACCCATGCCACGATGGTAGTGAAACTCATTGCCGTCGCTTACACACATGCCTGCGCTTTCTTCGCCCCGGTGTTGCAGAGCATGCAGGCCATAATAGGACAGCGATGCGGCGTCAGGGTGCTTGAAGACCCCGAATACGCCACATTCTTCTTTTAATTTATCGAGTCCTTCCTTGCCGGACCCTTCATTATAATAATCGCCTGTCCACAAAGGTCCTGTCGTCAGTTCATGAGACATGGAATCGCATCCTCCCAGACCTGTGTCAAACCTCCTACGGGTTCGTTCACGGCTGATGTTCCGTTCAATTCAATCGTCAGATTACTTCCTTCTACACGCCCAATAACAGCTACAGGCACACCACGCTCACGTACAAAGGCTTCCAGCTTACCCGCTTGCTCCGGCGAAGCCGACAGCAGAATACGGGATTGGCTTTCACTGAAAAGTGCATGGTCCCCACGCAATGCCGTTTCAACATTGACCTGTGCACCCACATTGCCGCTGATGCAAGACTCTGCCAATGCTACTGCCAGACCACCTTCGGACAAGTCATGCGCAGAGCGAACGAGACCGGATTGAATGGCTTCCAACACGGTGCTGAGCAATGCCTTTTCCGTTTGCAAATTCAGTTCTGGCGGACGGCCTTCTGTTTGGCCATGAACGGCGTATTGCAGCTCACTGCCGCCCAGCTCAGCTTTCGTTTCACCCAGCAGGATGATAACGTCACCTTCCGCTTTGAACCCTTGTGTTGTGATGTGATCTGTATCATGCACCAGGCCAACCATACCGACAACTGGCGTTGGGTAGATGGAGCCTTTGGCGTTTTCGTTGTACAGACTCACGTTACCACCGATAACTGGCGTATCCAGCACGCGGCAAGCTTCTGCCATACCGTCTACCGCTTTTTCCATCTGCCAGAAAATATCCGGCTTCTCCGGGTTACCGAAGTTCAGGTTGTCCGTAATCGCCAATGGCTCTGCGCCGGAACATACAATGTTACGCGCAGCTTCACTGACAGCAATCCGTCCGCCTACTTCTGGATCAAGATACACGTAACGTCCGTTACAGTCTGTTGTCATTGCCAGACCCTTACGTGTTCCACGAATCGTTACAACCGCTGCATCCGAACCTGGACGAACCGCAGTACTTGTACGCACCATGTAATCATATTGATCATAAACCCATTTTTTACTCGCTACGGTTGGGGAAGCCAGCACTTGCTTCAATGCTCCGCCGAGATCCGACACTTCGTCGTAACGAAGCGTGTCGATGGAAGCACTTGCTTCATAATAAGCTGGTACAGAAGAAGGTTTGTCATACACCGGGCATTCGTCAACTAGTGCCGTTACCGGCATATCGCCCACTACTTCGCCGTGGTGAATCAATTTCAGACGTCCATCATCCGTTACTTTACCAACTTTTGCACAGATAACGCCCCAACGTTCAAAGATTTCCATCGCCTGCGCTTCATCCTTCGGCTCAACGACGAACAACATGCGTTCTTGGGACTCAGACAACATCATCTCGTAAGGCGTCATGCCTTCTTCACGCTGTGGAACCTGATCCAGATACAATTCCAGACCGTTACCCGCTTTACTTGCCATCTCCGCACTGGAGCATGTCAGACCTGCTGCACCCATATCCTGAATACCCAGCACAATGCCGGTGTCGATGAGTTCCAAGCAAGATTCCATCACCAGTTTCTCCATAAACGGATCACCGACCTGAACCGCTGTCCGTTGGGACTCCGATTCTTCCGTCAGTTCAACCGATGCAAAGGTAGCGCCATGAATACCATCCCGGCCTGTTGGCGGTCCGACATAATACACAGGGTTGCCCACACCTTTTGCTACGCCGCGCTGGATCTTGTCATGATCAATCAGACCGACACACATGGCGTTAACCAGCGGATTGCCTTCGTAGCTCTCATCAAACATCACTTCACCTGCAACGGTAGGAATACCGATACAGTTTCCGTACCCGGCAATACCCGCTACGACATGTTCAAACAAATACTTCACACGATCACTTTCCAGCTTGCCAAAACGAAGGGAATTCAGCAACGCAACGGGTCTTGCACCCATGGAGAAAATATCACGGATAATGCCGCCAACACCTGTCGCCGCACCTTGGTAAGGCTCAACCGCGGAAGGGTGGTTATGGCTTTCAATTTTGAATACAACCGCCTGATTATCACCGATATCCACGATTCCGGCACCTTCACCTGGTCCCATCAGAACACGCGGTCCACTTGTAGGGAATCGGCGCAGTAACGGCTTGGAGTTTTTGTACGCGCAGTGCTCGGACCACATGACACTAAATACACCAATCTCCGTGTAGTTCGGCTTGCGCCCCATGAACTCACAGATCAGCTCATACTCGCTGTCAGACACGCCCATTTGTGCGTAAAGTTTATGTTCTGCGACTTGTTCTGCCGTCGGTTCCTTAGCGGATAGCTGCTGCGTCATGCCGATCCCTCCATGCTTTCAAAATAGATGTAAACATACGTTTGCCGTCTTCCGAACCGAGCAGTGAGTCCACCGCGCGCTCTGGATGTGGCATCATGCCGACCACGTTTCCGCCCTCATTACAGATTCCTGCGATATCGCCCAGGGAACCGTTCGGGTTGCTGCCATATGTGAAGACGATTTGGTTGTTCGCTTGCAGACTTGCAAGGGTTTCTTCATCGCAATAATAGTTGCCTTCACCGTGAGCAATCGGGATGATAATCTCTTCACCCGGTGCATAATCACGTGTAAATGGCGTATCTGCGTTAGCCACTTTCAATACCGTATCGTGACAACGGAACTTCAGGGACGTGTTGCGAATCAGTGCTCCAGGAAGCAATCCTGCTTCGGTCAAGATCTGGAATCCGTTGCAAATGCCGAGAATATATTTACCTTGTTCAGCAGCTTTCGCTACCTCGTTCATTACAGGTGCAAAACGGGAGATCGCTCCACAGCGCAGATAGTCACCATACGAGAAACCACCCGGAACCAGAATGCAATCATAAGCCGATAGATCTGTAGCCGTGTGCCATACATAATCAACCTCTTGTCCAATCGCATCTTCCACTGCCTTGTAACAGTCGATGTCGCAGTTGGAGCCAGGGAACACAAGAACTGCAAATTTCATGAGATTAACCCTCCAATTCGTAGCGGTAATCTTCAACAACGGTGTTGGCCAGCAGCTTTTCACACATGACTTTCAATCGTTTCTCCGCTTCCGCACGATCTGTTGTATCCAGATTCAGTTCCATGACTTTACCGATCCGTACACTTTCCACTTCATTGAATCCCATTGAGTGCAGGGCACCTTGAACAGCTACTCCTTGCGGGTCGAGAACGCTTTGCTTAATAGTGACATAGACGGTTGCTTTAATCATGATCCTTATGTTCCTCCTCAGTAATGAACGGGATAAATGCTTTATGCTGTTAAAAAGGTGGCTTGGGAGCTCGCTCCGGGGCGGATTGTTCTTCCGGTCGCTGTTGTCCCCAGGTTTTTTGATTGTTTTGAACCGCTGTGCGGTCAAAACCCGGGGACAAAGGCGAACGCTTCGCTCCTTTAAGAACAATTCCGCCCCTCCGCTAGTCCATGCGACGTTTTTTTAAAGGCCTAAACCTTTTACGTTGCACGGTGGGTAATAGTAAAGCTTGCTTCGGGGCGGATGTTCTTCCGGTCGCTGTTGTCCCCAGGTTTTTTGATTGTTTTGAACCGCTGTGCGGTCAAAACCCGGGGACAAAGGCGAACGCTTCGCTCCTTTAAGAACAATTCCGCCCCTCCGCTAGTCCATGCGACGTTTTTTTAAAGGCCTAAACCTTTTACGTTGCACGGTGGGTAATGGTCGAGCCTGACCATTACGTTAAAACAATAAATGGTCTATAAAATACTTTAGTAATCAATGAATTTAATTCTCGTAATTTTTTCAGGCTTCCCTACCTATCGGAAGCCACCGCTCTTAATTGCCTCATCCACCAGTTTGAACTCTCGCGGAGGGGAAGATTTGAGCTGTAGAAGCGAAAGCGTTCGCCTTTGCAACCGGAATGTTTCCTTTTGAAAAAAAAGGATTCCAATCAAAACATTCCGGGGGCAACAGCGATCGAAAGCCAAACTTTCCCGTAGCCTACACTCAAACGTCCCATAATCAAACTTACTTTTCCGTTAAACGATTATAAATATCGACATATCTTGCGGTTGTTGCCTCCACAACCTCTTGTGGCAGCGGGTCAGGTTTACTGTTCTTATCCCAATCGCTCCCTAAAAGATAGGTGCGTACCGGCTCTTTATCCATGCTGTCAATCTCGATGTCGAGTGCGTAATTCTCTTTGGCCCAGAAGCGCGAAGCGTCTGGAGTGAATATCTCGTCAATTAGGATGACTTTGCCATCCACGATACCGAATTCGAACTTGCAGTCTGCGAGGATAATTCCGCGCTGATCACAATAGTCGCGAGCGAATTCATACAGACGCAGGCTCTTTTCCTGTAACTCAATCGCCAGAGCGTCCCCAACGAGTTCTTTCATTCGATCCATTGGAATGTCTTCGTCGTGACCGACATCGTTTTTGGCCGCCGGGGTGAAGATGGGAACATCGAGCTTGGCGTTTTTGCGAAGTCCATCCGGCAGCTTGATGCCGTTGACCTCTCCGCTTTTCTCATATTGTCTCCATCCGCCACCTGTAATGTATCCACGCACCACACATTCAATATCAATGCGTTCCGCTTTGCGGGTCACCATAATGCGGTCTTTAAGCAGTGCAGGGTCGGTGATGATATCGCCCAGTTGGCTTACATCCGTATGAACCACGTGGTTGTCCATCATGTCGCCCGTCAGTTCAAACCAGAAGCTGCTCAGTTTATTAAGCACATTGCCCTTCTCAGGAACGGCTGGGTCAAGCACATAGTCAAATGCCGATATCCGGTCCGTAACTACAATGAGAAAATGTTCACCCAGATCGTACAACTCACGTACTTTTCCCTTATATAACAAAGGAGCTTTAACGAGATCTGCCGCAGTGGACAGCGCCATGGAGGCTCACCTTCTTTCAGGAGATGTAAAATATAAGTTCCATTTCCCTTATCACGCTAACCACTTCGAATGCAGAACAACCTTTCGATCGCTGTTATTCCCAGATTTTTTGATCTCACTTTCCCAAAAGTGAAAATCCGGGGATAAAGGCGAACGCTTCGCTTCTTCAGCTTATTTCTGTCTTCTGCGTTCCTTGCTAACCCATCATTCTGTTCTCTAGCCTTATTGAAGTATTAGTCGTTCAAACCGAGTTTCTTGAAGATCGTATCCACATGCTTCAGGTGCCATGATGGGTTGAACGCATCGGCGATTTCCTCTTCGCTCAGCACCTCGGTGATTTCTGGCGTGGATTCCACGATATCCTGGAACTGGCGTTGTTCTTCCCAAGCCTGCATCGCACGAGGTTGAACGGTATCGTATGCCTGCTCGCGGCTGAAACCTTTGTCGATCAGCTTTGTCATAACGCGACCGGAGAATGGCACGCCGAAGGTGCGCTCCATATTGCGTTTCATATTTTCAGGGAACACGGTCAGGTTCTTCACGATGTTACCGAAACGGTTCAGCATGTAGTTCAGCAGCATGGTCGCATCCGGCAGGATGATACGCTCTACGGAAGAGTGTGAGATATCACGCTCATGCCACAGTGTTACGTTCTCATAGGCCGATACCATATGTCCGCGAATGACGCGGGACAGACCAGAGATATTTTCACTGCCAATGGGGTTACGTTTGTGCGGCATTGCCGAAGATCCTTTTTGACCTTTCGCAAATGCTTCTTCCACTTCACGGAATTCACTCTTTTGCAGCGCACGTACTTCTGTAGCAAACTTGTCCAGCGATGTTGCGATCAATGCCAGTGTAGCCATGTATTCTGCATGACGGTCACGCTGCAGCGTTTGAGTCGAGATTGGTGCAGGCTTCGTGCCCAGCTTCTCGCAGACAAACTCTTCAACAAAAGGATCGATGTTGGCATATGTGCCAACTGCTCCAGAGATTTTACCGTATTGTACGTTGTCTGCTGCGTGGCGGAAACGCTCCAGGTTCCGTTTCATTTCTTCATGCCAAAGTGCCATTTTCAGACCAAACGTCGTTGGCTCCGCATGTACCCCATGTGTACGTCCCATCATTGGCGTGTGCTGATAAGTCAGTGCTTTTTCACGTAAAATTTCAATAAAGTTCACAATATCGCGTTCCAGAATTTCATTCGCCTGGCGCAGTACATATCCCAAAGCAGTATCAACAACATCCGTGGAAGTCAGTCCGTAGTGCACCCATTTCCGCTCTGCACCCAGACTTTCAGATACTGTACGTGTAAAAGCAATCACGTCATGACGTGTTTCCTGTTCAATCTCGTAAATGCGGTCGATATCAAAAGAAGCGTTCTGACGAAGCAATGCTGCTTCTTCTTTAGGGATCACACCGAGTTCGGCCCACGCCTCACATGCACAAATCTCAACTTCCAGCCATGACTTGAATTTGTTCTCCTCAGTCCAGATAGCTCTCATTTCGGGCCTGCTATAACGTTCGATCATGAATTTGTATTCCTCCAAAGATTAGTTTGTTCAATCCATTGTAAACCTTCTTCTACATCCTGACAGAGCAGATTGACATGCCCCATCTTACGTCCTGTCTTCGCTTCGGTTTTACCATATATATGAAGCTTGGGAATCACACCGAGTTCCAGCGCTTCCGCGTCAGCCTGACCCGTTCTGGCAATAATACCTTCCAGATGTTCTCCAAGCACATTAACCATAACAACCGGACTTAATAATGAAGTATCTCCAAGCGGTAATCCGCAAATCGCACGAATATGCTGTTCAAATTGTGATGTGGCACAGGCCTCCATTGTATAATGTCCCGAATTGTGCGGCCTTGGTGCCAGCTCATTCACATACAGTCTTCCATCTGCCGCAACAAACAGTTCCACCGCCAGCAATCCAACGGCTTGCATCGATTTCGCCACTGCCGCCGCCAACTTCTGCGCTTCAATCTGAATGTCTGTAGGTACTCTTGCCGGTACGATGGAAGCATGCAAAATATTGTTTACATGAATGTTCTCGGCAGGCGGGAACGTCTTAATCTCCCCATTGGTACTCCGTGCAACAACGACTGAAATCTCGCAGTCAAACTTGATGAATTGCTCCAACACCAGTTCAGCACCGATAGCTGCGAGTTCTTCATAAGCAGCTACCGCCTGATTTGCTTCTCGAATAACCCGTTGACCCTTACCGTCGTATCCGCCAGTCACCGTCTTCAGTACACAAGGAACACCAAGCTCACTGACGGCCGCTTGCATCGTGTCCTTGCTTGTAATCTCACGATAAGGAGCAACGCGTACGCCCGCCGCTTCGATTGCCCGTTTCTCACGCAAACGATGCTGGGTTGTGTACAGTAATGCACTCCCTTGCGGTACATAGGATTCCCGTTCCAGAAGAGAAGCCACATCGGCATCTACATTCTCGAACTCATAGGTGATTACGTCACACTGCCGGGCCAGTTCCAGCGCAGCCGTCTCATCGTCATACCCTGCTTTAATCTGGTGGGCAACTTGTCCACAAGGAGCGTCTGCAGCAGGATCCAGTGTAACGAATTGATAACCCATCGCTGTTCCAGCCAACGTCAGCATTCGTCCAAGCTGCCCACCACCGAGAATACCAATGGTTGTTTTCCCTGGGAGCAAGACACGCTGTAATTGTCCCGCTGATCCGGATTGAACTCCCGAATGACTCATAGTTCATCACTACTTTCGAGCACTTCTTGTTTGATTCGCTCTCTACGGGCTTCGCTGCGACGTTGGACATCCTGGTCAAAAGCACCGATGATCTGAGCCGCAAGCAATCCGGCATTCGTTGCACCTGCCTTGCCAATCGCTACCGTTGCGACGGGAATGCCACCAGGCATCTGCACAATGGACAACAAAGAATCGAGACCGTTTAGCGCCTTGGATTGCACGGGCACTCCAATGACCGGAAGCATCGTTTTGGAAGCAACCATACCTGGCAGATGTGCCGCCCCACCCGCACCAGCAATGATAACTTTGAATCCGCGGTCTATCGCTTGCTCCGCGTATTCAAACATCAAATCTGGCGTGCGATGCGCAGATACGACCTTTTTTTCATACCCAATCTCTAGCTCGTCCAGCACCTCACAAGCATGCCTCATCGTTTCCCAATCCGACTTACTGCCCATAATTACAGCCACCTGCACTGACATGAATACATCCAACTCCCGTCTGAGCGTTTTGGTTTAATCCTCTTGTATATCGTTTAATTGTGAAATGAAAAAATCCGCTACCCGCGAAAACATCACATTTTCTTCGGACACCGGACTCCAAGAAATACGTATCCCGCATTTGGGCATGCCAAAGGTGGGCTTGCTGTCCGCATCTGATTTCATGCGACTCTCAGCCGTATCTCCTCGTAGTCCGGAAATTTACGGTTCCCGGGTAGATACTTCCGGGCCCTATCCCCGGCTTTATACGAGCAAATATCTATTTCAACAAATTATTTCAATAATGATGAAGATTCCACATCTTTCGAACCTACTCGACCTTATTTATAACTGATCGACACATCTAACATTCTAACAATCCCCTACAGCTAATGTCAACTTAAAGACGAACATTTAACATATTGACAAATTTAATGTTCGGAAATGACCGATCATTTGGAGAGACTCCATCCCTTTTATTCCAAAAAAGAAAGCCGGCCCCTCTTCAACCCATCGAAGACAGCCGGCTCTTGCTCTTTCATGTGTACACACACATTCTATAATTATTTCACAATTAGTACTGGAACCTGTGCATGCTGCACCACGTTGTGACTGACACTGCCCAAGACAAATTCCCGGATTCCACCAAGGCCACGGCTACCAATAATAATGATGTCCGACCCGTTCTCTTTGGCGTAATCGAGAAGTACCTCGGCAGCAGCCCCCTGAATCAGATCCACGTTGGCTGTGACGCCAGCAGCCTGAATCCGCTCCTTCGCCTCATCTGTCGTTTGCACCGCCAGATTATAGTAGTCATTATTCAGAGATGGCGGCAATGGAGCCAATCCTTCTCCTATGAATACACGCGGAAAGTCAAAAGCATGAATAACATCCAGCACAGCGCCCGGAGAAACTTTGGCTAACTCAATCGCACGATCAAGTGCTTTATTTGAAGCTTTCGACCCATCATAAGCAACTAGTATTTTGGAGAATAACATGTAAATCCCTTCCCTTCCTTATATATGTAGAACATTCGAAGCCAGCTTCGGTCTAACCTAATATACAAGAACCATGTAACTCCTTAAACGCACCAGGACCAAAACGAACGAATCATACGAAACAATTTACATAATTATAATAACTTTTTCTTAAAACAAGCAGATTAGCATCCATAGTTATCCCGCCACCTCATTGCAGAAAATAACCGTAGATTACCGCATTAAGGAATAACAACAACGGGATGCCGATTGTGAAGCTGGGATGTTTGGTCTTGTGACGTTTACGATACATGGCAACCCATACTCCCAACGCCCCTCCAATAAAGGCCAGCAGGAACAGCGTTCGTTCGGGTGTACGGTCTCGACGTCGCTGTGCTCGTTTCTTGTCGTCTGACATCACCAGATAACCAACTACATTAATAAATAAAAACCACAGTATCAATCCGGTTTGCATAAAGTTTTAGCGGTCCCCCTATCCCGGGACATCTCCCTATATCTCCATTATAGACCTCCAGAGAGACATGTTCAACGCATGGGTAGGGACCGCGTATCATTTCAGAAGGAAAGAAACACGCATTCTGAGACTAGGACTCCTGTTTTGGAATACCGTTCAGATTGGGAGCTCTTTTGGCTGCTTTCTCCGGGCGTACAGCGATATGCTCTTCCCGGATGCTATCATTATTCTGCTGATTGTGAATTTTCTCTGGCTTGTTATGCGGCATCTGCGTATCACCTCCTAGGCTTACGTTGCCTGAAAAAGGAGGTTCTTATACGGCACATTGTTCCTGAACAGGCAATTCACAACTTCTGTGGACTTGCCACATGCAGCAGGTTAATCCGTTGGCTCTCTTCATTTAAAATTAAGAGCCATCTATTCCCCTTTTTTCTCCATGGCCGCCTTCAGCAGATCCCCCAGATTGGAGCCAATCGATTCCTGTTTGGCATACTGCTTAACCAGCTTTTGCTGATCACGTTTGTTCACATGCTGTTTGTCTTTATCCAACGTTTCCGTGATGCCGCAAGGCAGACATTGCACGTACAAACCCGCTTTACCCTCTTTGATTTCCATTTTTTTGTGACATTGCGCGCAGCGACGGTTGGACAGTCTTTTCTCTGCCGAACGACGATATCCGCAATCCTCTGTAGGACACACAAGAAACTTGCCGCGTTTGCCCTTCTTCTCCAACAATCTGGCATTACAATCTGGACAGTGACTGTTGGATACATTATGCGGCTTGTACTCGGCTTTACTGCCTTTCACAGTGGATACAAGCTCTTTCGCCATCGACCGGATGCTATCCAGGAAAGGCTCTGGTTTCCCTTGTCCACGGGCGATTCGTTCCAGTTCAGCTTCCCAGCGGGCTGTTAATTCAGGCGAACGGAGTTGTGGAGCCGCCAGTTCAATCAGCTGTTTCCCTTTTCCCGTAGGATGCATACTGTTGCCTTGACGATCAATCGTGTCGGAACTGACCAGCTTCTCAATAATATCTGCACGTGTAGCCGGAGTTCCCAGTCCATGCTTCTCCATTTGGGAAAGCAGAGCTGCTTCGGTGTACCGTTTGGGCGGCATCGTCCGTCCACTTTTGATATGACAACGTTGAACCGTCACGGACTGTCCTTGCTGCACATCTGGCAAAAGCGCACGTTCATGGTCTAATGAATCGTCATTCCGATCATCATCCTCATCGCTATACTCTCCGCCATACACTTCGCGCCAACCACTTTCTTTTACCGTTGTGCCTTTTACATAAAATGAATCATTCCCCACCTGAACGGTAATTGCGACAGAATCGTACTTCGCAGCCGGATAGAACAAGCTGATGAATCGGCGCACGATCAGATCGTATAGCTTACGTTCCTCTGGATTTAACTGATTAAGGAGAACCGTCTGTTCTGTTGGAATGATCGCGTGGTGATCGGTTACCTTGCTGTCATCCACGATACGTTTGGTGATATTCAGATTTTTACGCAGCAAAGGACGGGCCAGAGTTGCATAAGGTCCGATAGCTACACTATCCAACCGTTCTTTCAACGTTCCTGTCATATCTGAAGTCAGATAACGGCTATCTGTACGTGGATAGGTTACCAGCTTGTGCTGCTCATACAGGCGTTGCAGAACATTGGATGTTTGCTTCGCGGAAAAACCGTATTTCCGGTTGGCATCCCGTTGTAATTCCGTCAGATCATAAGCAAGCGGATGCGGCTCAACCTTTTCACTTTTTTTCACTTGGGCAATTGTACCCTTGCGACCCTCTATCCGTTTCTTCAATGCCTGTGTCTCTTGGGGATCAAAGATGCGTGAATCACCGCCTGCAGCCCGCCATACTGCCTGAAAACCTCCCAAATCCGCCGTTAACGTCTCATACTCCTGCGAGCGGAAGCTGTTGATCTCATTTTCCCTGTCCATAATCATGCCTAGTGTAGGGGTCTGTACCCGTCCAGCTGACAGTTGCGCATTAAACCGGACCGTCAGTGCCCGAGTCACGTTAAGTCCGATCATCCAATCTGCTTCTGCCCGGCAACGGGCCGATTCATAAAGTCGATCAAATTGGCTGCCTGGCTTCAGCGCTGCAAATCCATCCTTGATAGCCTTGTCCGTTTGGGATGATATCCATAGTCGCTTGAACGGTTTCTTCCACTGGGCCATCTGCATAATCCAACGGGCCAGCAGCTCTCCTTCTCGCGCCGCATCCGTAGCAATAACCAGTTCACCAACATCCTGGCGTTTCATCAGCTGTGCAACCGCTTTGTATTGATGGTTTGTCTCTTTGAGCACCTTCAGCTTGGTACGCTCCGGCAGAATCGGCAGATCCTCCAAATTCCACGTTGCATACTTTTTGTCATAATCCTCCGGCTCAGCCAGCCCAACAAGATGTCCTAGCGCCCAAGTCACGATATATTTCGGGCCTTCCATATAACTTTTATGTTTATCACGCGCACCCATGACTCTGGCAATTTCACGTGCCACAGATGGTTTTTCTGCGAGTACCAATGTTTTCACTCAATCTCTTCCTTTCTTAATGGAACCTACGACTCTCTTGCTTCTATCGTTGATTATGAGCATTCTTCTACTTCTATCCTTTTATTATATCATTTCATGGTATTGGTTTGCTTTAGCTTTCAAAAGCGATTTATTTCATGAAATAATACTTAACCGCTCCCTATATGTTAGATTACTTAACACAATATTCTTCGACAAGTTTCTTCCACGCATGGAATGAGAAGCATCTGGAAGTATGTATAGCGAATATATAGGATGTATACGTTTTATTGGATATATATGAGTGTTGTAATAATACCTTACATCTATTTAGAATGTGACAAAAGCAACTATACCAGATTCGCTAACACACATCATTGATACACAGGAAGGGAGCGTGGATGCATGACTTATCATGGATCTGTATTGAAAAAAAGTGGGGCCTTGTTGCTGGCAGGGGCTGTTATCGCCACAACATGGGGAGGAACTGTACCATTGGCGTCAGCCGCAACGGCAACGCCTTCGAGCAAAACTACGGTTGCAGCCGTAACAGCTGGTAAGGCTCCTGTCACTGCAACGGCATTTGTTCAAGCCATGGAAGAAGCGGCTACACTTGCAGGTGTTCCTTTTTCCATGGACAAGCTTTCCGGTACAACAACAGTACAGCGTAAAGATGCTGTTGTAGCCCTGCAAACATGGTTGAAGCTGGAGTCTACTGTCGAGTCCTTCAAGGATGTTCCGGATCAGGCCAGCTTTGCCGGTGCCATTGGTGCTCTGAACACCGCCGGATTGATGAAAGGATACACGGACTCTCTCTTCCTTCCTCATGCTGTCCTTACACAAAATGATGTCGCCATACTGAAAGACCGCATTTATAACTACATAAAACCATTTGTTCTGGAGGAAGCCACCATTACCGAACTCCAGGCTGCCATGACGCAAGGAAAACTGACATCCAAAGAGTTGGTGCAGAAGTATCTGGATCGTATTGAAAAATACGATGATCAAGGTGTGAGTATTAATGCAGTCCTTACACTGAACCCGGAAGCACTCAAAATCGCTGAAACTTTGGACGAAGAACGTGCAGCTCAAGGACCCCGTGGACCTTTGCACGGCATTCCAGTTTTGGTCAAAGACAACTTTGATACTAACGATATGCCTACAACCGCAGGCTGTATCTGCCTCAAGGATTCTGTTCCTGCTCATGATGCTGAACAAGTGAAGAAGCTCAAAGCAGCAGGGGCCATTATTTTGGGCAAAACCAATCTGCATGAATTCGCATTCGGCATCACCACTTCCAGCTCATTGGGTGGACAAACGCTCAACCCTTATGCGCTGGATCACTATCCAGGCGGGTCAAGTGGTGGCACAGGTGCCGCCATCGCCTCAAACTTTGCAGCTGCAGGCTTGGGCACAGACACGGGCGGATCGATCCGCATTCCATCCAGCTTCAACAGTCTTGTGGGTATTCGTCCAACGATCGGACTGTCCAGCCGTGAAGGAATTATCCCTCTCGCTTTGACCCAGGATGTCGGCGGCCCGATGGCTCGTACCGTGAGTGACGCAGCTATCATGTTGGACGCTACAGCAGGTTATGATAAAAATGATGTTGCTACAGCCTATGCCGTAGGCAAAATCCCTTCCAGTTACACAGACTTCCTGGATGTAAACGGACTGAAAGGTGCACGGATCGGTGTGGCCACCGAACTCATCCCAAGTACCAAAGCTGAGGAAAAAGCTGTCGCTGACGTGATTAACAACGCGGTAGAAGAACTCAAAACGTTAGGAGCTACGGCAGTTCCAATCAGCATTCCAAACCTGGCGGAAATCAATAAATATCCGAGCTTAAGTGGATACGAGTTCAAATTCCAACTGAATGACTACCTCGATTCCTTGGGAGAAGATGCTCCATATCACAGCCTGTCGGAGATTATCGCGTCCGGACAGTTTGACAAATCACAGGAACAATCCATGAAGACGCGTGATGCAAGAGAAACACTGGAGACAACCGAGTACAAAGATATTGTACTGAAACGTACCCAAGTTACACGTGAGTCCCTGTTGAAGGTCATGGCCGACAACAATCTGGATGCCATCATCTATCCTACATCGACGCAAGCCGCTGGTGTCATTGGCGAAGGCCAGAACTCTGGTGGTAACAACCGATTGAGTCCGTTCTCCGGCTTCCCGGCCATCACGGTTCCTGCCGGTTTCACTACCGACGGTTTGCCTGTAGGCATGGAATTCCTGGGACGCGCCTTTGACGAAGGAACCCTGATTAAGCTGGCGTACAGCTACGAGCAAGGAACTCATCATCGCCAAGCACCTAAGCTCACGCCATAAATCTTAAATGAGGTTAATTAAGCTGTTGATCAAAATAACCCCACCTTGCTTACTGTAATCATAATAAATATCTAACTCTATGCGGGTTATCAGGTATTCCCCTTGCCAAGCTAATCACTTTCGAATTGCATAGCTTATTGAATTTAATCGATCTGCTCACATTAAAAGTACACCCCTTTCATGAGTTCATGAAAGGGGTGTACTTTTTGGGATGGTATCTCAGTTCAAGAAGAATGGCTTAATATTCAAACGTTAAAATGGTATCTGGTACGCCCCATCTTAGCACCAGACCAGCGTAAGTCAGGCCACCCCCAAAACCAAACAGGGCCACCTGTTGCCCGTGCTTCAATTTCCCTTCGTCTACTGCAAGCTGTAAAGCAAGAGGAATGGAAGCCGCAGATGTATTTCCTCGGTACTCCACACTTGTTAAAGTACGTTCCAACGGAATGGGACCACGTTCACATACCGCTTCAATCATTCTTAGATTTGCACTATGCGGAACAAACCAATCGATCTGCTCTGGTTCAAGTTCAGCTTTGGCTATAAGCTTGCCTAACTGTTCTGGAATCGTGCGTACTGCCCACTTATAGATCTCTCTCCCATTCTGGACAAGGCATCCCTCACCCTGCAGAGGTACGCCATTCATCTCCGAAGATAGGCCACTCTTATAGAGATGAATACCACCTTCTCCACTCGTACCTGAGATTGCTGCTATAAAATCGCCTTTTCCGGCAGCTCTCTCTACCAAAAATGCTCCTGCCCCGTCTCCAAACAATACGCATGTCGTACGGTCTGTGTAATCGGTAATCTTGGACAACGTCTCCGCTCCAATAACCAGCACTTTATGATACATGCCACTCGTTACCAGGCTGTCAGCCAGCTGCAATCCATACGTAAACCCTGCACATGCCGCATTCAAATCAAGCACTCCCGTATGTGGAATGTTAAGATTCGCCTGTACTCTGGATGCTGTGCTGGGAAATGCATATTCAGGTGTGCTGGTAGCAACCAAAATCATATCCACATCTTCTACGCTAACATTATAACGATGCATCATATCTTCTACAGCCTTCGTAGCCAGATCAGACACAAACTGATCAGTAGCAGCAATGCGCCGTTCTCTCATCCCTGTACGCTGTACAATCCATTCATCACTCGTATCGACCAGCTTCTCCAAATCAGCATTACTTAATATTCGATCCGGTACATACGTACCCATTGCGGTAATGGTTGCCATTGATTGATTCATACCGGTAATCACCTCGTTTGTTTTTTATCATTATAGCACTAAGTATTAGTACTTGGTACTAATTTTTAAAAATATTTATGATCTTCATTGTCAGTTGTTGTTATCATTAGTGATCTCTTCATCCTTTTACCCAGAGTCATACAAGCTCGCATGTAGTATTGATGAAGAATGGTGGATATCTCCTGTTTAACATGAAGAATGCCTTAATTAAAACCGTTCTCTATAGACAGTCTAGTCCTACAGGAGGAAAATAAACAAATCGCCTACATTATTAAAGAATAGAGATGATGCTACGTTGAAGAAAGAACTAAATATCCTTGCCATTTCCGGAAGTCTGCGCAACCAGTCCTCCAATACGTTACTAATGCACGCCATGATGAAGCTGGCCCCTGCTAACCTTAAGTTTGAAGTATACGATGGATTAAATGACCTACCGCATTTTAACCCTGACCTCGATATCCAGGAAGGTCCTTTGGCCGTGCAGAATCTCAGAGCTCAGCTGCAGCAGTCAGATGGAGTTTTGATCTGCACGCCGGAATATGGGAATGGGGTACCGGGTGCCTTGAAAAACGCATTAGATTGGATCGTCTCGTCTGGAGAATGGCTCAATAAACCCACCGTCGCCATCGCTGCTTCTCCAAGCCCCATGGGCGGTGACAAGGCCCATGCTTCACTATTGCTGACATTAAACATGATTAATGCACAAATCTTACGTGAGGCTTCCTTAACCATTCCTCATATTACATTGAAAATGAACAAACAAGGTGTCGTCATTGATTCAGAGACGCAGCATGCACTGGAGAGTTCCCTTTTACACCTAGAGAATGCATGCATGCAAGCAATGAATGAATACACAAGACAGAGGCTGCTTCATTAAACTGACTATAGAGAAAGGAACAGCATAAACAGATTTAACACACTCACGTAAATTGAAATAAAATCATGACCACCCGTCCAACGGGTGGTTTGCTCTTGGGGTATAACCCCCTGTTGCCAAACTGCGCCTAAAGACGC
>NZ_JAROCD010000027.1:0-37503 GCF_030433635.1 Paenibacillus vandeheii
AAAAAATGCACCCCCTAGAATTTCATCGGTTAAACCTAGGGGTTTTTCCAATGTCTATTCTAAGGGGTGCACTTCAAAATGAAGTCAGACGGTTTTAAGGATGTAATTATTTCAACCCTTTGGCAAGTGTATCGCCAACTTTCCAGATATCACCTGCACCCATTGTGAGCACAAGATCACCTGGCTGAAGTCGGTGCTGCAAATCTGCAACAACTTCTTCCTTTGTCGGAAGATAACGCGCAGAAGCATTACTGTTCTGAACAATAAGTTCAACCAGCCTGGCCGAGTGCACACCTTCAATCTGTTTTTCACCCGCAGGGGAATAGATGTCGGTAATGAGAACCTCATCCGCTTCTGCAAAGGCGCGACTGAACGCATCAAGCAGGAAGAACGTACGTGTGTAACGCTGCGGCTGGAATACCGCAATGATACGTTTCCCTGTCGCTTTGGCTGCACTGATCGTAGCCTCAATCTCGGTCGGGTGATGAGCATAATCATCAATAATCAGCATATCACGCGCCTCACCCAGCACCTGGAATCTGCGTTTCGCTCCATGGAACTGGATAATGGCAGCCGTAATTTTCTCGAATGGAATACCTGCTTCTAAGCATGTGATGACCGTAGCCATCGCATTATAAACGTTATGTTTACCTGGAACGGACAACTCTACCGTACCCAAAGCATTCCCCTCGTGGTTCATTGTAAAGGAAATTCGGCGATCACCAAGCACGATATCTGTTGCTGTATAATCAGCAGCATGGTCAATGCCGTATGTGGTCACCCGTGATTTTAACGCTGGCAAAATGGCTTGAACATTTTCGTCATCAGAACATACAATGGCCGTGCCCTCTGGACGAATTTGACTCAGGAACTGCACATAAGCCTTTTTGAGTTCCTCAAAATCACTGTTGTAATTCTCAAGGTGATCCGCTTCAATATTCGTTACAATACCGAGCCAAGGGTGATACTGCAAAAATGAACCGTCGCTTTCGTCTGCCTCCGCAACAACCCAGTCGCCCTGGCCTGCCTTGGCGTTAGTACCCACGTTCATGATTTCTCCGCCAATGATGTATGTCGGGTCTGTATCACATTTATCCATAACGAGTGCAATCATGGATGAAGTGGTTGTTTTGCCATGAGCCCCCGCCACAGCCACACCCTTGCGCTCGTTCAGCAAACGCGCCAGCATCTGGGCGCGATGCAGAATCGGGATGTTCAGCTGTTCGGCTGCCACACGCTCCACATTATCAGCCGGAGCTGCCGTAGAGTAGACAACCAGGTCTGCCCCATTTACGTGCTCTGCCGTATGTCCGATATATATTTTCGCTCCCTTGGCTGCCAGCTTCTCGGTCAACTCCTGTGAAGCGACATCCGATCCGGTAACGGTGTATCCCATCTCAAGCATAACTCTCGCGATGGCACTCATGCCATATCCGCCAATCCCTATAAAATGAACGTGTTCCGATGTATTTAACAAAACTTTCACCAACCTTTTTCAGAATCGGTTTGATGCAAAAGGGCTGCCCGCACATCTGCAATCAGGTACAATGTGCCGGACACCACCCCCAGATCTTCCGCTTCCGTCCGTGACTTCAATAGATCAAGTGCCTTTGCCCATTCAGGCTCGACGATGATTTCCAGCTCCGGTTTCGCAATGGCGGGACGTACCCGTTCGACAATCTGCAGCAATTCGGCTGCAGCCATTTTGCGTCGGAAATCTGGCTCGGTCAGGATCAGCGTATCCACTAGTGGCAGTATATGCTGCAAATACGCTTCGTGATGCTTATTCGCCAGCATGCCCATCATCAAAATTAACTTGTTGTGAGGATATACTTCGATAATGCTCTTGGCCAATGATTCAGCCCCTTCCGGATTATGTGCTCCATCCAGTACAATTCGGGGTTCATCGACAACTTTCTCAAACCGGCCTGCCCAGAAGGCATTCTCCAGTCCAAGCGCAATATCTTCATCATCCAGCATAAATGCCATGTATTGCCGGAGCAACTCCAGTACCATAAGTGCGCCCGCTGCATTGTCGCATTGATGTATGCCCTGCATGCGAATACGAGCGTCCAGATCACGGAACGGTCCTGTAAAATGAAAGGATTGACCGTTCTCATCACTGTCCAGTCTATGATAGGAGAAACGATCTCCCGCCAGATACACGGTTGAACTTAACCGTTGTGCGGTCTCCTGAATCACCTTCACAGCCTCTGGCTGCGTGGCACAGGTAACAACGGGTACCCCCGCCTTAATAATGCCTGCCTTCTCTCCTGCAATCGCCTCAATCGTATCTCCCAGCACATCCGTATGGTCCATACCGATATTGGTAATGACCGATACCACGGGTGTAACAATGTTCGTTACGTCCATCCTTCCCCCGAGCCCTGTCTCCCATACCACAATGTCCGGGTAGCATTCTTCCGCATAATACAGAAGGGCCAGTGCCGTGGAAACCTCAAACATTGTAGGTGATCCAAGGGGAGTTGTAGCCATCTCTTGGACTAATGGATACAGGCGGTTCGAGATTTTGAGCAAAGTTTCTTCCGGGATATCCTCACCGTTGTACTGAAAACGGTTTGTGAACTTGGTGATATAAGGGGATGTATACGTTCCAACATCATATCCCGCCTGAAGCAGCACTGACGTCAAAAAAGCGCAAGTCGAACCTTTGCCGTTCGTTCCCGCGACATGAATAAATTTGAGACGCTGGTGAGGATTGCCCAGCAATGACATCAATCCCTCGATTCGTTCCAATCCGGGTCGGATGCCGAAAGGAATAAGGCCATTGATCCAGTTGACTGCCTCGTCATAGGTAAGTAAAGGAGCTGCTATTTCTGTCCCGTTAAGTTCCGTCATATGATTCACCTTTGGTTTTGAGTTTGGTTGAAAAAAGCGGCCGGATGGCGCAAAAGCACTCCATCCGACCCGAATACATTAACCTTTCAGTTCCTTGATTCGTGCAATCACTTTATCCCGTTTATCGGAATAATCCGCTTGCTTGGCGCGCTCTTCCTCGATAACCTTGGCAGGAGCCTTGGCAACAAAGCCTTCGTTCGCCAGCTTTTTCTCCACACGGAGTACTTCCCCCTCAAGGTTCTGCAACTCTTTCTCCAGACGAGCCACTTCCTGTTCAATATCAATAAGACCCGCCAGCGGCAAGTACAGCTCAGCCCCAGTAATGACAGCAGTCATTGCTTTATCCGGTGAGCTCAGATCCAGGCCGCTGTCGAACTCGGACGTATTACAGAAACGTTTGATGTAATGGCTGTTGCGTTCAATGATGCTGGATGTCTCTGCGTTGTTCGCTTTCACCATCAATTCGATTTTCTTGCTCATTGGTACATTCACTTCTGCACGGATGTTTCGCACTGCACGGATGGTATCCATAAGCAGATTCATCTCGGCAACCGCTTCTGGGTTCTCCAATGCAGGATCATATACCGGCCAGGAAGCCAACGTGATCGTCTCGCCCTCATGCGGCAGATGCTGCCAAATCTCTTCCGAAATGTAAGGCATGAACGGATGAATCAGGCGCATGGTCTGATCCAGCACATAAGCAAGCACCGATTGTGTTTTCTTCTTGGCAACCGGATCTTCCCCATAGAAGGACAACTTCGCAAACTCGATATACCAGTCACACAGGTCATCCCAAATAAAGTTATACAGCAAACGGCCTGTTTCTCCAAATTCATATGCTTCGATTAGACGCGTAATATCACGAGAAGTTTCGTTCAGGCGGTGCAAAATCCAGTAATCCGCTGTTCCAAGATCTCCACTAATATCGCGATCTTCATAGGTGAACCCTTCCAGATTCATCAGAGCGAAGCGTGATGCATTCCAGATTTTGTTTGCAAAGTTACGAGCCTGTTCCACACGCTCCCAGCGGAAACGGAGATCCTGCCCCGGAGTGCTGCTGGTAGAGATCATGTAACGCATAGCATCCGCGCCATATTGCTCAATCACATCCAGCGGATCAACACCGTTGCCAAGCGATTTGGACATCTTGCGTCCGTCTGCATCACGAACAAGACCGTGCATCAGCACATCTTTGAACGGAACCTCTTCCGTGAACTCCAGAGCGGTAAAGATCATGCGCGCCACCCAGAAATAAATAATGTCATACCCTGTTACTAATACACTTGTCGGGTAATAACGTTTCAGATCTTCCGTGTCTTCCGGCCAGCCTAATGTAGAGAACGGCCATAATGCGGAGCTGAACCATGTATCCAGAACGTCTTCATCCTGTCTCAGCTTGCGCCCAGCGTATTCTGGCAGTGTTGTCGGATCTTCAGCAGATACAATAACTTCTCCAGTCTCCTCGTCATACCAGGCAGGAATACGATGACCCCACCACAATTGACGAGAGATACACCAGTCACGAACATTCTCGATCCAGTTCAGATACGTTTTCTCAAAACGATCCGGAACAAAACGTACCCCTTCACCGCTTTGTTGCTTCTCAATCGCTTTCTCCGCGAGCGGCTTCATCTCAACAAACCATTGTGTCGACAAATACGGCTCAACGACAGCTCCTGTCCGTTCGCTGTGTCCAACCTGATGCGTGTGATCCTCGATGTTGATCAATACGCCCAGTTCTTTCAGATCTGCAACGATTTGCTTGCGGCAGTCACTGCGATCCAGTCCCTGATATTTGCCTGCTTCAGTATTCATCGTACCGGTCTCATCCATCACCGTAATCTGTGGCAGATCATGACGGAGGCCCACTTCGAAGTCATTCGGATCATGAGCAGGCGTAATTTTCACGGCGCCACTTCCGAAATCTTTATCTACATACTCATCTGCAATAACCGGAATTTCGCGTCCGATGATAGGCAGCACAAGCACTTTGCCAATCATATCTGCGTAACGCTCATCCTTAGGATGAACAGCAACTGCCGTATCTCCCAGCATCGTTTCCGGGCGAGTTGTCGCTACTGTAACATGACCACTTCCGTCTTTGAGCGGATAACGCAGGTGGTACAAGTGACCCTGAACTTCTTTATATTCAACCTCGATGTCGGACAATGCAGTCCGGTTCACCGGGTCCCAGTTAATAATTCGTTTGCCTCGATAAATGAGGCCTTTTTCATACAGTTGAACAAACACTTTACGCACAGCCTGAGATAAACCTTCGTCCAGCGTAAAACGTTCACGCGTATAGTCGAGCGACAAGCCCATTTTGCCCCATTGCTGACGAATGGTTGTTGCATATTGGTCTTTCCAGTCCCATACTTTCTCCAGAAACTTCTCGCGTCCCAGATCATAACGAGTCAGACCTTCTTCACGCAATTTCTGCTCGACTTTGGTTTGGGTAGCAATCCCTGCATGGTCAGAACCCGGCAACCACAGTGCATCATAGCCCTGCATCCGCTTGGTACGAATTAGAATATCCTGCAGTGTGAAATCGAGCGCATGCCCGATATGGAGCATTCCGGTTACGTTCGGGGGTGGGATTACAATCGTATAAGGTTCAGCATCTTTACGCTGGCCTGCCTTGAAATATCCATTTTCCATCCAAGTGGAATACCATTTTTGTTCCGCAGCTTTCGGATCATATGTGGTCGGCATTTCTGTTGCAGCTGATTTTTTTTGTTCAGACATGTGTCATTCCTCCGTTACTTATTCATCATCGCCAAAAAACAAAAAAACCTTTCATCCATCAAAGGACGAAAGGTTAGCTTTCGCGGTACCACCTTTGTTTCACGCAGATAGAAAGACAGACTTCCCCTCCTATACTTACGTGACACTTCAAGCAGATAACGGCTGCGACCGGCCCATCCTACCTCAGGTATGAATGACTCATCCCTTGTATTCAAACAGGCAACTCCCGGGCGACTTCGATCAGTTGGTTCCTGCGGAATTTCCCAGCGTTACAATCCCGCTCTCTGAAAGGTCATACTGTCTACTACTCCCGATCCACGTTGTTCTTCAAAAAACCTAAACACATCATACCCTGCCCGTGCCCGATAGTCAACCTGACAACAGCGGAAAAAGCGCGCTGCAATGCAGGTTGAGGGCAGACAAAGCAAAAACCCGCCATCCTCAAGGGATCACGGGTCGAAATGGACATTAACCTACCTACAGTTAAGGGATATATAGAATCTGCCCTTCTTCCACAACCTGTTCGGATAATCGATTATACAACTGGAGCTCTCTGGTACTTAACTGATATCGGTCTGCAATCGTATCCAGTGTCTCTTCACGCTGTACAATGCATAATTTCACCTTACGGAACGGGGTCTGATCCACAATGGTGCCTAGAAACAGGTTCTTCCACTCTACATCATCAGGCTGATATGCTTCTTCCTGCAGTACTCCAGCGAGTGCCTCTTGCTCCCGTTCAGCTTCCGCCTCACGTGTCACTCTGCCAGAGGATAACAAGGAGGAGATACCTACGCCCTCTGTCTGTTTTGGTGCAGACTCTCTCTTGCTGCCAAAAGCAACCTTGAGCTCCGGCTTGTCTTCCGTTTCAGCCACAGGTTCAGGGATAAAGGCTTCTTTTTCATCAGCAGACTCATTGGTGTCCAATACTTCATGAGGTTTGTATTCTTCCGAAATTTCCGGTTCAGATGTTGCGAAGACATCCTGCCAGTTCTCCGACTGAGAACTTGCCGGGGCATCTGCTACCGCCTGCTCCTCTTGTTTGGATTCAGATCGGGCAGATTCAAAATGCCAAACGTTCGGTGCTGCTGGTTCATCCGAAGGCTGTGAGACCAATTTGGAATCGGCCTGCTCCGAGTTCCTTGAGTTCGTATGTAAGGTCTCGACGGAAGGCTCGGACCAAACTGACGACTCTTCAGCCAGAGGAAGCAGAGGCTCAGATTCAGGGTAAGAAGCCAACCTATCGGCTGTCTCCGCCAAAAAAGACGAAACTGGAGAAGGCGTTTCGGATACATTCGATTGCGCTTCATCCTCTTTGTCCCTCAAGGACAAGGACTCTTCGTTTTCAGCCGATATTGGGCTTGGCTCCGCGTATCCAGCCCCTTGCTGCCCGTTCTGAAACTGCTCGGGAGAAGCTTGATATAGATGTGCCTGCTGCGACTCCTCTTCATTCCGTGCCGTCTCATCCCCAGCAGAAGGATCAACGAATCCCTGACCGCCATAGGCAGGCTCTGCCGCACTCGTAAGCCCTTCCTCTTCGCTCCGTTGAAGCAGATATTCCTGAGCAAATACATTGGGATCGCTCCCTGCCTGCTCCAGTTGAGCTGAACGGTCACTCTGCTGAGGGTCAGGCGAATGTACAACGGTAAACTCATCTGCTGACCAGACCTGCGGCTCCTCCACCGGGAAGCCCTCAATGCCGCGAAGCGACAATACGCCTGTAATATTCAAACTTCGGTTGGATAACAAATCGACATCAAAATTTTCAATCTCAATGGAAATGTCCTCAAGCGATCTAACCCGGTTCAGGGGTACCGTGATCTCCACCGGTATAAAATGTTTGAGTTCCTCCGAGATCTCGTTCTCTCCCCGATACGCACCTGTTAGCAAAAGATGGCCTCGCAATGTCGCATGATCATCCTGACCTATCACCTGAATGCGAGGGTAAAGCTCAATTTCCTCCAGTTCCTCAATCGCAGGGACTCCCTCTGACAAATGAACGCGCTCATAAATATCGAACCGCAAACCATAAGGTTGATTCAACAAAGGTGGCGTCCTCCTTTCGGCATATGTTCACCATGATCCTTCTCATGGGACTGATCCATGGTCCAAATCCTTCGTTACCCCATCTATATGCCTTGAATGAGATGAGCATGCCACCTTTTGTGCAAACCTTTCCGGTTTATTGGTCCTTGCCTTCCCGTTGTGCCAGTTGTTCGAGATCCGGCGGCCAAGGGTCAGCCACTTCAATTCGTACGCCGGTCAGCGGATGGGCAAAACTCAGTGTCTCACCATGAAGCGCTTGCCGGCCAATCGAATCCTTTCTGCCCCCGTATAACTCATCCCCTATTAGGGGGTGTCCTGCATAACTTAAATGCACTCGAATCTGATGTGTGCGTCCTGTATCCAGTGTCAGCCGTACAAGAGTAGCTCTATCCCATACCTCCACGATCTCCACATGGGTTACCGCTTCCTGCCCACCTTCCGAGACACGTCTACGTTGCTTGTGGTGCCTGTCCTTCCCGATCGGAGCATTAATCGTATTCAACTCTGTGGATATCTGACCGCCTGCAATGGCGACATAATGGCGTCCAATGTCTTTACGCCGCATCGCTTCATCCAGTTTAGCGAGAGCAAAAGCATTTTTGGCATATAAAACAGGCCCTGTCGTGTCCTCGTCCAGACGATGAACATGGCGTACATTCGCCTGAATATTATTCATTTCGTAGTAGGAGGCTACCGCATGATCCAGCGTAATCGCTTGATCCGCACGGCTCCCATCGGGATGCAGCTTCATTCCGGCAGGTTTGTGCACAACCAGACAGAAATCATCCTCATACAAAACATCAATATCCGCCCACCTGGGCTCAACGTCAATCGGCTGAGACGCAAAAAGGGCCAGCCGAAGCCGGTCCCCTGCCAGTTGTATGCCCTGGTTCGTCTTTAGCTGACGCAGCAATTTCTCCGGAAACTGAAGTTCAGATAGAAGCCATTGCTCTGCCGCCGCCTGTCTGTCTGAACTACCTGTCACCACTTTGCCTGGCATCAGCTCTAGCCATTCCCCACGGCGTTTCCAACTTTTAATCGTCATAATGATTGAAGAGCCTTACGGTTCGCCTCGATTGTATCGTCAATATCCTGCTCCGTATGCACGCCAGAGACAAACATGCCTTCGTATTGGGAAGGTGCAACGCTGACACCTTGATCAATCATGGCCGCAAAGTAACGACGGAATTGATCCAGATTGCTTTCTTTGGCAATATCATAATTCGTAACGGGAACAGCACTGAAAAATGGACAAACCATTGAACCAACACGGTTAATCGTAATCGCGATGCCCGTCTCTGCTGCATTCTTTTCAAACCCAGCCTGCAAGCGTGCAGACAGCGTCTCCAAACGGTCATAGACCTCTGGCGTCAGCAATTTGAGCGTGGTATAACCTGCTGCCATAGCCAGCGGATTGCCGCTCAATGTACCTGCCTGATAGATCGGTCCGGTTGGAGCAATCTGTTCCATCAGATCACGTCTGCCGCCATAAGCGCCAACCGGAAGTCCGCCACCGATAACTTTACCCAAGCAGGTTAGGTCAGGTGTAACGCCGTATCTCCCCTGTGCACAGTTTAGTCCCACACGGAAACCGGTCATGACTTCATCAAAAATGAGTAGACTGCCGTACTGAGACGTCAAACTACGCAGGCCTTCAAGGAAGCCCGGAACAGGAGGCACAACGCCCATATTACCTGCAACAGGTTCCACAATGATTGCTGCCAGTTCTTCACCGTAACGTTCAAAAGCAAGCTTTACCGACTCCAGGTCATTGTACGGAACCGTAATCGTATTGATAGCCACACCTTCAGGAACGCCCGGGCTGTCAGGCAGACCCAGTGTTGCTACGCCAGATCCTGCTTTGATCAGCAAGCTGTCGGCATGCCCGTGATAGGAGCCTTCAAACTTCAGTATTTTACTGCGTCCTGTCACACCACGTGCCAGACGAATCGCACTCATGGTTGCTTCCGTACCGGAATTCACCATTCGCACAATATCGATCGAAGGCACTCGTTCACAGACGAGTTTTGCCATCTCTGTCTCCAGCAACGTTGGCGCACCAAAGCTGGTTCCTTTAAGCGCTGTCTCACGCAAAGCTTCTACAACGTCAGGATGTGCATGCCCCATAATGAGCGGACCCCAGGATCCCACATAATCAATAAAAACATTGCCATCTATATCAAAGATTTTGGAGCCTTCTCCGCGCTCAGCATAGATCGGGGTAAGCCCAACCGATTTGAACGCCCGAACCGGGCTGTTTACACCTCCAGGTATGTACTGCTTGGCTTCTTCAAATGCGCTGCGTGAGCGCTCATCATTGCGACGAGTTCCTTGTTGTGCAGTCATGAACATCCTCCTTAGTGATGAGGCCTCTCCAAATCTATTGGATGAGGCCTTTTATATATTTTGGATTAACCATAATAAGTTTTGTTCATTCTAGCTGTTATTAAAGCAAGCTAATTATTTCTTATTTCTCTGCCAACCAGCGTGAAGCGTCTTTTCCGTAGTACGTAATAATCATATCTGCACCCGCACGTTTCATGCTCAGTAGAATTTCCATGGCTACCTTCTTCTCATCAATCCAGCCTTGAATTGCCGCTGCCTTCACCATGGCATACTCTCCACTTACGTTGTAAGCAACCAGTGGAAGGTCGAATTGATCCTTGATCGTACGCATGACATCCAGATAGGAAAGCGATGGCTTCACCATCAGCATATCCGCTCCTTCCAGCACATCCGTTTCGGCTTCACGCAATGCTTCGCGGGCGTTCGCCGGGTCCATCTGATATGACTTGCGATCTCCAAATTGCGGTGTAGAGTCTGCAGCTTCGCGGAATGGGCCGTAAAATGCTGACGCATATTTCACCGAATAGGACATAATCGGAATGTGACTGAAGCCATTCTCATCCAGTCCAGCACGAATCGCTTGAACGAATCCGTCCATCATGTTGGAAGGAGCAATAATGTCTGCGCCTGCCTTGGCCTGGGATACTGCCGTTTTCACGAGCAGATCCAGCGACTCGTCATTGAGGACATCTCCGCAAATGTGACCGTCCACTTCAACGGTGTGCACCATACCGCAATGGCCATGATCCGTGAATTCGCACAGACAGGTATCAGCAACAACCAGCAGCTCAGGATACCAGGATTTAATCAGCTTCGTCGCTTCCTGTACAATGCCATCTTCCGCGAATCCAGATGAACCGACACTGTCTTTGGTTTCGGGAATACCGAATAACAGCACAGCCGGAATACCGAGTTCCGCAATCTCCTTCACTTCTTCCTGTAAACGGTCCAACGAGAAGCGGAATACGCCCGGCATGGATTTAATCTCGGTTTTTACATTTTCACCATAAGTTACATAGATCGGTTGGATAAAGTCATCCACAGTCAAATGGGTCTCTCTCACCATATTTCGAATACCTGTGGATTGACGTAAACGGCGATGCCGTACAATTGGAAAACTCATATGTGTGAAACCTCCCTAAATAGTTATATGGAGCAAAAAGCGAAGCGCGCCGGTATCGTAATGATTCAGCACGCTTCATCTATCGATTGCGTTCAATTTATATGTTCAACGGGGAAAGCAGCTGCCGTAGCAGGCTTTCGTTCCCACTCACACAAGACAGAGATCAGGCTCTCTATCGTTGCTTCTTCAGCCATCATGGTGACCTTCAAACCTGCTGCTTCTGCCGTGTTCGCTGTAACAGGCCCGATACACGCAACCTCTACGTTTTTCAATAAAGGCAAGGGATCCTGCAATCCCATTCGTTTTAGAATGTTCAGGAAATTGGTAACGGTGGATGAACTCGTGAAGGTCATCGCATGAATGCCGCCCTCTTCGAGAAGTTTCAGCAGTTCATCGTCATCCTCGCCAGCCAGAATGGTCTCGTAGATAATGGCCTCGGTGACCAAAAGCCCCCGCTCCCTCAACTGTTCCGGCAACCAGGAGCGAGCTAGGTCTCCGTGCGGAAGCAGCACCTTCTGGCCCTCCTTCAGCTCACTTTCGAAAGCCTCCAGCATGCCTTCGGCCTGAAAAGGTCCTGGGATGACATCGGCCACGATGCCATACTTACGCAAAGCTTCACCCGTGGAAGGTCCTACCGCTGCAATTCTCGCTTGATGGAGCGCACGGACATCCTTGCCCTGTTGCTCCAAATGACGGAAGAAGAAATCCACCCCGTTCACACTCGTGAAAAATACCCAGTCAAACGTATTTAACGCACCAAAAGCCTGTTTGACACTTTCCTGTGCCGACTCCCTTGATGGCATCACGGTCTCAATGACCGGAAATTCATAAGGTTCACCGCCAAGCTCCTCAATCCGGCTCACTAATTCACTAGCCTGAGTGCGTGCCCGCGTTACCAAAATGCGTTTGCCAAACAGAGGCATTGCTTCGGCCCATTTCAACTGCTCACGCTGGTTCACCACCTCACCAACAACAATGACAGCGGGCGGTTGGAAGTTTGCAGCGATGACTTTTGCTTCGATATCTTCAAGCGTGCCTGTGATGGTATCCTGTTCTGCTCTTGTGCCCCAGCGAATCAAGGCCACCGGTGTTTGTGCCGGGCGTCCATGACGAATCAACTGTTCGCTGATGTATCCAATTTTGGAGACGCCCATCATAAATACAAGGGTGCCTGTTGCATTCGTCACCTTATCCCAATGGATACTGCGGTCAAGCTTGTCCGGACTTTCATGCCCCGTAATGATGGAAATGGAGGAAGCATAGTCGCGGTGGGTCACAGGTATTCCAGCGTAAGCAGGTACACTTATTGCTGAGGTTACTCCAGGTACAATTTCAAAAGGAACGCCATTTTTGCGCAGCAGATCAGCCTCTTCACCTACGCGTCCGAATATCGTTGGGTCTCCCCCTTTAAGACGGACCACAACCTTACCTTCCAGTGCAAGATCAACCAATAGCTGATTGATTTCTTCCTGCTTCATCGTATGTCGATCCGGGCGTTTACCCACATATATCTTAACCGCGCCGGGCTTCATTTGTTTGAGTAGTCTTGGACTCGCCAATCGATCATACACTACTGCATCCGCTCTACCGATTGATTCCCAGCCCTTTACTGTAATCAGCTTGGCGTCCCCCGGACCTGCACCAACCAAAAAGACCTTTCCCACCATGTCTTCATCCCCTAACTTCTGCCAGTATCTGCTCTGCTCCCCGTTCAATCAATCTCCAAGCTACTTCTTCTCCAAGACGAACCGGATCTTTGCCCGTCAAGGCTTCTTTAAGAATCAGTCCACCATCCGGCGTACCAACCATACCTGTTAATTGTAACGCGTTTTGTCCATTCGGGGAATCTGCATCTTGCTGTGGCACCCATACGGCATGAGCTCCAATTGGAACCTGACAGCCCCCATTCAATACACTAAGGAAGCGACGTTCAGCCAGCACAGGAAATGCCGTTTCCGGATCGTTGTACAACTGCAACAGATGAAGCAGTTCCGCATCATCCTCACGGCATTCAATGCCGAGTGCACCCTGACCCACTGCGGGAAGACAAGCTTCCTCTGACAGATATTCCGTAATCCGATCCTGCCAGCCCATTCGATACAAACCAGCGGCAGCCAAAATAATGGCGTCCAGTCCTTCGGTCTCCAGCTTGCGCAGACGGGAATCAATATTACCGCGAAGCGATTCAAGCTGCAGATCCGGACGGTATGCTTTTAATTGACTGGAGCGACGCAGACTGCTCGTCCCCACTCTTGCGCCTTCCGGCAATTGATCCAAGGTAAGTCCGCCATTCGAAATTAGTGCGTCACGGGGATCTGCCCGGCGCGGAACAGCTCCGTTCGTTAATCCTTCAGGCAACTCGGAAGGCATATCCTTCATGCTATGAACAGCCATATCAATTGTGCGATCCAGCATCGCCTGTTCAATCTCTTTGACAAACAGTCCTTTGCCTCCAACTTTGGACAGGGTTACATCGAGAATCAAATCCCCTTTTGTAACAATTTTATGTACTTCAAAGTCAAACGCTAGTCCTTCTCGCTCACAAATATCACGTAAATCTTGAATTACATGGCCTGTCTGGGTCAAAGCAAGTGCGCTTTGTCTGCTTCCCACTTTTATTGTCCGCATGTCTACACGTCCTCCTGATTATGGGAAATCCAGTCCCCAATTTGTTCTTCTGTCCACCACTCAAACTGACCTGTACGGATATCTTCCAGCACATTCATCTCGGTTAAACGACGGAATAATTTCCCCCTGACTTCTGGAGAAGATACACGTGCCTTTACTTCCATCCTCATCTGATACAAAAATTCAATATACGTCTCGTACTCATCTCCGAATTGCTGTTCCAATGTGGCACGAATTTCTGCTGCGGCCACAGGTCCTGCTCCAGCGGTTGATATCGCAATGCTCAGTCTGCCCCGCCTGACTACACTCGGTGTAATAAAGGTACTTTGCTCAGAAGATATGGCGTCATTAACCAGTATACCCGCAACTTCAGCCTCCCGGACAACAGCTGTGTTCACTTCACTATGATCCGTTGCTGCATATACGAGAAAGGCCCCCCGCAAATCTCCATTGCGGTAGGACCGGGCCAGCCATTGAATTCGGGAATCACGATGCAATTGTTGTAACGTTGGCGTAACTTCCGGACTAATCACCTTGATTTGCGCTTCGGCATGAAGCAGACCCTTTATTTTACGTTCAGCAACACGTCCGCCTCCAACCACGCAGCAGGACTTCCCTGATATATTCACAAATAGGGGGGTGTAGCGTTCCATCTCCTTCACTCTCCCGTCCAACGATGAAACGCTGAATACGCATTGGATAAAAAACTGATAATGACAAAGCCGTATCCGATGAGCGTCCATCTCGCCATAATGACTGTGGAGAACTGTTTCCTTCTCTTAAAGACGAAGTATCCCACATAGATCGCCATGGCAAGTCCTGTAGCAATAACCTTGAGATCCAAGAGCAGGCTCCAGCGCGTTTCGGCTACAATAGACAATACCGCGAGCATGATTGAAACACCAAGGAGAGGTGTGCCAATCAGTGTAGCACCATCCATATATTTGCTGATCACTTCCAGACTCGGCAGACGACGTACGGTATCATTCCACTTTTTATTCTTGAGCTTGCGGTGCAAAAACAGATATAACATGGCAAATACAGCACCCACCGTCAGAGCTGCGAAACCAAGATTTGCCAAGGTTATATGCATAATAAGCAATCCATGCACAGTCTGCCAGTTATGCAGAGATATCTCGCCTGCTGTAAACCACAAACGGTTCAACACCGTAACTGAGAAACCAACCACATTCAGCAACAAAATGACAAATTCGGAACGCTGAATACGAGTCATTACCAGAGACATCAGCACGATGCTAAATGAAAATATAAACAAAAAATCAAACGTAGTGTAGATTGGAAAATGTCCTTCGGTTACCATGCGTAAAATGACATGGAACACCTGAAGCACCCATACAACAACAAGAAACCCTGTGCCTGTCCGCTTCGCCCCCGCATTGCGTCGAATGCAGTCCGAGAAATAGAACAGTAGGCTCAGGGCATACATATAGATCAGAGCTTCATAGACTTGTTCAGCCAGGGTCAAGCTGCCCACCCGCCTTATACGCCTGCCGGAGCATAAGCCGGCACGTGGTCTTGCCGGGAATCGTTAAGATGAACGGCATCCGGCTTCCGCAGAGCCGTGGCGTCGCTCTGATTTACTTTCTCAGCAGCGACCTCTACTGCATCCTCCAGAGCAAAGATCTGAGTAAACATTCGCAGCGCTTCATCACTATGCTTGGTACCAGCCATTTCCTTAATCCGGTTGATCGGATCTGTCGTCATTTGATTCACGATACTTTTCGTCAGACGACGGATAACTTTACGCTGATGTTCATCCAGTTCAGGCAATTTATTGAACAGGCTATCCATCGTTTCTTCATGAATGGAAGCGCCTTTTTCCTGCAATGCCCGAATTACAGGACGAACGCCCAATGTTTTGAGCCATTGATAATAATCTTCCATCTCAAGTTCAATCATTTTCTCAATCTTGGCAGCTTCCACCTTACGCATCTCCAGATTGCTCTCCACGATTCCTTCCAGATCATCAATATCATAAAGGAATACGTTGGATAACTCACCGATTGCCGGATCGATATCCCGAGGAACAGCGATATCAATCAGGAACAGTGGGCGCGATTGACGGCGCTTCATGCTCTCCCGAACCACTGTGGCATCCAGTACATATCTTTCGGCACCCGTCGAACTGATGACAATATCCACCTCGTTCAGTCGCCCTAAAGCCTGCTCCATCGTACAAGGGGTCCCCCGAAACTTCGCTGCCAATTCCTCAGCTCGCGCGAGCGTACGATTCGCTACAATGACTTCGGATGCTCCGTTCGCATAAAGATGTTTCACTGTAAGTTCACTCATCTTGCCAGCACCCAGAATCAGCACCTTCTTATCTGTAAACATACCAAAGATACGCTTGCCCAGTTCTACAGCCGCATAACTTACAGATACCGCGCTCTCTCCGATCGAAGTCTCCGAATGCGCCCGTTTCCCCAGTGTAACAGCCTGTTTGAACAGCATGTTAAACCAGGTTCCCGTAGCTTTCTCTTCCTGAGCTTTGAAAAAAGCCTGTTTCACTTGTCCAAGAATCTGAGTCTCGCCAATAACCATAGAGTCCAGCCCACAAATGACACGGAACAAATGGCGCATGGCTTGATCATCTTCATATATATATAAGTGTTGCGTAAATTCTTCCCGGGGAACATTAAACCATTGTTCCATGAACGTCCGAATAAAATAACCACACATGTGAAGACGGTCTACCACAACATACAACTCGGTACGGTTACATGTGGCTACGATTACACCTTCCAATACACTCTTGGTCAGCTTGAGCTGCTGCAGCGCTTCAGACAAGTCCTTTTCTGCAAATGTGAATCGTTCCCTAACCTCTACAGGCGCCGTGCGATAATTCAAACCAACGACAACGATGTGCATTGCAAGTTCACCTGCCTAATAAATTTCCAATCAAAGTGTTTTCTACATATCTTCATCCATTTATGATTGACATGGTTAATTATATCACACATCCATACTATGGCCGGGCCATTTTTATGAAATGTTTATGAAATCCACATGTTAATCATCTTATGCATTGTCATTTATTGTAGTGTCTCACCAATCTTCACCCTTATGCGTTTAAATACTTGTTTTAATAATAAAGATTCATGAAAACCCCGTATAAAACAAATAGCCATGGAAGATTCCATGACTATTTGGGTTTAAGATGATCCTGGGTGCATCCCGATATGTGAACATTATTCATGCTGTCGTAATTAAATCATGTATACCAGATCATTTGGTTTCATTTCTGGTGTCTCAACTTGCAATTCGCCCAATCCACGTACCAGTTTTTTTGCGTACGTTTTTTCCGGCTTTAATACGGATACCAGGTAATCAATGGCCAGTTGTGGGTCTACGGTCTCCCCGCAAGTGTAACAATCAATCGCTGCAAACCCTCTCTCAGGATACGTATGAATCGAGAGATGACTCTCAGACAGTAGTACAAGCACTGTCGCTCCTTGTGGTTCAAACTGCTTGGATTGTACGGACATTACTGTCGCACCACATGCCTCCGCTGCTTCAACCAGTTGAGCTTGCAAATACTCCGCACTGTTCAATAGATCAAAGTCTACACCCCAAACATCAACAGCAACGTGTCTTCCGAAAGTTGAATATTCCATCCTTCGGCGCCCCCTTCCTAGGAATAAAATGTTTGAAAATTTCATCCACTAGGACCTACGTCATTCACTTCCCGAGGGAAAAATCTCTCGCAACATATAATGTCCTGAGTGAATCCTGGTTCCTATATTCTTTTCAACGAGATTAAAAATAACATCTAATCAAAAGGAATGCAACCCCTTTTAAGAAGAACAAAAAACAAAAAAAATTCAGTGTCCGTTAGACTCCCGAATTCAAAAAAATCCCCTTTCGCTGCCGCCTGGAATGTGCCAGATCAGAGCATTAGGGGATAGTTATTTAAATACTTGTATCATTCACACCTTCAGGTTAATAGGCTTCAAGCTCAAACAGCCGTTTCTGGTGACGAGCAAGCTTTTCATCAATCTGCTTGAGTTGTTCAGAAGTAGACGCATCTTTTCTTGTATCGAGTAACGAATCAACCTCGGCGTATACCCGGTTTATCTCGCGTTCAATATCCCGAGCCTGGAACACACGCTGCAATTCAAGCAACGTATTTTTGTATTCGTAGATGACACGGATATTTTCACCGGTCTGCTCTACAATTTTACGGACAACGCCCTGAGTATAAACATACGTCATGGTGAACTCTTCATAAATTCGATGAACAACGCCGTCACCCTTAAAGGTCATAAAGAGCTTCCGAACTACGTTCGTCAGATGATGATTCACCAGGCGGCAAGATAACTCACAGATGTAAAAACCTTCCCTACGGTCAAAAGGGAAATGAACTTCTTCTCCACTCACATCTACGAGCACAATTTCCTGGCAGCCATTCTCCATCACCTTCACACGTTGATGAATCCGGCCATCTTCTGTCATGCGCAAAAACTGATGCATCTGGGGTTCTGACAATTTCAAAGTGGCTTTAACATACTCTGTGGCTAATCGCTGAGCCATAAAAATCTCCTCAATTCTTTCCCGATTGTTTTGTCTTCCTGCACATGTGGCAGTGATCTCAAAATTCTTCAGGTCGGCAAGGCCGCTACTTTAGTACTGTTGGCACAAATGTACCTATACTCATTATACACTACCGTATTGCTATTTCACCCCAGAATAAAACGATGAATTTCCACGAAAACCCAACAAAATACGGATTAATCCTTGATCTCCTCAAAGATATACCCAAGTTGCTCACTTTCCTGCATACACATGGCGTAATCCCCAGTTATCCGTTAATTTCGTGGTCTTCTTGATTCTCAGCGTCTGGCTCTTCTTCCGCTACAGCTTGACCGATTCCAGCATGGCGGGTAATGATCTCCCATAATTCTTCTTTACCTAAACCTTCTTCCGATGAAAACGGTACAAACAAATCCCCAGGACGGAGGTCCAAAGCTTCTTTGATGACTTTGATATGTTTGGCTCTACGCGTTTTTGGAATCTTGTCCATCTTCGTCGCTACTACAACGAGAGGAAGGCCATGATGGCGAAGCCATTCATTCATCATCATGTCATCCTTGGACGGTTCATGTCTCATATCCACCATTTGCATGACCAGTTTCAATTCTTTCCGTTCCAGCAAATACTTCTCCATCATTTTGCCCCAGGCAAAGCGCTGCTCCTTCGAAACTTTGGCATAGCCGTAACCGGGGAAATCGACAAAATAGAGGTCCTGATTGATCTTATAATAGTTCAGTTGCTGTGTCTTACCAGGGGTAGAACTTGTCCGAGCCAAATTTTTGCGATTAATCAAACGGTTGATCAAAGATGATTTCCCTACATTGGACCGTCCCGCCAAGGCAATCTCGGGCAGGCCATCCTCGGGGTATTGTTCAGGCCGAACGGCACTGATAATAAATTCAGATTGATTTACTTTCATAATGTATCTGTCCTCTCTTGAACTCCTGTGCTCTTACTTATGGCTGCTGTTCGTATTATGCCATGGATTGTTCTATCATACCAAAAAAACCGTTCCAACGGACGCCAAAGCTTCCGCAGAACGGTTTACTCTTCATACGATCCCTCGTTTAACGGGTTACAGGTGTATTCCTGCCTGTTCCACAAGCGCATGTTGCAGCACTTGATCCATATGGGCTACAGGAACAAATTCCACATCTTCCTTGATGCTATCCGGAATATCCCGCAGGTCCCGTTCGTTATCCTTGGGCAATAATATTTTTTTGTAACCGGCGCGGTGCGCCGCCAGTGATTTTTCCTTAAGTCCGCCGATCGGCAACACACGGCCACGCAGCGTTATTTCACCCGTCATGGCAACGTCTTTGGAGACGTGCTTGTTCGTCAACGCAGAGATCAACGCAGTCGCCATTGTAATCCCGGCAGATGGTCCATCCTTCGGAATGGCTCCTTCCGGAACGTGGATATGGATATCGTTCTTCTCGTGAAAGTCAGAAGGGATTCCGAGCTGTGCAGCTTTGGATCGGGTGTAGCTGAATGCCGCCTGCGCCGATTCCTTCATGACATCACCCAATTTACCTGTCAGCGTCAACTTGCCTGTTCCAGGTACAACGGTTACCTCGATCACAAGGGTATCTCCACCCACTTCAGTCCACGCCAGCCCTGTCACCGTACCAATCTGATCTTCCAGTTCGGCCATACCGTAGCGGAATTTACCCGGACCAAGGTAATCCTTCACTTCATCCGGTGTAATGTTAATCTGACCTTGCGCACCAGACACGATATTTTTAGCCGCTTTCCGACATAACGAGGCCATCTGCTGTTCTAGATTCCGCACGCCGGACTCTCGTGTATATTCACGAATGACACGCATCAAGCTGTCATCCCCGATATTCAGCTGATCTTCTTCAAGGCCATGGTCCTGTTTCTGTTTCGGCAGCAAATAGTTTTTGGCAATTTGCAGCTTCTCCAGCTCGGTATACCCCGGAATATTGAGCATCTCCATCCGGTCCAGAAGCGGACGTGGAATGTTGTGAACTGTGTTGGCCGTTGTAATGAACATAACGTTAGATAAGTCAAACGGCAATTCTACAAAGTGGTCACTGAACGTGTTATTCTGTTCGGGATCAAGTACCTCAAGCAACGCTGCGGAAGGGTCTCCGCGGAAGTCCGAAGCCATTTTATCGATCTCGTCCAGCAGGAAAACCGGATTGAGTGAGCCCGCCGTTTTCATGCCCTGAATGATACGGCCTGGCATTGCCCCAACATAGGTACGACGATGTCCGCGAATTTCCGCTTCATCTCGCACGCCACCCAGCGATATTCTGACAAATTCGCGTCCGAGTGATCTGGCAATAGAGCGGGCAAGAGACGTTTTGCCGACCCCTGGAGGTCCAACAAGACAAAGGATTGGTCCTTTAAGCTTTTTCACCAGCTTCTGAACAGCCAGATATTCCAGCACACGCTCTTTCGGTTTTTCCAAACCGTAATGATCTGCGTTTAGCACATCTTCAGCCTTTTGAATATCCAGATCGTCCGCTGTCATCTGTGTCCAAGGCAGCCCTAGCAGCCAATCGACATAGTTGCGGATAACCCCGCCTTCGGCAGAACTCGATGGCATTTTCTCCAGTCGATCAATTTCCTTCTCAACCTTTTCCTTCACCTTGTCCGGTAAGCTTAGAGCCTCCATCTGATCTCGGAGCTCCTCAACCTCGCCGGCACGGCCCTCTTTCTCACCCAGCTCTTTCTGAATTGCCTTCATCTGCTCACGCAGGTAGTATTCCTTCTGGGTTTTCTCCATCTGTTTCTTCACTCGCTGGCTGATTTTGCGTTCAAGCTCCAGCACTTCACGCTCATTGTTTAGGATGTCCAGCAGCTTCTCCAGCCGTTCACGAACGTCGATAGTTTCCAAAATCTCCTGTTTGTCCTTGATCTTCAAGGACAGGTGACTTGTAATAACATCGGCCAATCGACCCGGTTCTTCGATATCAGACACGGCTGCAAGTGTTTCGGGTGTAACCTTTTTGGACAGATTAATATAATTTTCGAACTGGTTCAGAACTGTACGCATCAGCGCATCCGTTTCAGGATGACTGTTCTCCTCTTCAGGAAGCTCTTGTGCCAGCACTTCGTAATATTCCTCGTTATCCGTATATTCAATGATTTCAGCCCGTTCCAAGCCTTCCACAAGTACACGAATCGTCCCGTTTGGAAGCTTCAGCATCTGTCTGACCTTGGCAACCGTTCCGATTCTGAAAATATCCTCTTGTGT
The DNA here is from genome assembly GCF_030433635.1 of Paenibacillus vandeheii. NCBI lineage: Bacteria > Bacillati > Bacillota > Bacilli > Caryophanales > Paenibacillaceae > Paenibacillus > Paenibacillus vandeheii. Next base: position 21,525 of record NZ_JAROCD010000027.1, read on the forward strand.
TGGTTCTTCAATATTTACCTCGGCTTGGGAACATAGGAGAATCAAATGTTCTTCTACCATCGCTTTTTCTAAAGCCTTGACCGATTTCTCCCGGCCCACATCGAGATGCAGTACCATACTCGGGTAGACGAGAAGTCCTCTTAAAGGCAGTAAAGGAAAACGACGACCTTTCGCTTTGCTCGGTCCCATCGCTTTCGCACCTCCAATGGCTCTCAGGTTGTAGTCCTTCATTATTCTATCAAATGTTCACATAAAAAACCAATGAAGGGAAGCGCTTAGCAGCTTCCCGAATCTGTAACCTGTCCTGGACGGGGCAAGTCAGCCCGTAAATAAGAAGCGGATGCTGGTGGAAAGATCTCCGGTGCAGGTGTCGCAGACTCCTCCGCAAGGTTTAATTGTTTCGTTTGCTCCTGATTAGGTACCCAGTCAAATACTTCTCGGAACACGTCTTCAACGGTATCGACCGGAATAACACGTACACCATCCAGATTTTCAAAGATGGACTGCCAGTTCTCTGCCGGAATGATGACCGTCTTTGCTCCTGCCTGGAATGCAGCTTCCACTTTGGCAAGTACACCGCCGATTGGTTTTACCCGTCCATGGATACTGATCTCGCCAGTCATCGCTGTCTCATGATCAATCGGACGCCCCTGGATGGCTGATGTAATGGCTGTGGCCATGGCAATCCCGGCAGAAGGACCATCAATTGGTGTTCCACCTGGGAAGTTGACGTGTAAATCATAGTCGTTAGGACGAATGCCCATGGCCTTTAATACGGTTAACACATTTTCAACCGAGCCTTTAGCCATGCTTTTCCGCCGGAGTGTGCGCGAACCGCCTCCAATCTCTTCTTCATCCACAACTCCCGTGATGTTAATCCGTCCCTGATCTCGAAGAGCCGGAACAGCAGATACTTCGATCTCCAAAATGGTGCCCATATTGGGTCCATATACGGCCAAGCCATTCACAAAACCAATCTGTGGCTGCAAAGGCACCTTGCGATCTGGCCGGGGCTGAATCTGGCTGCTGCCAGCGACCCATTCCACATCCGATGCCTGTAACGTTTCACGTTTTTCGGTCAGGGCCAGCCCAGCAGCGAGCTGAATGATATTGACCGCTTCACGTCCATTGGTTGCATAACGCTTGACCACATCAACGGCTTCTGGACATGGACTGAATCCGATTTTCTGAACGGCATCTTCCGCAATTCGCCCGATCTCTTCGGGCAGCAATGGACGAAAATAGACCTCCATGCACCGGGAGCGCAAGGCCGGAGGCAGTTCATGGGGCGAACGAGTCGTCGCTCCGACAAGACGAAAATCGGCTGGCAGACCATTTTGAAAAATATCGTGGATATAAGCAGGAGTATGCGTGTCTTCCGAGTTATAGTACGCACTTTCCAAAAAGACCTTGCGGTCCTCCAATACTTTCAACAGTTTATTCATCTGAATGGAATGCAGTTCACCAATCTCATCAATAAACAGCATTCCCCCATGCGCCTTCGTAACGGCACCGGGTTTCGGTTGAGGAATGCCTGCTACGCCCATCGCTCCTGCTCCCTGATAAATTGGATCATGCACTGAACCAATCAAAGGGTCAGCAATACCCCGTTCATCGAAACGCGCTGTCGTGGCGTCGAGTTCCGTGAATTTGGCATCTGCCTTAAAGGGAGATGACGGATTCTTTTTGGCTTCCTCCAAAACGACCCTTGCAGCGGCTGTTTTCCCCACCCCTGGTGGTCCATATATAATGACATGCTGTGGATTAGCACTGCATAGCGCGGCTTTAAGGGCGCGAAGTCCGTCTTTTTGCCCTACAATGTCATTGATGGTTGCTGGACGCGTCTTCTCTGCCAGAGGCTTGGTGAGTGAAATGGAGCGCAGCTTCCGCAGCTTCTCCAGTTCCTTGCGGGATTCACGCTCCACCGCACTGCGATTCGTTTTCTGGCCACGAAGCAAATTCCAGAAATACAAACCGATCACCACACCAAAAAATAACTGGATCATCATTATGACCATACCAAATTCCATGTCTCCACATCCTCCTGTTCTATCCCTATTCTCATATGAGATCATGCTAATACTTGGTAGTATAGCCTTTTCACCGAGACGTAAACGGGTGATCTGGAAATTGTATGTTTAAGAACAAAAAACAGCCCGTCATTGATAACGGGCTGTTACAGAAGTGATATGAATCAATCAGTGCGAGCGACCAGGAATAACTCCTGTCGTTTCGTAGGCTTCCACGATAATGTCGATCTCTTTTTTCAATTCCTCAACCATGATTTCTTCCGGCACTTTACGGATCATTTTACCATGACGGAATAACAAACCTTCACCGCGTGCACCGGCAATACCGATATCCGCTTCCTTCGCTTCACCCGGACCGTTAACCGCACAACCCAGCACCGATACTTTAATCGGCACCTTGAGTTTGGAAATATACTCTTCCACCTCATTTGCAATGGAGAAGAGATCGATATCCAAACGACCGCAGGTCGGACAGGAAATCAGCGTAGCTGCATTGGAGATCAGACCAAAGGTTTTGAGCAGATCACGAGCAACCTTGATTTCTTCAACCGGATCCGCACTAAGCGATATCCGCATCGTCGAACCAATGCCCATAGATAACAAGGCACCCATACCCGCAGAACTTTTGATTGTACCCGAGAACAATGTGCCCGCCTCGGTAATCCCCAGGTGTAAAGGATACTGAATGATTTGAGCAGCTTTGGTATAAGCTTCAATCGCCATCGGTACATCCGAAGCTTTGAGAGACACGATAATATCGTGGAAATCCAATTCCTCAAGAATACCAATGTGATAAAGTGCACTTTCTACCATAGCATCAGCCGTTGGATAACCATACTTTTCAAGCAAATGATTTTCCAGAGAACCTGCGTTTACCCCGATCCGAATCGGAATACCCTTCTCTTTACAAGCTTTGACGACTTCCTCAACTTTGGAACGTTTACCGATATTACCGGGATTAATCCGCACTTTATCGATGCCGTTCTCAATCGCAAGGAGAGCCAGTTTATAATTAAAATGGATATCCGCTACGAGTGGAATATGAATCCGTTTCTTGATTTCCTTGATGGCCGCAGCAGCTTCCTCATTGTTCACCGTTACACGCACCACTTGACAGCCTGCTTCTTCCAAACGCAAAATCTCTGCCACGGTTGCCTCAACGTCTGCCGTTTTCGTTGTACACATGCTCTGAATGATGACCTCGTTGCTGCCACCAATCGTTAAGTTCCCCACTTTTACGGGACGTGTATCTTGTCTTAAAAACATGAGTGATTTCTCTCCCCACAACGTCAAAGCTCCACCCTGACAGAGACATGAAATCGCCTTCTGCCAGGAGTGGAGAACTGACAAGTCTATATTTCAGTGTTGAAACGGAATATTCACCTTTAGTTAGGCACTTTCTTCCTGCTTGTCGTCCTTCGATTGGCTCAGTTCAGGCACGACTCTCTTCTCAACGACCTCTTCGGTAATGACACAGTTCGTAACATCATCACGGGAAGGCACTTCGTACATAATCTCAAGCATAATGCCCTCGATAATCGCGCGCAGTCCACGTGCACCGGTGTTACGTTTAATGGCTTCCTTCGCAATCGCCAGCAATGCTCCTGGTTCGAACACCAGATTCACATTATCCAGCTCAAGCAGTTTTTGGTATTGTTTCGTAAGCGCATTTTTCGGCTCGGAAAGAATCCGTACCAATGTGTCTTCGTCCAGAGGCTCCAAAGTGGAGATGACTGGCAAACGGCCTACAAACTCCGGAATCAGACCAAATTTCAACAAGTCTTCCGGCAATACCATGCCCAGATATTCACCTGGTTTAAGATCTTTTTGTTCCGTAACGGTGTTAAAGCCGATCACTTTTTTACCGATCCGGCGTTTGATCATTTGTTCCAGACCATCAAAGGCACCGCCGCAAATGAACAAGATGTTGGTGGTATCAATTTGGATGAATTCCTGATGTGGATGCTTACGACCACCTTGAGGTGGTACAGAAGCTACAGTTCCTTCCAAAATTTTCAGGAGTGCCTGTTGAACACCTTCACCCGATACATCACGTGTAATGGATGGGTTCTCGGATTTACGCGCTACTTTATCAATTTCATCGATATAAATAATGCCGCGCTCTGCTTTTTCAACATCATAATCAGCAGCTTGAATCAGCTTGAGCAGAATGTTCTCTACATCCTCGCCGACATAACCCGCTTCCGTCAATGAAGTCGCATCAGCAATAGCAAAAGGAACATTAAGGATTTTGGCCATCGTTTGCGCAAGCAATGTTTTACCTGAACCCGTAGGTCCTAACAGCAAAATATTACTTTTTTGCAATTCAACGTCCTCAATCTTGCTTTGAGTGTTGATCCGTTTATAGTGATTGTAAACCGCAACAGACAAAGACTTCTTCGCCTGATCTTGTCCAATAACGTACTGGTCAAGAATGTCGCGGATTTCTTTCGGTTTTGGAATATCTTTGAGGTCCAGTTCTTCGTCATGACCGAGCTCTTCCTCAACGATTTCGGTGCACAGTTCGATACATTCATCACAAATGTAAACGCCTGGTCCAGCGACCAGTTTGCGCACCTGTTCCTGAGATTTACCGCAAAAAGAGCATTTCAATTGCCCTTTCTCATCGTTAAATTTAAACATGAAACCACCCCTTTAGGAATTGATCGGTCTGCTGAGCACCTGGTCAATAATGCCGTACGTTTTGGCTTCCTCAGCACTCATGAAAAAGTCACGGTCTGTGTCCCGCTCGATTTTCTCAAGGGGTTGACCTGTACGATCGACGTATATTTGATTCAGTTTTTGACGTGTTTTAATAATCCATTCTGCGTGAATTTTGATATCCGCAGCCTGTCCTTGAACGCCGCCAAGCGGCTGATGAATCATCACTTCGCTGTTCGTCAGCGCATATCGTTTGCCAGGAGCGCCAGCTGTGAGCAATAACGAGCCCATGCTTGCTGCCATACCTACGCAAATGGTCGATACATCCGGTTTGATATATTGCATCGTATCGTATATACCCATCCCTGCGGTGACAGAACCACCAGGTGAATTAATGTACAAGCTGATATCCTTCTCAGGATCGTCGGCTGCCAAAAACAAAAGCTGTGCTATGACAAGATTGGCTACATCGTCATCAATCGCACTGGTTAGAAAAATAATGCGATCCTTCAGCAAACGCGAATATATATCGTAAGAACGCTCGCCTCGATTGGTTTGTTCTACAACCATTGGCACCAGACTCATGAGACCAACCTCTTTTCTACATGTAATTAGACATAGGCTACCTGTAAAGCAAACCCAAATTCATTCTAACACGTTCCTGTGACAATGTCATTTTTCACAAGCAGTGTCAAGCCTAGGTGAGTTTACTTTTTAGCCTGATCATATTTAACCATGTTTTCTATGTATGTGCAAATCGGAGCATTCCTATGCCGTTTCGCCTTTTTTTATTTGCAGGAGAACCATAGGACGTTGTATATGCATAACCGACACCACAAAGAACCACATCCATATTATTGCTGAATCCTCTATAAAATGGATATCATAATTTAAAAATAAGGCACGCAATGATTCACGTGCCTTATCGTTTATTCAGCTGTTCATTACAAAACAGCTTGTCTTATTTTTCGTCAGCTTCCGCAGTAACTTCTTCAGCTGGAGCTTCAACAGCTTCAACGACTTTGCTGTTCTCAACGAGAACATCAATCGTTTTACGCAGTTTCACTTCATCACGAAGGCTGTCAAGGGAACCATTACCCTCGAGAATGCCACGAATCTCTTCAGCAGGACGCTTGTAAGACTCAGCCATTTTTTCGAGTTCTTGGTTAACTTCTTCGTCAGACACTTCGATGTTCTCCGCTTTACCAACTGCTTCAAGAACCAGGTTGTTGCGAACACGTTTGGAAGCATCTTCCTGCATTTGTCCTTTCAGGTCAGCTTGAGTTTGACCAGAGAAGCTCAGGAACATTTCCAGGTTCATACCTTGGTTGCGCAGACGGTTGTCGAAATCACGCATCATGTTTTGTACTTCGCTGTCAACCATTGCAGAAGGAATGTCCACTTCAGCATTTTCAGCCACTTTTTCTACAACAGCATTTTCTTGAGCTGCTTTGGCTTCATCTGCTTTACGGGATTCCAATTGTGTTTTCAGATCAGCTTTGTACTCTTCAAGCGTATCGAATTCGCTAACATCTTTTGCAAACTCGTCATCCAGTTCAGGAAGTTGTTTACGTTTGATTTCATGTACTTTCACTTTGAATACCGCTTGTTTGCCAGCCAGTTCAGCTGCATGGTAGCTCTCAGGGAAAGTTACTTCAACGTCTTTGAAGTCGCCTGTGGACAGACCCAAAACCTGCTCTTCAAATCCTGGGATGAACGTATTGGAACCAAGTTCCAGGGAATAACGCTCAGCTTGTCCGCCTTCAAACGGTACACCATCAACGGAGCCGTCAAAGTCGATTACAGCAACATCGCCGTTTTGTGCAGAGCCTTCGTCGATAACAACGAGTTCTGCGTGGCGTTGTTGAAGACGCTCGAGTTCTTCAGTCACTTCTACATCCGTTACTTCATGTTTGGCTACAGCAACTTCAACGCCTTTGTAGTCACCCAGTTTAACTTCAGGTTTAACGGTTACTTTCGCTTTGAACTTGAATACTTGTCCTTTAGCGAATTGTTCGATATCTACATCAGGACGATCAACCGGGAAGATATCCGTTTGGTCGATTGCTTCTGTGTAAGCTTCAGGAAGCAAAATGTCAATTGCTTCTTGATACAAGCTTTCCACACCAAAACGAGCTTCGAAGATTGGACGTGGAACTTTACCTTTACGGAATCCAGGTACGTTTGCTTGTTTAACCACTTTATTAAAAGCTTTGTCGAGTGCTGCAGTTACACGATCTGCACCCACTTCAACCTCAAGAACCCCAAGGTTCTTCTCTATCTTTTCCCAAGTTGCTTTCATTGTATACTTTCCCCTCCAAAATTCACATGTTCACGTAGACAATCACGTACAAAATAACCATTTTAGTATAAACAAGATTAGATTCTTTTTCAAGGGGAATCCCTTGATACGGTTTGAGGAAAACGTTTCCGGCTCCTATTAACCGTCCAAACCGGCAGATACAAACTGCTTCATTGATCGATATGCTTGCTCCAGGCGAAAGCGCATCGCCCCTGTCACAGCATACATTGAGCGAGTATCTTCCTCGTCATGCGAACCGCCCAGACTATCTGCAACGGTCATATGTAGAGCGGCTGCCCATATATCTGTCATGGAATCATTTTCTTCCAACATGGACATATAATCACGGGTTCCATACACGGCCATAACATATTGAATCCACAGTTCTTGTGCAAAATAAAAGAGCGTAGGTTCATGAACCTCTGTCTGATCTGCCACCCTTTCAAGAATCTGAACAATCTGAAGCGGGAAATCCTCAGGTCTGAGTGGAACGGTATCAATCTCGACTTCAACCGGCTCTTCCCCGCGAGTAAACGCAATCATACCTTGAACACCTCGACGGCGCAATGTCTGAAGTACACGGAATTGCAGCAAAGGATGCAGTGTCTTGTCTTTAAGCCAACTTGTAAGCGAATCATCAATTTCTGGCCGATCGAGGTAAGCAAGCTGCTCCAGCGCCAACATTGTCTGATCAGATAAAGGTTCCTCCATCACGGTACGAAGCAGTTTATCCGCATAGCCATCATCCTGCTCCAGCTTGGACCTCGCATGTTGGCGTGCCATGTCCTCTTCACTGATTTCCTCTTCCTCACCACGATCTTCATGGGTCTCTGGTAAATCTTCTCCATAATGAGGGAACGCAGCTTGAAGCCATTCGAGCAACGCTCGCCATTCGTCGTAATGCCGCTCTTCCTGTCCTTGGCATTGCAGCAAAAAGCGAAGCAGATCCATCGCTTCACCGTATCGTTCATTTTCAAGCATAACCGTCAATTGAATCTGGTAATAGTCCAGCGTCTTAGGAAACAGCACAATATTGTTGCTGTGTGCGGTTTCCGGGGTCGTGGATTCCTTAATAGGAGCACCTCCTCTGTATCCTGAATCTCCAGTCGCAATCAACCATAAATAGATGTATATTAAACGAAAGTCGATCTATTTTTTGAGTTCTTCTGATATTCTAACATAACCTTAATTATAATGAAAAAAACGTTACTGCCGCCAAATATCATATACGAAAAATAGTTTAAAATAAAATGTTTGATATTCATCATTTTTTATGATAAAATCAATTTTGCTTGAAAAAATTCATGTCTCAGTAGCTCAGCTGGATAGAGCAACGCCCTTCTAAGGCGTCGGTCGGGGGTTCGAATCCCTCCTGGGACGTATTAAAGAAAAGCTTCCTTCGGGGAGCTTTTTTTTGCGTTCTGGGGACGAGAACCCCAATGGTTCGTCAGAGCATCCACTTCGAGAGCACTACTTCGCAGTCTCGACTGCAAGGAGAGTATCCCTCCTGGGACGTAATAAAAAAAGCTTCCTTCGGGGAGCTTTTTTTGCGTTCTGGGGATGAGAACCCCAATGGTTCGTCGGAGCATCCGCTTCGGGAGCACTACTTCGCAGTCTCGACTGCAAGGAGAGTATCCCTCCTGGGACGTAATAAAGAAAAGCTTCCTTTGGGAAGCTTTTTTTGCGTTCTGGGGCTGATTGGCTACGTTCATTGCCTCATGTTGACACGGGATGTTATGCTTGTTTGTGTATATGTATGTATCAATGTATACATATTAGACAAATAAAAACATAGGAGATTTACCATGCCCTCATCTTTACATCAGAACTCACCTGACCGCTCTGCAATTGATAATTCGTCGTCAGCATCCATGAAACTTGGACTACTGCTGGCAGGCATTATCGTCATTGCAGCGACAATGCGCTCACCCATTACGGCAACAGGTCCAATCGTGGAACTGATCCGTACAGATACAGGAATAAGTCATACAATGGCAGGCCTGCTTACCTCTCTTCCTTTGCTTGCCTTTGCGGCAATCTCTCCGTTTGCTCCACAACTGGCGCGAAGATTCGGACTAGAAACCGCTCTGTTAACTGCCATAATTCTCGTGACCATAGGTGTAGGCCTACGGTTTATGCCCTCTGTTCCCGTTCTCTTCGCAGGAACAGCGATCCTTGGATGTGGTATTGCCCTGAGCAACGTATTGCTGCCCAGTCTAATCAAACGGGATTTCCCATTGCGGGTAGGACTCGTTACCGGCCTGTACTCTGTGTCCATGAATATATGGGGCGCGATCGCCTCAGGGATCAGTGTTCCCGCGGCGGGTTTAACCTCCATGGGATGGCATGCCTCACTGGGCATGTGGGCTATACTGTCCATTCTGGCCCTGATTCTGTGGCTGCCTCATGTCCGTTCTGGACGTCGCGGCGAAGTTTACGTGGCTTCGAGAACGGAAACGAAGCCTGTTCGTCTTATTTCATCTTCCTTAGCCTGGTATGTCACCCTGTTCATGGGACTGCAATCTTTAATTTTTTACACTACAATTACCTGGCTGCCCGAGGTTCTAGCTGATCAGGGTTTTAGCTCCTCTTCAGCGGGCTGGATGTTATCCCTGATGCAAATGGTTAGTGTGCCGGTAACGTTTATCGTTCCCATTCTGGCTGGACGAATGAAAGATCAGCGTGGGCTGACAGCAATTACAGGCTCATGTCTGATTCTGGGGTACGCATTCCTTCTAAGCGGAATCTCCTCTCTCGTAACTGTTGGTGTTGCTTTGGCCGGCGTTGGAGCCGGGGCTTCGTTCGGACTTGTAACTATGTTTTTTGTACTGCGTACGTCCGATGCAAGACAGGCTGCGGGGCTGTCAGGTATGGCTCAATCCTTTGGGTACATGCTGGCAGCAGTGGGACCTTTGCTGTTCGGGTTAGTCCATGAATGGACTCAGGGATGGACGGTTCCATTGCTAATACAAGTTGCCCTGGCCGTTGTGCTATTGTTCATGGGATTGAAAGCAAGTGCAAATCGGATGATTGGTTCACGATAAATAATAAATTAGAGCATTTATAACATAGTAAAGAGACCTTCTGTGATAGAAGGTCTCTTTTTGTAGACTCACGATTTAATAAAGTTACTTATTTATTTTCAACATTAAATTTTATCCAAATGTTCAAGTAGACGGTACAAAATAACAGATACTTGAGCACGAGTCGATGTAGATTTCGGAGCAAATTCGTTACCTGACATACCTTTTACCAAACCGTTCTCAACCGCAAAAGCAACAGCTGACTTGGCTTCTTCCGAAATCAGATCTCCATCTTTAAAAGCTACTGATGTTGATCCTTTTTCCAACTTCAAAGATTCTGCTATCATCATAACCATTTTTTCACGTGTCAATTGATCTTGTGCACCCACTTCTTTACTGCGGGTTTCCCAATCGACTCCTGTTCCGAAAATACGATCAAGCAAAGTTGCAAATTCCGCATGAGTAATGGTGCTATTCGGTGAGAATGTGCTAGCACTGATGCCTTTAGCAATTTGCTGAGAGGCTATAACTTCAATTTCATCTTTAGCCCAGTAGCTTGTGATGTCTCCAAAAGTTACATCATTCTCCACAACAACATAAGCACCTGGTTGTGTTACATTGAATTCCAATTGCCCTTTTTGAGACACATTAGACAAAGATGCAGGCTGCCATGTTTCTTTTGTTGTCTGATGATAGGCAATAATTTTACGTGTGTCTTTAACAGAATTCACATCATACTTTAACGTAAGCCCAATATTGTGCTTGAATTTGGCTGATTCATGATCAATAGTCACAATTTGAGAAACAATGTTCAGGTTTTGTTTGTCATCGCTGCCTCCTGCAACATGCAACTTCAAGCTGAATCCGCTAGCGGTAATGTAATCCGTTAATGAAGCAGCAGGAATGGTCACATTAAACGTTTCGCCCTCAATGATTAGAATTTTACCTGAGGCTTGAATCTTATCAGCAAGCGCCTTACTGAATGTCAGATCCACTAGATTATATTTGTCAAACTCTACGCTTGATACATCAAGCTTGATTTCTTTCCTATCATCCTGCAATTGTGTGTTGATTACCATTTCGGAAATTGCAGCTGTAGCATTTCTAGTTCCGTCAGCATTTTTCTTTTCGGAAACAGATGCATCACCTTTAATAGTAGGAGTTGCTGTAGGTGATGTTGATTGGCTGGAGGAGCTTGATCCGCCTGAAGACCCTGAACCAGAGCCTGGTGATGGTGTTCCCGGATTAGGAACCTCTGGACCCGGTACTTCCGGATCAGGATTTTTTTTCACCAATAGTAATGTTGACGCTGTTCCAGTTAAGCCTTGTAAGTCTTTCACAGACAGTTCCACAGTGTACTCCCCAGCTACCAACTTGCCAAGTTTAACACTGAATGAACCGTCTTCTTCAACTTTAAAGTCTCCTTCTTTAATCTTCTTACCCGTTGTATCTTTCACACTGTAACCAGCCTTCAATGAAGCTGATACGTCCAGATCAGTATCCCATCCATTTTTAAGCGCTGGAGCAGCTTCGATATAAAGATCATTAACATTACCTGTCAAAGCTTCTTTGTCCGCCTGCTCCATTTCCAATTTTTCTGGTGCTTTTACAACCGGAGCTGCTTTTTTCACCAAAAATGGAGAAGTATCTTCAATATATGTTTTGCCATCCACACCGATTGCAGTGATATCAACCGTGTAAAGACCATCCGGAATTATAGTTACCTCGTCGGTCGTGTAGTCTGCGTACTGTCCATCCCAAGCCAGATTATATCTTGTGTTGGCAGCGAAATTGTAGTAATTGCCAAAGATAGATCCAATATACCCATCTCCATAATAGCCCCCATCCGGGTTAAGGCCATCGAAGATCTCAATAAGTGCAAAATTCATGGGATTGTAGAATTCCATAGCTACATTGAGTGTATCCAGCGTACCATCAGACTTCAATGGATAATGGAACGGGTTCTTCTCTGTACCTTTTACAGTCTCAATGTATTTAACACCTGCCTGTGTTACGTTGAAATGTGCGACATACGGAACCGTAAATGTGTTTGTTCCATCAGACAACTGAAGGTATCCTTGCGCTTCTGTTACCGCAGCAACACCTTTTGGAACTGTGATGGTAACCTGCAACTCTTCCTCACCATTCAGTGTAAAAGAACTCTTGTCCACCACAACGGATACGCCTGGCACCGTACGTGTAGGATTCACGCTTACGGTGTAGTTTCCACCACTGCCATTCAGCGACTCCACTTTAATCGTTTTGCTGACGGTTTTTTCGTCCGTGCTCAGGAAGTTGCCGAAATTGACACTACCTGTAACATTAGGCTTCTCAACTACCGTCCCATTCTCTGTATATTTCGTTACATCTAATACTTTAACCAGGGCAGCAGGATCAATTGTTTTCACCGCTTGAATACGTCCTGCACCTTGATCAAACACATCATATTTCGTCGTATCGAGAACTTTACCATTGTTCATGAGTGCAACTTTGATATCAAATGGTGTCCAGTCACTGTGCTTCTCAATCAACAGGGCAACCATTCCGGCAACATGAGGTGTAGCCATACTTGTACCTGATTTACGATCATAAGCCTGTGAATAATCTGCTCCAGGCTCATCCTTGCCATAGGCAGGAACAGTAGACAAAATGCTGGTACCCGGCGCAACTACATCCGGTTTGATATCCAGAGTCACCTTGGCTGGTCCGCGGGAACTGGATGTATTCATTTCATCGCCAGCCGTTTGGCCTTTAACAAAGTCATTGAAGCTCACTTCAACACGTTGGCCGGCATCCAGCTCAGCTTTGATACTTTCTCCATCTTCCTTCGACATGCTCAAGGTTGGAATGAGTTCAAAATTATCTCCCAAGCTCACACCGATCGGGCCTGGAATATTGTTATATACGATAATCGCAACAGCACCAGCTGCTTTGGCATTGGCTACTTTCTCCACAAATGCCAGCTCACCACGCTGTACAAAAGCCACTTTACCCGTAAAATCCTTGCCTTCAAAATCGGTCGGTTTACCCAACCCGGCAAATACAAGCCCATATTGATCTGTCAAAACAGATTCCGGATCTGCTGAAAGGCTCCAGCCCATTACATCAAGACGGTAAACCGACTCAGTAACAGCCAATGGACTTTGCTCTGTTTTCGTTGGAGCAATCGCAGATTCTTCTTTTGCAGGTGCGACCTCTGGAGATGTTTCGATCGGCACAGAAGGGGAGGCTGGTTGAGTAGGATCTTCTGATTCACTGTTCTCAGCAGTAGGTGATGCAGCATCGGCAGGTGTTTCGGATGATACTCCACCTTGCTCCGATTCGGACAAAGCAGCTTCACCAACCGCATCTTCCTGTGTTGGTGATGGTTCGCCTTGAGCCGGAATTTCAGAAGTATCCGTTCCCGGTGCTGTTCCCAGCTCAGGAGATGGCTCAACCTCAGGGACAGGTTTTTCCTCCGGAAGCGTACCTTCACCTTCCTCACCAATCCAGAAATGAGTGTTGGCTGTAATGGTTTGGCTAGGGCCTGTAGAGTTACCTACAGTAATCGCCATAGCCGATGCTCCTGGGGAGCCCAATGTATAACGGTTAGGACCATTGTTACCACTCGCCACAACAGCTGTCACACCAGCCAACATGGCATTGTTAAGAGCAACTGAAGTAATATAACTTGGATCATTGGCAGCGTTACCCAGTGAGAGATTGATCACGTCCATACCATCAGCAACGGAACGATCAATCCCCCCCAGTACCCATGAAGTTTGTCCACTGCCATAAGGTCCAAGAACACGATAGGCATAGATATCCGCTTCAGGAGCAACTCCGACAATGCCGTAGTCCCCTGCTTCACGAGCAGCAATGGTACCTGCGACGTGAGTACCATGGGAAGTATAATAGGAGCTTCCCGTGTCATTGAATTCCGGTTGACCAGAAACCTTCCACTCTTCATGTGTTGTTTCGTATGGATCATTGTCATTTCCTACGAAATCCCATCCACCTTTGTAGGCATCTTGCAAATTAGGATGCTCATAATCAATTCCTGTATCAATAACACCCACTTTGACGCCTTTTCCTTTGTATCCCAGATTCCATACTTCAGGGGCGCCAATAAATGGTGCGGTATCTTTCATATAAGGATTCACTTCATCTGTTTCCGGGGCTACGGTAATTTCAAGGTCAGGATATACACTGACAACACCCGGTATGCGAAGCAACTGGCCCAATTGGTTGCCCTTAAGCTCGATGGCTACACCATTCAGGGCGTATGCGTAATTTTCCAATACTTCATGTTTGATTTTATTCTGAGTGAGGCTCTGTGCAAATGACTCTTGTTGTTGCTCCACTTGAGTCACAGCCTTTGTTTCCATAGAGGAGGTAAAAGATTTACCTGAGAGGGTAGATTCGCCTTGCGCCACAGCAACTGGCTTATTGGAGAGCTCAACAATTACTCGTGTTTTCTCTCCCCCGAGACCTTCCAAGCTTTTGTCCAAAAATGGATCTGCTGCAAGCTGTTCTTCCCGCTGGGCAAGAATCTCTCTCCATTGTGTGGCTTCAGCCTTGCTTAGCGAGTTCTCAAGCTGAACACCTACAGGAGCGGCTCCGGCCGCTGGCATGATGATAGAAAAAGTCATTAGAATACTTAACAATATGGATATCATTCTTTTATTCAAGGCTATGCCCCTCCTTCTCAATATGAAAGTACCTCACCAATACCTGGGTCCTGCTATGACAAGTACTGCAATACCTGTGACAACTCACCGCCCTATCTGCAAGAAGATTGACCCTTGGTAAATTATTCTACTAAAATAACAGATTCCCCTTCTAAATAATTACAGTTATGATATAAAAATTACTTATATGGTTCTTGAGTAAGAGAAACGCTTAAAATTGTATTTATTTGTCGATTGAATATTTCAATTTTTAATTACTACATAGGAAAAAAGGCCAAGATCCTCTTTATCTGAAAGAGGTTCTCAGCCTTTATGTGATCGAAGATTTTGATAGAAAACCAGGATATGAGTTCATTTAACAAAGATATTCATTTGATTATTTAACGTCCTGGCTTCACGGCTTCAATACGAAGACGCTTGTAATCGGCATAGATTGCATCATCTTTCCAGAGTTTTGGCACAACCATTTGGCTGGTTTCACGACAGATTTTCTGAATCCGCTCCTGATTCACCCCCTCAAAATAGTCCCCACCAAAGTGAGTTAACCAGCCCTCTATACCCTGTTCACCATCCGCCAGTCTGGTAGGGCGGTCATAGTGGTAGGCCTGTCGTACCAAAAAGCCGCATTGTTCCAGAATGTTGCTATATTGCCCAATCGTCGGGAAATACCAAGGATTGCGTTCTGATCCCCGAATGCCAGTGTTTCGTTCAAACACTTCCTCTAATGCATCTACAATGATCTGCACATTTCCTTTGCCGCCGAACTCCGCTACAAAGCGTCCTCCGGGCTTCAAAGACCTCCATATACTGTCTACTACAAGTCGCGGACTTCGCATCCAGTGTAGGGCTGCATTAGAAAATACGGCATCAAAGTGTCTATTCGTCTCAAACTGATGTCCTTCTCCCTCG
This sequence comes from Paenibacillus vandeheii, assembly GCF_030433635.1. NCBI lineage: Bacteria > Bacillati > Bacillota > Bacilli > Caryophanales > Paenibacillaceae > Paenibacillus > Paenibacillus vandeheii. Next base: position 37,120 of record NZ_JAROCD010000027.1, read on the forward strand.
ATGAACTCGATATCGGGATACTTCTCCCTTGCGCGACGAATCATGTCCGGAGATGCATCCATGCCAACCACCTCGGCCTGCGATATGGAAATTTCGTACGTCAGATCCCCCGTCCCGCATCCCAAGTCAAGGATGTACTCCCCATTTTGAGGTTGAAGCCAGGAGATTAAATTTTTACCGTAACCCGATACAAAAGCCAATTTGTTGTCATACTCATCCGCTTGCCATTGATTCATCGATTGCATGGATACCACCGTCGCTTTCATGATTGATATCTTCATTGTGTCACAAGACAGTTTATTATTTAAGACAGATTGTCAAACCAAGTGCGACAGTTCCTCTGTGAAAGATTCGTGAGCGGTTCTCCAACCCAAGCATTTTCGT
>NZ_JAROCD010000028.1:0-36102 GCF_030433635.1 Paenibacillus vandeheii
ACCGTGGTGTAGTTGGCCTAACATGCCTGCCTGTCACGCAGGAGATCGCGGGTTCGAATCCCGTCGGTTCCGCCATTAATTCCAAAATTGAATAAGGCTCGGTAGCTCAGTCGGTAGAGCAGAGGACTGAAAATCCTCGTGTCGGCGGTTCGATTCCGTCCCGAGCCACCATGTAATCCTGGAGGATTAGCGAAGTGGCCAAACGCATCAGACTGTAAATCTGCTCCCGTACGGGTTCGGTGGTTCGAATCCATCATCCTCCACCAGTTTTACGAGTCATTAGCTCAGTTGGTAGAGCACCTGACTTTTAATCAGGGTGTCGAAGGTTCGAGCCCTTCATGACTCATCTTTTGAAAAAGAGTGATTGATCATTAATTTGATTAATCACTCTTTTTTTGTTATGGATAATTTATTTATTAATGTGGGAACTCATATGTAGACTGAAAAAGGCGATGCTGCGCAAGATATGATAAAATAATAGAAAAAAGCAGAGTGGTGGCGTTCATTATATGAAGCTCATACCTGATCTAAAACAACAAATTGAAGCAATTATAGGCACTACATTGGATGAATCTGTGTTAACTATAGAAGAATGGAATCAGTTTGCATTAAACTCAGTTGGTCAGGAAGCTAAACAAATGACCCTGAGTGGGACAGAAGGGACCGACGATCTTACACCTCAAGATGAAAGCTCAAATGATCCGGTTACAGATGTACGAAGTTGGACTGCAGAGGAACATGTTTATTTCAAAGTCGGTTTGAATGAACAAGAAGGCAATGTCTTGTGTTGGAGATGTTCTGCTGACTCTGTTACGTTTGAAGTACGGCGATTAATTGAGCTGCTCATTAGCAATCATAATCGATTACTGGATGAAGAACAGCCTGTGATTTATGAAAATGATAGAGAGCAACAGCTTGCTGAATTGGGTCATTGGCTTCGACAGCAGATTGAGCAACCAGCTCAGCAGGAGTCTGTCCCGGATTATTTTTCATTGGCTGGAGAATTGAATACAGAGAAAATCCCATTTTTGCTGCAAGGTGAGACACCTGATGCTCATCGCATTCGTTCCAAGGAACTGAATAAATTGCTCGAAAGTTATTTTGGTGAAGAAATCATACTGATTCCTGTAGGGGCGCAGGAGTGGGTGTTTCTGGGTGATGAAGAGATTGTTACAGGTGAAGCCGAAGAGGATACGACTGAAGCCAGAAAGGATTTGCTAAATGCCTTTTGTCAGGGGCTATATGAATTGATAGCCAGTGAATGGGCGGGTGTATTTCATTTGTCTGCATCCTTACCTTGTATCCCTGCAATGCAATTATCTTCTGTTACGGCGCTTCTTCAGGAAAGTGTTCACCTGGGCAGGGCCTTCCATGTTGCACAGCACATCCATCTCCCTTGGGATCTGCACCTCGCACGTTTGGTAGATAGCATTCCGGTGCAACAACGTCTTCGTTTTATACAGGAAACGGGGAAGGGCACGGTGTTGTTTAGTGATAGTGAGACACTGGCTACGCTCGAAACCTTTTTCAATCTGGATTGTAATGTCAGCGAGACGGCAAAGCGTCTCTTCATTCATCGAAATACCTTGGTATATCGTCTGGATAAGATCAAACAGGAGATTGGATATGATGTCAGGAACTTCGAAAGTGCTGTTCTGGTGCGACTTTTATTGCTTATGTACAAAGTGACGAAAAAGCTCTGATATTTTTGTGCAGTTTGCGAATAGTCAAACATCATGTAAATGGGTTAATATAAAACTACAAAATGTATTCGATTACAAAATGATCTCTGAGGAGGCAACAATCATGGCTGGTGTACGTTTAGAGCATATTTTCAAAAAATACCCGGGTTCTGATAAAGCAACAGTAGTTGATATTAACCTGGACATTAAAGATAAAGAATTTCTGGTACTGGTAGGTCCGTCCGGTTGTGGTAAATCAACAACACTGCGTATGATCGCAGGCCTTGAGGAAATTTCTGAAGGTAAACTCTATATCGGCGACCGTGTCGTTAATGATGTTGCTCCTAAAGACCGCGATATCGCGATGGTATTCCAATCCTATGCCTTGTATCCGCATATGAGCGTATACCAAAACATGGCGTTTGGTCTGAAATTGCGTAAAGTGAAAAAAGATGAGATCGACAAACGTGTACGTGAAGCAGCTAGAATCCTGGATATCGAGCATTTGCTTGAGCGTAAACCTAAGGCATTGTCCGGTGGTCAACGTCAGCGTGTCGCTCTGGGACGTGCGATCGTCCGTGATCCACAAGTATTCTTGATGGATGAGCCTCTCTCCAACTTGGATGCGAAACTGCGTGGTCAAATGCGTGCTGAGATCACTAAACTTGCGAAACGTTTGGAAACAACCGTTATCTACGTAACGCATGACCAGATCGAAGCAATGACAATGGGTGATCGGATCGTTGTTATGAAGGATGGTATCATCCAACAAGCAGCTTCTCCGGAAGAGCTTTACAACCACCCGGCTAACCTGTTCGTAGCTGGTTTCATCGGTTCCCCGACAATGAACTTTATCTCGGGTAAACTGGCTGAGCAAGGTACTAGCCTGCATTTCGTAGCTCCTGGTGTGGATGTTGAAATCCCGCAAGGTAAAGCACAAGTGCTGAAATCAAGAGGATACATTGGCAAAGAAGTGATTCTGGGTGTTCGTCCAGAAGACATTCACGAAGAGCCAGTATTCCTTGAAGCATCCCCGAACTCTGTATTCTCTACACACGTAGATGTAACAGAGAATCTGGGTCACGAAATGCTCCTCTACTTGAGCGGTGTAGGTAACGACACTACAATCGCACGTGTAGACGGACGTTCCAACACTCGTGATGGTTCCACAGTTAAAATGGCAATTGACATGAACAAAGTTCATATCTTTGACAAAGAGACTGAAGTGAACGTTCTTCTTCAAGACTAATAGCACTGCGATTCATCGCTAACGATGGAATCTGTCAGTTACGCAATCATACATTGTAATGTGAGCCCCTTCCGTTATTGCTGGAAGGGGCTTTTTTGACTCATCGATGAATGAAGCCAAGATTGCATTCAGCCCGGAATTCATTTAAGATTATTTGAAGGTTATAAGCTGAGTCGAACAACATGAATGCGCTATTAATGCAATGGAATGACGCTAATGCTGATGTACATAGAGGGCAGCGAATGCTGAAAGGAAGAGACAAATGGCGAAAAAAGTGAAAGTATCTGAGTTGGTACAACAGTTCCAGTTGGAGGTTGTTTCTGGATCTCATGGACTGAAAAGATTCATTACTGTAGACGACTTGAACCGTCCTGGCCTGGAAATGGCCGGTTATTTTGAATATCATCCACAAGAACGGGTACAGCTGCTTGGCAGAACAGAGCTGGCCTTTTTTGCAATGTTGCCAGAAGATGAGCGCCGTGATCGGATGCAGCGCCTTTGTACAGAAGAAACACCATGTATCGTTGTAACCCGTGGACTTGAAGTGCCACAGGAACTGGTTGAGATCAGTGAAGAACAGAATCTGGCTGTGCTTCGCAGTAACATGGCTACAACAATTCTATCCAGCAGGATTACTGGATTCTTGGAGAAGAAGTTGGCGCCTACAGCAACGATTCATGGTGTACTCTGTGATGTATATGGAGTAGGGATGTTGATCACCGGAAGCAGCGGCATTGGTAAAAGTGAAACTGCACTGGAACTGGTGAAACGCGGTCATCGACTGATTGCCGATGATGCGGTAGAAATCCGTCAGACGTCAGACTTCCAGCTGCACGGAACTGCACCGGAATTGATCCGTCACCTGCTTGAAATTCGTGGCGTCGGCATCATCAACGTCATGACATTGTTCGGGGCGGGCGCGGTTCGTAATAACAAACGGATAACACTGGTTGTCCGTCTGGAAGCTTGGCAGCAGGATAAGCAATATGATCGTCTTGGTCTGGATGAAGAAACGACGCGTATTATCGATACGGATGTACCACTTGTAACGATTCCTGTTCGTCCGGGACGGAACTTGGCTGTTATCATTGAAGTGGCGGGAATGAACTATCGCTTGAAACAAATGGGTCTGAATGCTGCACTGCAATTTACGAACAAGCTAACAGCAACGATCTCAGAAGATATGGAAGACATGGACTAAGAGAAGAGAATTAACCATTATATGATTAAAGGCCAATTGTTGACGTGTTCTACTCCCATGCCAGGTGTTGGGAACATGCAGCAATTGGTCATGCGTGTGAATGAGTCAATTTATAGGAGTGTGAATGAATGGATACATTATTACTGTTGAACCCGATTGCGTTCTCCATCGGAGCGTTAAAGGTTCACTGGTACGGGCTTATTCTCGGTACAGCGGCACTTGTAGGTTTGCTGCTCGTCATCCGGGAAGGCAAACGGTATAACATTCCGCAAGAAGTGTTCATGGACATGGTTCTGCTTGGTGTGCCTTCTGCCATTATCGGTGCCCGCATATACTACGTGGCATTTCGATGGGACGATTATAAGGATAATTTCTGGGATGTCTTTAAAATATGGAATGGTGGTATCGCCATATACGGCGCACTGATTGGTGCGATTATATGTGCAGTCATTTTCTTCCGTCGTAAAGGGTATAATTTCTGGCGCATGGCTGATATCTGTGCACCTGGGCTTATCGTTGGGCAGATGATTGGGCGCTGGGGTAACTTTGTAAACCAGGAAGCCTATGGCGGTCCAGTGGAAGAATCGTTTTTGAGAGACAAGCTTCATTTGCCAGACTTTATCGTGAATCAGATGAATGTGGAAGGTGTATTCCATCATCCTGCATTTTTGTATGAATCGATGTGGAGTCTTGTTGGTTTAGTCATATTGTTGGTACTGCGCCGGCAGAAGTTTCTGCGTGCAGGTGAGCTGTTTATGTCCTATTTTATCTGGTACTCGATCGGCCGTTTCTTTATCGAAGCGCTGCGTACTGACAGTCTGGGATTCCAGGCTCCGCAATGGGTTGCTTCCATGGTGAATGGGTTATGGTCTCCGATGACAGCAATGGGCTTTGAGCAAGGATATCTGGATCCAGCATACGGTAACGTAAGAATCTCGCAACTGCTGGCTATTGCCATCATTATTGCTGCGGTAGTCTTCATTGTCGTGAGAAGAATGACAGGCAAGGCAGATGTGCGGTATAGCGATCCGATTGTATCTTCCAAGATTCCTTCAGAATCATCGGATGATATGGTGCATACTGGTCCGGTTGCAGGCAAAGAGGACACGGTAACTCCAGTCTCGGCCAAAGAGGATCTAAAGCAAGCTGAAGAGAAAAAGGAGTAATGCAGCATGATTGACACGGTATTGTTTGATTTGGATGGAACGATTATCGACACAAATGAGCTAATTATTAGCTCTTTCCTTCACGTTATGGAGGATCTGCAGGTGTCCACACCGTGGACCCGGGAACAGATCATTCCTCATATGGGAGGTACACTGGAGAATCAGATGCGTACATTCTCAGGTAAAGAGGATGTTGCTGAGTATGTCAAAGGATATCGAGCGTACAATGATGTACACCACGATGCGATGGTACAACCATTTCCTCACGTCATTGAGGTCATTGAAGCCTTACATCAAGCAGGAATTGTGATGGGTGTGGTTACGACTAAGATTCGTCCATCCACACTTAAGGTGCTGGAGCGTTTCGACCTGATGAAATATATGAAGTCGATAGTGACGGTTACCGATGTAACACATCCCAAACCACATGCTGAACCTGTCCTGAAAGCGATCAAAGAGTTAGGTGCAGATCCTGCCAAAACATTGATGGTGGGTGACAGTCCAGTCGATATTCAATCGGCCCAAAACGCAGGTGCACTTGCGGCAGGCGTAGCCTGGTCGCTTAAGGGAGAGGCCGTATTGAGCGGCTATAACCCGGATTATATTTTGCACGACATGAAGGATTTGCTTACGCTGATTGAAACGGAACGTTCATGAGAAAAGTAACCCGCTATCCCGTAGAAGGCCATAACGCACTTTGGCATATCTATAAGACAGTGAGTCCGTGGAAAGGCGTGCGTAATTTTATCTGGATTCAGTTGTCACGGTACTGCCCGATTCTATCGGTCAAGAACTGGATCTATCGTCGCATGCTTGGCATGAAGGTGGGTAAACATACGGCCTTTGGATTGATGGTTATGGTTGATGTGTTCTTCCCGGAGAAAATTACGGTGGGCGAAAACTCCGTGATTGGTTACAATACCACGATCCTGGCACACGAGTATCTTATTAAAGAATACAGACTCGGTGAGGTGATTATCGGGGAAAATGTACTGATCGGTGCAAATTCAACGATCCTGCCGGGTGTGACCATTGGAGACGGTGCGGTTGTAGCTGCAGGAGCAGTTGTTCATAAGGATGTGGCTCCGGGGGCTTTTGTTGGAGGGAATCCACTTCGTGATCTGTCTCGCTCGGATGCTTCAGCGGAGGAGATCGTCATAAAGACTGAGCCATCTGTTCCGGGAACTTTGGAGTAAGAAGACTCATCATAAGAAATCAAGAACAGGTGAAAACAAAGGAAAGCGGGAAAAATTTAAGGGTATACCGAAAGTGATTTAAGAAACATCTGAAAAGATGGTCAACGAACATACGGAAATTAACCTGAATTGGTTCAGTCAGGGGAAGAAAATAAGTTGAACTCACTGGAATAAGGAAGCTGCTGATGGCAGCTTTTTTCGTATACAAATAAGCAGACTATTCTTCAGCAAGGGGATCAAAATGGAGGATGCGCAACAAGTACACCAAAGGTGCCGGATTGTTGACGATGGATAGTCATTCATGTTATCATATCCCATATCCTTTAGTTTGTTAGCACTTTACCATGTTAAAGAGACAAGATGAAAATTAAGGTTAGTTAAGCATAAATGAACACTTACGAGACACTTTTCGAAGACTGTCTGGCAGCAATAATAAGAAATCAGGTTACAAGATAGAATGGGGATTTACATACATAAATCCTGTGAAATAGAACGTCTACCAATCTTAAATTACTGACTCGGGGTGAATAATACCAATGTCCAAACCAAAAGGCTTTGAAAAACCGACAGGTTTCCGTGACTATACACCACATGTGGTGACCAAGCTCAGAACCATTGAGCGAAATGTACTGGAATGCATGGAACGCTGGGGGTACCGTCAAATCATTACACCAACGATCGAATACTACGATACCGTAGGTGTAGCGAGCTCCACATCCGATCGCAAGTTGTTTAAATTATTGAACAGTCGCGGGACTACGCTGGTGCTAAGATCTGACCTGACAGCGCCGATTGCACGGGTGGTTTCTTCTTTATTGAAGGATGAAGAGCTTCCGCTGCGTCTGTCCTATCATGCCAATGTGTTTCGTTCTATTGAAGAGGAAGCGGGACGTGAGGCTGAATTTTTTCAAACGGGTGTAGAGCTTGTTGGTGATGATTCGCCTGAGGCAGATGCAGAAGTTGTAGCACTTGCAATTGCTTCTTTGCAGGCAGCGGGTGTATCTTCCTTTAAAATTGCGATGGGTCATATGGGATTCCTGAACGGATTGCTGGAGGAAGTCATCCCAGGGCAAACAGCGCAACAGGAGCAACTGAAAGAAGGATTGCTTGGACGTGATTATGTCGGTTATCGCCAATCTATTGAAGCGTTGGATCTGGAGCCGAAGCTGAAGGAACAGCTTGAAGCGATCTTACGTCTGCGTGGAGGTAAAGAAGTATGTACACACGCAGCAGAGTTAAGTTCCAGTAATGAAGCAGCAAAATCGATTGCACATTTGTGTGCGGTATTTGAAGTGTTGGAAGCGTACGGTGTTTCCGAACATGTGTTGATTGATCTAACGATGATTGGCGATTTCTCCTATTATACAGGCATGACATTCGAAGGGTATGCGGCAGAACTCGGATCACCGGTATGCAGTGGGGGACGATATGACAATCTGTTGCAGCAGTTTGGTCGTTCACTTCCAGCTACAGGGTTTGCGCTCAAAACGAACCGAATTATCGATGGTGTTCACGGGATTACAATAGAAGAAAAGAAACCTATACTTATTCAATATACCTCAGAACGCCGGGCAGAGGCTCTAACGGAGGCGGCGAGACTACGCAGCATCGGTCAAAATGTAGTAACGCAACTCCTTCCTAAAGATGGAGCAGAGGCAAGTACGAATACTGGTGCTTTAACAGGCAGCAAGTCAATCCAGGCTGAGCAGGTTATCACATACGGATTTGAAAAAGGAGGGGGACGCTGAGATGTCGGATATTTTGAAGGTTGCCATGCCGAAAGGCCGAATCTATAAGAAAGCCTCCAAATTGTTCCGCGAGGCCGGGCTTGATATTCCCGTTGATGTAGATGATACACGCAAACTGGTGATTGAAGTGCCGGAAGCGGGGATGGAGTTCATCATGGCGAAACCCGTGGACGTGCCTACCTATGTGGAATATGGAGTAGCGGATATTGGGATTGTCGGCAAAGACGTACTGCTTGAAGAAAATCGGGACGTGTACGAATTGTTGAACCTGGGCATCGCACAGTGCCGCATGTCTGTTATCGGGCTACCTGACTGGGCGCCTGGCATTCAGCAGCGGGTGGCAACCAAGTACCCGAGAATTGCTTCGCAATATTTCCGCGAGCAGGGTCAACAGGTAGAGGTCATCAAACTGAACGGTTCCATTGAACTGGCGCCGCTGATTGGTCTGGCTGATCGAATCGTCGATCTGGTGGAGACAGGTCAGACGCTGCGTGAGAATGGACTTGTTGAGATGACAGGTATTCTGGACATCACGAGCCGCCTTATCGCGAATCGGGTAAGCTATCGGATGAAGAACGCAAGAATTCAGGCGTTATGCGATGCACTCCAACAGGTCATTCCAGCATCGAATGAGATGTCTGCGGGGATCTTTCGGGGATAAACCATAGATAAGCAAGAAATGTAAGGTTTAACTGAACGGGAAATGAAGTAACGGAAATAACCAAAGAATGAAACATAGAAGCATGAAATGAGAATCAATAGCAACGACTCTACACATAAATGCCAGGGATTACGCACTACAGGGACAGGGAGGTTGTACGCATGAAAATTTTACCTGCACGGGAATTTGATCTGAAGCGGGAAGTGGAATACGGTACACCGGAGCAAAATGAATCGGTACGGCGTATTGTCGGCGACATTCGCCGGGAAGGGGATGCGGCACTACTGCGTTACACGGAGCAGCTGGACCGCACGAAGCTGACGGCTGCGGAGCTGCGCGTGCCGCAGGAAGAGCTGCAGGCGGCTTATGCAGCCGTAGAGCCTTCTTTCGTGACGGCGATTCGGCAAGCCGCCGCTAACATTCGTGCGTTTCATGAGAAGCAGAAACGCAACTCGTGGATGGATTGGCAGCCGGACGGCAGTCTGCTGGGCCAGGTGATAAGGCCGCTGAAGCGGGTCGGCGTATACGTACCTGGCGGCAAAGCAGCGTACCCTTCGTCAGTGCTGATGAATGTAATTCCGGCACAGGTGGCCGGCGTGCCGGAGATTGTTCTGGTGACGCCGCCGTCTACGAACGGCGGCGAAGGCATTAACCCGTACATTCTCGTGGCTGCTGCGGAAGCAGGCGTGAGCGAGATGTACCGGGTTGGCGGCGCACAGGCAATCGCCGCCCTCGCTTACGGCACGGAGAGCATTGTCCCGGTCGACAAGATCTGTGGACCGGGCAATATTTACGTGGCGCTCGCGAAGCGCGAGGTGTACGGCGCGGTCGATATCGACAGTATCGCCGGGCCGAGTGAGATTGTGGTGCTCGCCGATGATACGGCGAACCCGGTGTATGTCGCCGCAGACCTGTTGTCGCAGGCGGAACATGACGAGATGGCATCGGCCATTCTCGTCACGACCTCGGCCGTGCTGGCGGAAGCCGTGCAGGCCGAAGTGCGGCAGCAGCTGGAGGTGCTGCCGCGGCGCGATATCGCTGCTGCTTCCGTGGAGCAGTATGGCGCGATTATTGTGGTCGATTCCATTGATGAGGGAATCGATGTGGTGAACCGGCTCGCACCGGAGCATCTGGAGATCATGGTGCAGGAGCCAATGGCTTATGCTGGCCGGATAGAAAATGCCGGAGCAATCTTCCTCGGCCCGTATAGCTCGGAGCCGGTAGGGGATTATTTTGCCGGACCGAATCATATTATTCCGACCAATGGAACGGCCCGATTCAGTTCACCTGTGGATGTGGATGATTTTATCAAAAAATCAAGTTTGATCTATTACAGCAAGGAAGCGTTGCTCCAAAACGGAGCGGCTATTATAGAGCTGGCCCGGCATGAAGGGCTCGAAGGACACGCCCGTGCGATCGCTGTACGATTAGAACAGGAAGGAAAGGCGGAATCGGATAATGAATAAGCAAAATAATGGTTTGGACCTTCAGAACAAGGGGGCTGTACGTCAGGCAGAGGTAGACCGCAAAACAAATGAAACGAACATTCAGCTTGCTTTTGCCGTAGATGGAACGGGGCAATCCGAGATTGAAACAGACGTACCATTCCTGAATCATATGCTGGACCTGTTCACGAAGCATGGACAATTCGACCTGAATGTACAGGCGCGCGGCGATGTTGATATTGATGACCATCACACGGTGGAGGATATCGGGATTTGTCTGGGGCAGACACTTCGTGAAGCGTTGGGTGATAAGCGCGGCATTAAACGTTATGCCAGTGTATTTGTGCCGATGGATGAGGCTCTCGCTCAGGTTGTGATTGATGTGAGCAACCGACCTCACTTCGAGTACCGTGCAGAGTACCCATCCCAGCAAGTGGGCAGCTTTTCGACCGAACTGGTGCATGAGTTTCTGTGGAAATTAGCGCTGGAAGCTCGGATTACATTGCACGTTATTGTGCACTACGGGCAAAATACACATCACATGATCGAAGCGATCTTCAAAGCACTGGGTCGTGCACTGGATGAGGCGACTACAATTGATCCACGTGTAACGGGTGTGCCTTCCACGAAGGGAGTGCTGTAGACGATGGCGATTGCAATTGTCGATTACGGTATGGGGAACCTGCACAGCGTCGGCAAAGCAGTCGAACGTCTTGGCTACGAAGCGCTGGTTACAGGTGACCGGGATGCTATTCTTGGTGCAGATGGTGTGATTCTGCCAGGTGTAGGTGCGTTTGGCGATGCCATGGTGCACTTGCGGGAAAATGGTTTGGACGCTGTGGTGAAGGAAGCGGCAGCTGGACCCAAACCGCTGCTCGGGATCTGTCTGGGCATGCAGTTATTGTTCAGCTCAAGCGAGGAGCATGGCGAGCATGAAGGACTTAACATTTTGCCGGGTCAAGTGGTGCGATTCGCACCGGGAGAATTAAAGGTTCCACATATGGGCTGGAATCGATTGGAGTTCCTGCATCCGGAGAATCCACTATTCGCGGGGCTTGAGGCAGGTCATGTCTACTTTGTCCATTCATACCATGCACGTACGGAAGTAGAGAGCGATCTATTGGCAGTAACGGATTACGGACATCCGGTTACGGCGATTGTTGGCAGAGGCTCCAATTTCGGAATGCAGTTCCACCCGGAGAAGAGCGGAGAGCTGGGGATGAAGCTGCTTGGAAACTTCCTGGAATTGACTGGATCGAAGGCGTAATCATAATTTGGAATCATATGATTTTTTAATTTCATCCTTATAGAATAATACGTAGCTAAACTTATATAAAATCTAATCTATATAAATTGAACTAAACATTTACACGAGAACGGAGAGGACAGAAATAACCTGAAGAAGCGGAGCGTTCGCCTTTATCCCCGGATTTTCCCCTTTAAATAAGGGATTCAAAAAAAATCTGGGGATAACAGCGATCGGAAGGTTGTTCTGTCATCGGAGTGGCAAGTGTAAATATTCTTTAGTTTCAATTTATATAGAGACAAATATGAATATATTCAGGAGGCCTTGTATGTCATCTTTTATCATATATCCGGCAATTGATATCCGGGACGGCAAATGTGTAAGACTGGTGCAGGGAGATTACAATCAGGAGACGGTATATAACGATGACCCGGTTCAAGTTGCTCTTTCCTGGGAGAAGCAAGGGGGTACATACGTTCATCTGGTGGATCTGGACGGTGCCAAAGCAGGACATCCGGTGAATGATGAACTGATTGGACGCATTGCTTCGGCCGTTAACGTGCCTGTACAGGTAGGTGGGGGTCTTCGTACAGTAGCTGATGTAGAGCGTTTGCTGGGTCTCGGTGTGAGTCGCCTTATTATCGGAACAGCTGCTATCGAGGATCGCGCTTTTACTGAAGAAGTACTGGGACGATATGGAGACAAAGTAGCGATTGGTATCGATGCACGCAATGGGTATGTGGCAACACGCGGCTGGCTTGAGACATCGGAAGTTCAGGCTGAGGTGCTGGCGAAGGAACTGGCGGCATTCGGTGCGGAAACCTTTATCTTCACGGACATCTCTCGTGATGGCATGATGCAGGGTCCTAACGTGGAAGCGATTGTGTCTCTTGCGAAGGCGAGTGGTCGTACGGTGATTGCTTCCGGGGGAGTTAGTGTCATGGATGATCTGCTTCGTTTAAGCAAGCATGCGGAAGACGGTGTCGGAGGAGCAATCGTGGGCAAAGCGCTGTATACGGGCAGCATCGATCTGTCCGAAGCGGTTCGTGCGGCAAATAAATAATAGCGATACTATATAGGCTCAAATAAACATTTTCACAATAACGGAGAGGACAGAGATAACCTGAAGAAGTGAAACGTTCGCCTTTATCACCGGATTTTCCCTTTAAACGGATCAAAAAATCTGGGGATAACAGCGATCGTAAGGTTGTTCTGTCATCGGAGTGGCTAGTGTGAATGTTCTATAGTTGAACTTATACAGGTATGCGATAATCGGAGAGAGAGGAAGAGGAGCATGCTGGCAAAAAGAATCATTCCTTGTCTGGACGTGAAGGACGGCCGGGTCGTCAAAGGCGTTAACTTCGTCAATCTCCGCGATGCGGGTGATCCGGTAGAGCTGGCGGCGCTGTATGACCGCGAGGGCGCGGATGAACTGGTATTTCTCGATATCTCCGCTTCGGTGGAAGGCCGCGAGACGATGGAAGAAGTAGTGCGGCAGACCGCAGGCGAGATCGCTATTCCTTTTACCGTGGGTGGAGGCATTTCCAAGGTGGAAGACATGAAGCGCATTCTACGTGCAGGAGCGGATAAAATTGCTGTAAATACGGCAGCCGTTCTTAATCCTCAGCTGATTGCAGATGGGGCGCGCCGCTTTGGTTCCCAGTGCATCGTCGTAGCAATAGACGCCAAGTATAATGAGGCTTGGGGCGAGTGGGAGGTTTATACGCATGGTGGACGGAAACCTTCAGGGATCAAGGCGCTGGAATGGGTTAAGCAGGCGGAGACATTAGGTGCTGGAGAAATTCTGCTGACAAGCATGGACGCGGATGGAACGAAGGACGGATTCGATCTAAAGCTGACTGCAGCGGTATCCGAATCGGTACGTATTCCGGTGATTGCTTCGGGTGGTGCGGGCAAGGAATCGCATTTCTATGATGTGTTCACGACAGGTAAAGCGGATGCAGGTCTGGCGGCAACGATATTCCATTATAAAGAAATCGCCGTTCCGGCGTTAAAACAACATTTGAGAGAGCAAGGGGTGGAGATCCGTGACTAACGTAAGCAATGAGATCAAGGAGCAATTATCCTTGGAGCAGGTTGTGGAGCACATTCGTTGGAGCGACGGATTGGTACCTGCCATTGTGCAGGATGCACAGACGCGTCAAGTTCTGATGATGGCTTATATGAATCGGGAATCCCTGAAATTATCGCTGGAATCCGGCGAAACGTGGTTCTGGTCGCGTTCGCGTCAAGAGCTGTGGCACAAGGGCGCAACTTCAGGCAACGTACAGACGATTACTTCATTGAAATACGATTGTGATGGTGACACCTTGCTCGTTGAGGTAAAGCCAAATGGGCCTGCTTGCCACACCGGAGCAGTAACGTGTTTCCATAATGAAATCGTGGGCTTGCCAGAGCAACCCGGAGACAAAGCTTCAAGTGAATCGGGTGCAACTACTGCAAGTTCCAGCTCGGAAGGTCGTTTTGAAGTACTGGCTGAACTGGAATCCGTAATTGCAGAGCGTGAACGCGAGCGTCCGGAAGGCGCATATACGACGTACCTGTTTGATAAGGGCGTGGATAAAATTTTGAAAAAAATCGGTGAAGAAGCGTCCGAGACGATCATCGCCGCCAAAAATAAAGACAATGACGAGCTCCGCCTTGAGGTCAGTGACCTGATGTATCACTTGCTCGTACTGTTGCAAGAGCGCAAGCTGCCGCTGGATGACATCATGTCAGAGCTGAGCCGCCGCCACGAGCGGCCTCGCCGCGATTAGGAGGCGAGCCTGTGCGCATAGACTATCATACACACCATGAGCGTTGTGGTCACGCCATTGGCAAGCTGGAGGCGTATGTGCAGCGTGGGGTGGAGATTGGCCTGTCGCAGATTGGCCTATCCGATCACATGCCTTTACTGCATGTAGACCCCGCTCACTATTATCCCGAAATGGCGATGCCGATGGACGAGCTGCCGCGTTATGTGGAAGAGTGTTTTTCTCTGAAGGAGCGGTACCGCGGCCAGATTGATGTACGTGTCGGCCTCGAAGGCGACTATATTGAAGGCTGGGAGACAGAAATTCGGGCCATTATCGAGCGGTACCCCTGGGACTATGTGATTGGATCGGTTCACTTTCTCGGGGAATGGGACATTACGGATTTTCGCCAGACCCATCATTGGGAAGGCAAAGACGTACTTGAAGTTTACCGTCAGTACTATGATGCCGTGAGCAAAGCGGCAGCTTCAGGAATGTACGATATTATGGGCCATGCGGATGTCATCAAGCGCTTTGGCTTCGCTCCGGCACCAGAGCAGACGGAAGAGCGGGTAACTTTGGAAAATGCAGCGCTGCAAGCTATTGCAAAGAGTGGCTGCGCTATGGAGCTCAATGCATCAGGATTATCGAAGCCATGTGCAGAGATGTTCCCGGGTCGCCGAATGTTAACAGAGGCTATTCAATTAGGAATTCCACTCACGCTTGGCTCCGATGCACATGATCCGCTGAAGCTAGGTGATTACCTGCCTGAAGCGGAGGCGCTCCTGCGCGAGCTGGGCTGTACGGAGGTAGCTGTTTTTGAAGGACGTCAGCGCTCGTTCCTTTCTTTAAATGTATAGAGCAGTGGAGTATAATGAGGGTAGGAAATAACCTTGTAGATAAGGATTATATAGGGACTTCAACCCTCAGGAGGGCATTATGCAGCATTCGTTACGTATTTTTTCCGGTTCATCGAACCCTAAGCTGGCAGAACAGGTATGCGACAAGCTGGGTGTACAACTAGGCAAGATCAAACTGTCCCGGTTCAAGAGCGGAGAAATATACGTTCACTACGAAGAGACGATCCGCAACTGTGATGTGTTTCTGATTCAATCATTATCTCATCCGATTAATGAGTTGTTCGTTGAATTGCTCGTCATGATTGATGCAGCCAAAAGGGCTTCTGCCCGTACGGTGAATATTATTGTTCCCTACTACGGATATGCCCGTCAGGAACGTAAGTCTGCTCCGCGTGAGCCGATCTCGGCCAAGATGGTTGCAGATGTGTTAACTACGGCTGGAGCAAACCGTGTAGTAACCATTGATCTGCATGCAGCAGCAATTCAGGGATTCTTTAATATTCCAGTGGACCATATGACATCCTTGGATCTCATTAGTGATTATTTGTTGAGTAAAGGCATTGAAAATCCGGTGGTTGTCTCCCCTGATGCGGGACGAGCTTCGATGGCGGAGAAACTGGCGAATCGTCTGGATTCCCCTTTTGCCATTATGATCAAGAAGCGGCCAAGCCATAACGAATCGATCATTACACACGTCATTGGGGATGTGGAGGGTCGAACTCCGATTATTATTGAGGATCTGATCGATACCGGAACGACAATTCTCAATGTTGTTGAAGGATTGAAGGAACGTGGTTCCAAAAATGTATACGTATGCGCAACACATGGCCTGTTCTCGGACGGAGCGCTAGGTAAGCTTAATCACCCGTCCATTGCCGAGGTGGTGGTCACAGACTCTATTGCCCTGCCTGATGATCATCCCGAATGCTTCAAAGTGTTACCCGTGGCCCCAATGCTTGCCCGCGCTATTCGCATCATTGTGGATGGTGGCTCCATGGCTACACTGTTTAAAGATTCAGGGATTTAACCATGCAGCATAGACTGTGCGAATCCAGGTTTACTGTACCGTGTTGGAGTAGTTTGCTGCTCAGCACGGTTTTTGTTTTTTTATGATCATGAATGAGGGTAAGGATGGATGTGATAAGAGAGCGGAGACAATCAATTCCTGCTTTGCTGCCTAAAGGCTTGTGCTATAATAACTTAAAATTAGTTCTATGGCTGCGTGCTGTCAGGGTGACTCAATCCTAGAGATGTGACGGATGTAATGAACAGTAGAACCACGGCAATATACACCGGTGTCGTGGAGTGAGGAGTGGGGTCTATTGTCCCGGACTTGGTATTATCGGCTTCTATTTTCTTATTTTCCTATTTTCTTTCTTACCATGACCGTACTCATTTTTATCGCTTTTGTTTTCATTAATGACATCTCCAGGGAAGAAACTAGGAAAGCAGATCGCATCTCCTCCAGTTATTTGGCGGATAGTCTGGACCGGACGCTCCGGGATATTGAGCTTTCGTTGATGGAAGCGGTGCAGAGTGAACAGGCCTACAAGTATTATTTCAATAGCCAGAACCAGGTGGGCAAAGAGACTGTGTATAGCATTGCACAGAGTTTACGTGAGATGACGAGTTCCAACCCCTGGATTCAATCGATTTATTTATATGACAAGAAAAATGAAAGCGTTTTAACATCGAGCGGCTCCAGGGATGTAGACAGCTTCTCAGACAAGGCTTGGATCGACCAAATTGAGTCCGGTACTCTTGCTTCAGGCTGGCAGCCCGTCAGGGAATATGATGCAGGGGTTAATCAGCGTACGCCTATTCGGGTGTTGACGGTAGATAAAGACATGCCCCTGCCATTTGGCTCGGATGGGGTGCTTGTCATTAATATCAAAATGAGCAGTATCGAGCAGAGTATTGACAGTATGGTCAATGGACAGCTTTCCTTCATGAGCATTTTTGACCGTAACGGTCAGGTTGTATACGATGCGCATTCAGATCGTGAAGGTACCGCAGAAGGACAAGAGCTGAACACCCTTTCGCTTGAACGGTTGGGGTGGACGATCTCCAGTGGAATCAAGAAAGGAAACCTGTATGGCTGGGTTTCGGTCGTTTCCTATGTGTGGGTAGCGATTGCGGTTGTAACAGTCATCTGCGCTATTTTCTATATCATCTATATCACTCGTCGTAATTATAAGCCTATTCAAATCATTATGAACCGGATTGAGGCTCATCAGATTCGTGTGCTGGAACAATCCAGCTCTCGTACCGATGAGATGAAATTGATTGACGGCGTTTTGGAAAACCTGATCAACCATATGATGGATTCGGACAAAAAGAGCAGGGAAAACGTGTTACTGCAACGCAGTAAACTTTTTAACGATCTGCTGAATGGAGAAAATCTGGATCATGCCGTAGAACGATTGAAGGATCTTTCCCCGTTAACTGGTATGGATACTTCGTCATGCTTCGCTGTTGTGGTTGGCGAAATCAACCGTTATGAGAAGGGCTTCCAAGAACAGTTCACGAGAGGTGAGCAGAATACGCTTAAATTTGCGCTAATGAACGTTCTGCAAGAGCTCTCACGCAATGCAGATATGCAATGCTGGACGGAATGGGTCAGCTCCGATCAGATTGCGATCCTTTTCCTGTCCACAGACAGCAGTGTGGATATGACAGAGCAGATTCGCCTGGTTGCAGAGGAATGCCGATCTTGGGTTGAGCAGAATCTGCGTATATCCTTGAGTTTCGGTATCGGACCGATTGCAGAGGGTATCAAGGCCATTCGTGAATCATACGTGGCGGCTGAGACTGTGATGCACCGCAGATTACTGAGAGACGGGGATGTGGCACTGGCCGGGTATGGAGAAACTCAGCAGCAGCTGCTGGATACCTATACTTATTTGCAGATGATTGCTGATTTTGTTAAACGGTTTCGGATGTCGAGCAGTCAGTGGCGTGATCAGCTGGAGGAGATTTTCGCGGCTTTTGAACGTGATAAGCTGCCGGATGATGAGATTCACTCCTTGATTCAGGCGATGCTGCAGATGCTCAGCCGGGAAGTAGCGGTCATGTCTGAACAGCTGCAGGAGAAATTATCGGAGGAAAACATCAACAAGTGGTTAATGCTGATGAAAGAAGCGGAGACACTTGAGGGAGTCAAAAACATTTTGTTTGATGACCTCACGGATCTGTTTAGAACCTATGTGTCGGTAACCGAAACCAAAAGCTACAAAGCGATGGTCAATGAAATGAGAAACTATATTGAAGAACAGTTTGCGAATCCAGATCTTTCGCTGAAACATCTGAGCGATCGATTCCAGATTACCGGTAAACATGCGAGTTATTTGTTCAAGACAGAGTTCAATATGAAGTTTGTAGACTTCCTTGCAGAATTGCGGATGAAGGAAACGGAACGGCTGCTCAAGAATACGGATCTTTCGTTGCAGGACATTGCCCAGAAGGTGGGCTATGCCAATGGGATTACTCTGGGACGTGTATTCAAGCGGGTTGCGGGTATTACACCGGGTGACTATCGCCGGTTGAAACGTGAGCCTCTGGTGGACGAGTCATAATACAGGGATTGGGAGAACTCCAGCTTGTTCAAATACCGATAGCGTGAAGCACAGGGCGGAATTCATGCATGCGCTCTCCGTCAGGAGGAGTGTCATGCTGGAGTCCGTCTTTTTGTTGTTGGTTTGAACGAGCGACCTGACTGCTCAGCGTTCCTGTGCGGGGAGATGGACACGAATACACCTTTTTTCATGCCGTATACGAAAATAGTCAGTGTAGGAAAATGGTTTATGGGGTCCAATCCGGACAAATCGGGTAGAGAAGCCCAAAATGGCGGCTGTTGCTTGGTATCAGTCCGGAAGTCTAAGATAATAATTGGTTTATGAAATGGCTATAATCGATAAACCAATTTCCTTATGTAAGCGTTTCCGAAACGGGTTTATTGCCAGGGTGCGGAAAGATGTGGAATACTCTGGGCAAGCTTTAAACAATTCACGCAAAGCTAAGGGGATGACAAAATGACAGGAAAAGCAACCAAAGGGAGTCTCAAGAAATGGATGGGATTGGCGCTTACGATGGTAATGGGAGTGTCTTTACTTGCGGGATGCTCGTCTGGATCGAATCAAGAGACAACAGAGGGTGGCACATCGGGCAATGGTGAGCGCGTTACCTTGAAAGTCGAAGTTTTTGATCGCGGTAACAGCCCTTCACCGTATACGATTACCAACAACTATATGACTAAATGGATTCAGGAACAGTTCGGTGATCCAAATAACATTGATGTGCAATTCGTACCGGTTCAGCGTTCGGAGGAAACGACGAAGCTCAATGTGTTGATGGCTAGCGCCAGCGACGTTCCGGATATTGTGTTTGTATATGACTCGAGTGTTTTCTATCGCTATGCCCAGCAGGGGGGACTTACCGACGTAGGTGAGCTTATTAAGGAGCATGCACCTAACCTAAAAGAATATTTGGGTGAAGACTTGTTGAAGTTTGGTCAGCTTGAAGGTCAGCAATTCGCCATTCCGGGTAAACGTGCCATTACTGCCCGTTATAATTCTTATATCCGCCAGGATTGGCTCGACAAAGTTGGAATGAAGGCTCCAACGACAACGGAAGAGCTCTACGAGACGCTAAAAGCATTTAAAGAGAAAGATCCGGGTAATCTGGGAAGCAAAAACATCCCAATGGGTATGGCACTTGCGCCAGCTCAGTATGAGACACTGATTTATTCGTTTATCAAGCCGATTCAGGATGGACTGACGTACAGTCAACGATACGAACTACCGTTGCATGAAGGCTTTAAGGACGCGATGCAGTTCCTTAACAAATTGTACAATGAAGGTCTGATCAGCAAAGATTTCAGTCTTGATGAAGAGAAAACTCAATTGGTTAAGGACTTCCAAAACGGCAACATCGGTTATATGTCGGAAGATGTAGGTCAGATTCTGTACGCAGACGGTATGCTGGATAATTTGTACAAAAACGTGCCGGGTAGCAAAGTCGCAGCAATCGACGCTTATACAAACGCCAATGTTGACAATAAATATATCAAATCACGTTACGGCAGCAACGGAATGTATATCATGATTCCAAAGAGCAGCAAACGAGCTGTAGAAGCAGTGAAATATTTGGATTGGATGGCTTCTGGAAATAATCTGCTTGATATGTACAGCGGCGTCGAAGGTGAAAATTACGAGATGGTCGATGGAATTCCAGTTGTCAAAAATGACGCAACACAGGAAATGAAGGATCGCATCTACAATTCCGGTGACATGGCTATCATCGCCAATGGCAAAGTGATCGGAGACCAGGAAGTAAATGAAGCAGCATGGATCGCGGGCTTCCCGGAGAATAATCAGGAATTGATGAGACAATCCATTAACATTGCGAATACCGACACCATCGGTCCGATCGTTTTTAGCAAACCAATTGCAGCGGAATCCAAATATGGGACGGCGCTGAATGATAAGCTAAAAGTGCTTATCGTAAAAACAGCGATGGCTAAGCCTGCGGAATTTGAAGCTGTTTATGAAAAGGAAATGAATGATTTCATGTCGCTCGGTGGCACAGAATTGAAGAAAGAGCTTGAAGAAGCACTTCAGTAAGTAATCGTTACTCAATAAATAATCCTTACACATCATGGCTCCAAATAAGATACGCATGTTAGCGCATAACTTTGGAAGGGACGTGTGCCGCTGATTTGTGCGGCACAGCCGTTTCTTTGTTGATAGGAGGAAACCGACTTGACGATCACATACTTGAAAAGGTATTGGCAATTGTATGCACTGATCTCACTGCCGCTGATCTACTTTTTGATCTTTCGCTACGGACCGATGTACGGTGTTCAAATCGCCTTTAAGGATTTCAACCTGTTCCAGGGCATTAACGGTAGTGAGTGGATCGGTTTCGACGCTTTCCGTGAGGTATTTGGGATGCGTGACTTCTACACCACACTACGTAATACCTTTATGCTGAATTTTCTTGATCTGATTGTTTCGTTCCCTGCTCCAATTTTATTGGCCATTATGCTCTATGAAGTTCGCTTTAAATGGTTCAAAAAAATATCGCAGACGATTCTGTACATTCCTCACTTTATCTCATGGGTTATCATTGGAGGCATTGTATACCAATTGTTTGGCAATCAATCCGGTATGGTTAACGGTGTGCTGGAGAGCATGGGCTTAAATTCGATCCCATTTTTGACAGAGAAGAATCCTTGGCTTGTGACGTACCTGTTCACAGGTGTCTGGCAAAGTGCAGGATGGGGGACCATTCTATATCTGGCCGCATTAACCGGCGTGAACAAGGAATTGTTTGAAGCGGCTGAGATTGATGGAGCATCCCGGCTGAAGAGAATCTGGCATATTACGCTGCCGAGCATTAAACCAACCATCGTGACCTTGCTTATTCTCAATCTCGGTCATATGGTCAGTATCGGTTTTGATCGGCCTTATATTATCGGTAACACGGCTGTGCGTGAATATTCCGATGTACTCAGTACCTTTGTATACAGAGTTGGTCTTGAATCAGGACAATACACACTTGCAACCGTCGTTGGTTTGTTCCAGGCCGTTGTGGGACTTATCTTTGTACTCGGCTCCAACTATATTTCAAAAAAAGCAACCGGTGAAGGTATTTTGTAGGTTATTAAAGAATGAAAGATACGCCAATCGGCTTGTTTGTATAGACCATCAGTAAAGGAGCTGTGCGCATATGAGTGAACGCACCTCAAACCGGATTTTTGATATCGTTAATATCTCCTTTATCATTTTGTTTGTTATATTTTGTCTGGCTCCGTTTCTGCACACGATTGCGATATCACTCAGTTCGAACCGGGCGATTACGTCAGGTGAAGTGACCATATTCCCCAAAGAAATCAATTGGGATGCGTATATTCAGGTGTTTTCTGATCAATCGATGCTCTATTCACTGGGCTTCACAACGGTTCTAACAGTCGCGACCACAGTGCTGTGCATGCTGTTCACACTTGCAGCTGCATATCCGTTAACCAAGAAAAAACTGAAAGGGCGCAAGCTCTTTATGTATGTCATCATTATTACGATGTTCTTCAGCGGCGGGATGATACCTGAGTACTTGCTCATTCGTGATCTCAACTTGCTTAATTCGGTCTGGGCATTGATTCTGCCTGGTCTGGTGAGTCCGTTTAACCTGATTATCCTGATTTCGTTCTTCAGAGGCATACCGGAAAGTTTAGAGGAGTCGGCAGAGATTGACGGCAGTTCACATGTACACACGCTCTTTAAAATTATATTGCCACTATCCATGCCTGTATTGGCTACTTTGGCCCTTTTCTATGCGGTTGGACGCTGGAATGGATTCCAGGATTCTCTTTTGTATATTAATGATCCTCAGCTGTATCCCTTACAGCTCAAGCTCTTCCAGATGGTACAAAACAATATGGTGAGCGAACTTACGCTGATGGAGGGGGCTAATCGCGCTCCATTAACCCCGGAAAGCCTCAAGGCTGCCACCGTTGTTTTTGCGACTGTACCCATTCTTCTCGTCTATCCGTGGCTGCAAAAATATTTTGTTAGCGGTGCCATGCTTGGAGCAGTCAAGGGTTGATGATAACGATGTAAATGCATTTGTTTGGAGGGACTAGACATGTATAGACAACTGGTGGACAGCAATGACAGAGCAGTTCAGAAAGGGATTACCCGGCAAGTACTTGACCCGGAGAGCCGCTATTATGGAGGAACGATTGATCCCTCTACAGGTATCGCTTGGGTCAATCACACATCCGGAACACCTACGGATATGTGTTACTGGGGAGCGGCGCTTGTTAATCCCGATTCGATTTATTACCGGGATGAGGAACTGCTTGATCGCCTGCTATTGGCAACGGAATACGTGCTGCGTAATCAGCATGAGGACGGCTCTATCTCTCCTGGCTGGACCAATTACCATTCTCCGCCGGACACCGCATTTGTCGTTGTGGGATATGCGCAGCTGTACCAGTTACTTCAGCAGCAGTACTGGGAGCCATTGCAACCTGTGCTGGAGAATATGCGCCTGTTTCTGGAACGAACTGTTCCGGTCATGTTAGCCGGGGGCTGTCATACCCCGAACCATCGCTGGGTGCTGTGCGCGGCGCTCGGTTTCCTGCATCAATTGTTTGACCTGAAGGAAGCCGTGCAGCGTGCAGAGCAGTGGCTGGCTGAGGGTATGGATATCACGCCTGACGGGGAATGGACGGAACGCAGCAACGGAATTTACAGTGCGGTCAGTGATATTATGTTAATACATGCGGCACGTCTGTTAAATCGTCCCGAATTGCTGGACCCGGTGAGACTCAATCTTCGCATGATGGTGTATCTTGTACATCCAACCGGTGAGGTTGTTACGGATTACTCAGGTCGCCAGGATCTGGGGAGCCTGCATGATCTATCACCGTATTATTTGCCGTATGCCATTTTGGCCCGGTTGGACGGTGATCCGATCTTCGCCGGCATGGCTGAATGGGCGGGAGAAATGTTAACAGATCCCGGCGTCTGCTCGGTCAATGCGCTCGTTCGGCTGCTGCTGGAGCCTGAGCTTCAGCAGGCAGGTAAGGCACGTCATCATTTGCCTGAGCTGTACGAGATCATACTGAACGAGCGATTTGTGCGAGAGGACTATTTGCAGCGAATGGAATCGGCAGGTCATCATGGGCGCATCTCGCACAGCCGGATGCATACGGACTTCGGCGCACCTGTAGCGCGTATTCGGAGGGGTAGTACAAGCGCGACCGTAATGACGGAGGTGCCTTCATTTTTTGCCCTTCGTCATGGTGCGGTACGTCTGCTGGCTGTTCAGTTGGCCTCCTATTTTAATCCAGGGTATGTGCCGATGCAGCACATGTCTCGATTGTCAGCAGGTTACAGTCTAACGGGCGAGCAGAAGAAGGGTTACTATGGTCCGGTTCCGGGTAGTCAACTTCCTGAGACGGCGAGAACAGCCATCAGCCCGTGGTATTTGTTACCCCATCAGAGTCGAGCGCTCACCCATGAGCAGACGTTCCGTGTACAGACGGAAGTGTTACAATCGGAAAATGGATGGACACTGGATTTATCGGGAGCTGAACCGGAGCAGATCATGATGCAGCTGTCTTTCGTGTTCGGAAGCGAGGGCGAGCTTTCCCATGGGGAGTTGCATGAGACGGATGAGGGCCATTACCTGTGGAAGAGCGGTACATTGCGTTATTCCTGTGGAGATGACTGGATTGAGCTGACCGGAGGCGAGGTGGGGCATTTGGCGGCAACCGTACGTGAGGCGAAGCTGCCTGATAAGTGTAAGGTTGTGCTGGTTAACTTTATGACTCCTTTCCACAAGACGGTTCATATCTCTCTTTCGCCTACCATGGCGTTGAAGGTATAATTCTGATGAATCTCTTTATACGAAAGAGTACAAGAAGCAAAAAGATGACATTTCATTCGAAAGGGATGAGGAGGTGTCATCTTTTTTGCGCATTTTTGGCATAAACGACATGAAACTACATATTGAGAAGTGGGCCTTAAGATGTGGTATACTGGAGAGTATGAATGAAAGCAAAGAGGAGGTGCCTTGGAAGATGAAGGGCAAGCTACTGCGGGCTGAGGGACACCTTGCCAATGTTATACCGATTCACTTGGATGCTTCTTTCTTTTTTGAGAGAGCTGTCCGCTCGCTGGACCGTAATCACGTCGACAAGGCATTAAAATATTTTCGTAAAGCTGTTGAATATGAACCGGAAAATCCGGTGAATCATTGTAATATGGCGGGTATATTATCAGAGAAAGGGGATTACGAGGCTTCGAATGCCGTTCTTGCGCATGTGCTCGACGTGGTAGATCCGTCCATGACGGAATGTTACTTCTACATGGCGAACAATTATGCGAATATGGATCGGTTTGAAGAAGCTGAGCAAGCGCTTGTTACGTATTTGGAGGAGGATACCCAGGGTCAGTTTATGACGGAAGCCGAAGAGATGATGGAGCTTCTGTACTATGAGCTGGATCGACCAGCCAAACTGAACCGGATCAAATCACGTAAAGGTGTCGTTGAGCACGATCAGGCGCGGGAATTGTTGGAACAAGGGAAGTTTGCACAGGCGGCTGAGCTGCTGGAAGGCATGGCACCCGATTATCCTGATTACTTGGCTGCTCGCAACAACTTGGCGCTTGCCTATTATTATATGGGGCTGTTTCCCAAAGCGAAAGAGACGATTGCCGAAGTACTAGAGCAGGAGCCTGGTAATTTGCATGCATTGTGTAATCTCGCAATCTTTCACCAGAACGAGAATCGGGCTGACCAAGTGCTGCTTCTGATCAAAAAATTGCGTGTTATCGTGCCTTTCCAGCACGAACAGGTCTACAAACTGGCTACCACGATGGGTATCCTGGGTCAACATGATACAGCTTATGTACATTTCCGTCGCCTGTTGAAGGATGAAGAAACCGCTGCAGACCCGGCTCTCGCACATTATGCAGCAGTCGCGGCTTATAATACGGAACGTTACGATTCCGCAGAACGTCTGTGGCGTCACGTGGGCAAGCTGGACCCGGGTTCGGAAGTATCCCGGTACTATCTGTCGGAACTTGAGGCTGTGAGACAGGGAGGAAAAGATCCGGAAAAACTAAGTTATCACTATCATCTGCCGTTTGACGAGCAATTCAGACAATGGGAGAACTATGGCAACGGCATACCTGAAGAGATGAAAAGTGATCCTTTGATCCGTTCCTCCTTCTTCTGGGCGTTGCGACATGGGGATCGGGCAACCAAGCTTCAGGTCATTCATGCTCTTGGCATGATTGGTGATTATGAGGTGCGGCAGGCACTGGAATCCTTTATCCAGGAACCCGGTGAAGATCAGGAGCTGGTGGAAGCCGCTCGTTCCGTACTAAATGGTCTTGATTCAGAAGCAGCGAAGCAGGATGATTCTCCTGTTCTGCGAACGCTAACGGCAATGAGCAAACGCTCCATTACGAAGATGGAGTCGTTGACGGAACATACGGAGAAAAAACCTTCTTCGCATTGGCAGGCGGTCGTGGACCGTGCGTTACAAATGTCTGAAGCCAAGGCTGAATTGCAGGAAGAAATGGAGCGGCTGTGGACCGACTATGTATCTCGCGTACACCCGGAGGAGCCTGGGACGAAGCAAATTGAAGGCTTGGCTGCGGGATTGGAATATCTGGCGGCCAAAATTCATAGTCGTCCGGTGACCTACCAAAGCATAGCTGATCGATATGGCATATCAGCTGCTACAGTTAGCAAATATGCACGGCAAATTAACAAAGTATGCAACTCCAACCCACCGATCGTGTAAATGTTCCTTGGAACCTCGCTTTGGAGAAGACTTCATGGCGTGAAGGATACATTGGCCTGGAAAACGGGTAAACTTAACGAATAGGTCTCGACATGCCTGTAGGATATCATCATAGCAAGTTAATCGCCACTCAACACACTCTCAACCTTATTAAGGAGGCTGTATCTATATGTCTAAATACAGAACGATTGTGATCGGAACCGGACCTGCGGGTCTGACAGCAGCGATATATCTGGCTCGTGCTAATCTAAACCCACTGGTTATCGAAGGTCTACAACCGGGTGGTCAATTGACGACGACAACGGAAGTTGAGAATTTCCCTGGTTTTCCACAAGGCATCATGGGTCCGGAATTGATGGACAATATGCGCAAGCAAGCGGAGCGTTTTGGAGCGGAGTTCAAAAATGGTTGGGTGGAGGAAGTGGATTTCAGTAAACCGCCCTTCAAGGTTAAAGTTGGAGGCATCGGTGAACTGGAAGCCGATTCGATCATTATCTCTACCGGCGCTTCGGCCCGTTATCTCGGCATTCCGGGAGAGCAGGAGAATGTGGGACGTGGGGTAAGCACATGTGCCACATGTGACGGATTCTTTTTCCGTGGCAAAAAAATCGTCGTTGTCGGCGGTGGGGACTCCGCGATGGAGGAAGCCAGCTTCCTGACCCGTTTTGCAACAGACGTTACTCTGGTTCACCGCCGGGACGAACTGCGTGCATCGAAAATCATGCAGGATCGGGCTCGCAGCAACGAAAAGGTAAAATGGGCGTTGAATCGCACACCGCTCGAAGTTGTGCCTGAAGCTCTGGGGGTTAAAGGGCTTAAGGTACGCAATAATGAGACTGGGCAGGAAGAATTGCTTGAAGCGGACGGCGTATTTATTGCAATTGGGCATACACCGAATACGGGTTTCCTGAGCAATCAGATTACACTGGATGAACACGGCTATGTTGTGGTTAAACCGGGTACTACCGAGACTAACATTCCGGGTGTGTTCGCCTGTGGTGATGTTCAGGATACGAAGTACCGCCAGGCCATTACAGCAGCAGGTTCAGGGTGTATGGCCGCAATGGACTGCGAGAAATTCCTTGAAGGCAGCATTGTGCATGACTGGAGCGAAACACTGGATAAGTAAGCATGAAAAGGGTATGGTTTGGCATAAATTAAGTAATAGA
Organism: Paenibacillus vandeheii; assembly: GCF_030433635.1. NCBI lineage: Bacteria > Bacillati > Bacillota > Bacilli > Caryophanales > Paenibacillaceae > Paenibacillus > Paenibacillus vandeheii. The sequence goes on from NZ_JAROCD010000028.1 coordinate 27,697, forward strand.
GACAACGGGAAGTCTCCTGATGTGAGAAGCCGGAAGGCTTCTCTTTTTTTGAAACCAAAATGAGCATCAGATCGTATACATAATGGGCATATTAGCTGTGAGGTGAAGACTTTGGGGGAAATGATAAAAGATTGGTTACAGAATGCAACAGTGCGGCGATTTTTGATTCTGCTGTTGTTTTGTTTGGTGCTTTTCAGCATGGGGAGTATGCTGCACATGATTTTGCTGTTATTCCTGGTGACGTATGTCATGAACAGGTTGCAGCATTTTATCACAGAGAAATTGAATCGTTTATTTCCGGTTAACTATAAAGTCGTCGTCATCCTGCTCTATCTTATCGTTATTGCAGCGATTGTACTGGGCATCTCCAGGTATTCACCACGGATCGTGGATCAGGTCGTTCAGTTAACGAATGAGATTATGAAGTTTCTGGATACCGCTGACGGGGATAATTTCGCTTCCAAAATTGCAGGTTATCTGCAATCGTTCGATATCAAAAACTATACCAACGATGCATTGAAGTATATTTTTGCGTTAAGTAAATGGTTGGAGTTCATTCTGCTGGTCATCATCCTCAGTCTGTTCTTCTTGTTGCAGAAGCGGGAGATCTCCAAGTTTACCTCCAAGTTCAAAACAAGCAAGATCGGCTGGTTCTATAATGAAGTGGCGTACCTTGGGGATAAATTCGTATCTTCCTTTGGGAAAGTGATCGAGGCGCAGTTGTTGATTGCGGTATTCAATACAGCTTTGACGATTCTGGGATTATGGATACTCGGTTTCCCGTATTTGTTCGCCTTGACCATTCTGGTATTCATGCTGAGTCTGGTACCCGTTGCGGGGGTTATCATCTCACTGATTCCGCTGTGTCTAATCGGATATCAACTGGGAGGATTGCAGCTCAGCGTGATCGTGATCATTATGATCATCATCATTCATGCGCTGGAGACGTACTTCCTGAATCCGAAACTGATGGCGCACAAAACCAAATTGCCGATGTTCTACACGTTTATCGTACTGATTCTATCTCAACATTTCCTGGGCATCTGGGGGCTTATCATCGGTATTCCGATCTTTGTCTTCCTGCTTGATATTCTGGATGTTAACAAGATGGAAAAAACGGAAGAACCCCTACGTGTGGAAACGAAGTTGTGACCAGTAGCTGAATAGCTGCTGAAGGACAGGTATGTGGAATGTGTCTAAAAAATGTAAAACGCCTCCCGTTCTCGGGCTGGCGTTTTTGTGCTCTTTTTCCCGAAGGGGGACGAAGTAAGAGAAGGTATCTCTATCCTGGAACCAATGGGTGTGTGTTAATAAGAGGTGTCATAACTTTCAGGTGACAACGATCATCTTTTACGCATGGAACTCATGATATTGCAATATCATGAGTTGAGGCTTCCTCTTCTATGGAGGAAGAAATGAAGCTTGCGTTTTTAATAGAGACAAATGGGGTTGTATACGTATTCAAAAATAGCCTGTGATGTTGTTCACAATAGCGGGGAAGCTAATCACAGCAAAGGTCTTATCGTCTTGACCCAGGCGTATCCTTCAATTATAGTTGGTACGTAGGATTAAACTATTATAGATAGATAAAGGTGGCTTGTAGCATGTCTGAGAAAATCTACGTTGGGGTCGATCTCGGCGGAACAGCAATCAAGGTCGGTATATGTGATGAACACGGTCAGCTTATGTATACGTATGAAGGACCGACTGAAGTGGATAAGGGCGTTGACACGGTCATTGCCAACATCGAGAAGTATGTCCGTCATATCGTTGCCGAATCGCCTTACAGCTGGGAGCAGCTTGAAGGTGTTGGAGCGGGCGTGGCTGGGTTCACCAATGTACGCGAGGGAATTATCGTTCTTGCCCCCAACATCGGATTTCGGAATGTAGCCATTCGTTCGATTTTGGAAGAACGTCTGGGCAAGCCGGTCAAAATAGATAACGATGCAAACGTGGCTGCACTGGGTGAAGCCTGGGCTGGCGCTGGCAAGGGCGTGGACAACTGTGTATGCTATACGCTTGGTACAGGCGTTGGTGGCGGACTGATTCTGAACGGCAAGATCTATCAGGGTTTCTCCGGTATGGCTGGTGAGCTGGGTCATGTCAGTGTTGTCCCTGATCTGGAAGCGATCCAGTGCGGATGTGGCAAAATGGGATGCGTGGAAACTGTATCTTCAGCAACTGGGATTATTCGTATGGCCAAAGATGCTGTAGAGCGTGGAGATCATACATCACTGGCACTCGTTGACAAAATTGCAGCCAAGGAAGTATTTGATGCAGCCAAGGCGGGCGATGAAGTTGCATTGCGTATCGTCAATCGTGCAGCGTTCTATTTGGGTAAATCGATGGCGGCTGTAGCGGCTGTAATTAACCCCGAGATGTTCATTATCGGTGGCGGTGTATCCAAAGCGGGTAATATTTTGTTTGATGAAGTACGCACTGTATTTGCGAAACTGACACCTGAACCACTGCAAGAAGGCGTTAAAATTCTTGAAGCAACACTTGGCAATAATGCAGGTATTGTTGGCGCGGCTGGTCTTCTCTTGCGTTCCTAGTAACCTCGTAACAATATAATCCGACAGCAATATGATAAGGAGGGGACATTTATGCTTGAAGGTGAAGTTTCACCGGGCACAGGCGCCACGCTCATTATCATTACGGGCATGTCCGGGGCAGGCAAGACGATTGCAGTACAAAGCCTGGAGGATCTTGGTTTCTTCTGTGTGGATAATCTACCGCCGGTATTGATTCCGAAATTCGCGGAACTGATTGAACAATCGAACGGCAAAATTGGCAAGGTCGCACTTGTTATCGATCTTCGCGGGCGTGAGTTCTTTACGGCTTTGTCCGAGTCACTGAACTATATTAAAGATCATTTTACCATTCATTGCGAAATATTATTCCTGGACGCGACAGACTCTGTATTGGTCCAGCGCTATAAGGAGAGCAGGCGCAGACATCCACTCGCTCCTGAGGGCATGCCGCTGGACGGCATCCGGCTGGAACGTAAAATGCTGGAGGAGCTCAAAAATTCCGCCACTCAGGTGCTGAATACAAGTACGATGAAGCCTGCTCAACTGAAAGAGCGCATCATATCCCGCTTTTCTCATCTGGAAAGCCATATGCTGTCGGTAAATATTACGTCGTTTGGGTTCAAATACGGTATTCCAATTGATGCGGATCTGGTGTTTGACGTTCGTTTCTTGCCAAATCCGCATTATATTGAGCATTTACGTCCGAATACGGGACAGAATAGTGATGTATACGAATATGTTATGAAATGGCCGGAGACGCAGGCGTTTCTGACCAAGCTGCTGGATATGCTGCATTTTCTGATTCCGCAATACCGGAAGGAAGGCAAAAGCCAGGTTATTATTGGAATCGGCTGTACCGGAGGCAAGCATCGTTCGGTAGCAATATCGGAATATTTGGGCAAAATGTTGGGAAGCAGCGAAACTGAGGCTGTCACCGTGAGCCATCGCGACGCCGACCGGGACCGTCATTGAAGAGGGTGAAGGGATGAAAGAAGCCGGACCACGAAGAGAACGTCCGAGAATTGTAGTCATGGGCGGCGGAACCGGATTATCCGTGATGCTGCGCGGTTTGAAGGAAAAGCCGCTGGACATCACGGCCATCGTGACGGTGGCGGATGACGGAGGAAGTTCGGGCATCCTGCGTAATGAGCTGCAAATGCCGCCTCCGGGCGACATTCGTAACGTACTTACGGCGCTAGCGGATGTAGAACCGTTGTTGTCGGATATGCTGAATTATCGCTTCAATACAGGCGCGGGGCTTGCAGGCCACAGCCTGGGTAACTTGATTTTGGCTGCAATGACGGATATATCGGGCGACTTCGTGACCGCTGTGCGGGAACTTAGCCGCGTGTTTGCCGTTCGGGGTGAGGTGCTGCCTGCAGCCGGGCAGGCCGTAATACTGCATGCAGAGATGGAGGATGGCTCGATTGTTACGGGCGAGTCCAAGATCCCTGAAGCTGGCTTACGGATCAAACGTGTTTTCCTTGAACCGGATCACGTGGAGCCGTTGCCAGAGGCTGTGGAGGCCATTCGTCAGGCAGACGCCATCCTGATTGGACCAGGGAGTCTCTACACGAGCATTCTGCCCAATCTCCTTGTACCTAAGTTGGCTGAAGCTGTCGTTGAGGCTGACGCTGTGAAAATGTTTATTTGTAATGTGATGACACAGCCGGGAGAGACGGATAATTACACGGTGAGTGACCACCTCAAGGCGGTACATGAACATATAGGACACCAGATTTTCGACTATGTCATTGTAAATAATGGTGATATTCCGCTGCAGGTGCAGAATAAGTATGCGGAAAAAGGAGCTAAACCGGTTGTGCTCGATATGAATGTGCTGAAGAGTGCCGGTTATCAAGTGGTTGCGGATACGTTGGTCCTGTTCCGGACTTATCTGCGTCATGATGCCGACAAGCTGAGCCATCACATCTATCAACTTGTACAAAATTGGATGTTACGGAAGAGGTGAAGTCCCATGTCGTTTGCAGCACAGACCAAAAAAGAACTAACGATGATTGAAAGCGAACCGTGCTGCGAAAAGGCGGAACTTTCAGCCCTCATCCGTATGCTTGGTGCGGTGCAGTTATCGAATAAAAAAGTCATCTTGGATATTTCGACGGAGAATGCCGCCATTGCAAGACGGGCATACTCTCTGCTTAAAAAGCATTTTCAAGTGCATACGGAATTGCTTGTCCGCAAAAAAATGCGGCTGAAAAAGAACAATGTGTATATTGTTCGAATTCCAACCATGGTACAGGAGATTTTAAAAGAGCTGTACATTGTTTCTGAAGGATTTTTGTTTACTCCCGGGATCAGTGGAGAGCTGTTCCATAATAACTGCTGTAAACGTGCCTATCTTCGAGGGGCATTTATGGCGGGAGGCTCTGTCAACAATCCCGAAGGTTCATCCTACCACCTGGAGATTGCGTCCATGTATGAGGAGCACTGTCAGGCCCTGGTGGATCTGGCGAATGAATTTCATCTCAATGCCCGGTGTATAGAACGCAAAAAAGGATTCATCCTATACATTAAGGAAGGCGAGAAAATCATTGAGCTGCTCAGTATCATTGGTGCACATCAGGCTCTTTTCAAGTTCGAGGATGTGCGTATCATGCGTGATATGCGTAATTCCGTCAACCGAATCGTCAATTGTGAGACGGCGAACCTGAACAAAACGATTGGAGCAGCAGTCAGACAGATCGATAACATCAGACTGTTGCAAAAGGAAGTGGGTCTGGAGTCGTTGCCTGAGAAGCTTCGTGAAGTGGCTGAAGTCAGACTCGCCCATCCGGATATCAACTTGAAGGAAGTAGGCGAACTGCTTAAGGGTACAGTCAGCAAGTCCGGAGTGAATCACCGGCTCCGCAAAATTGATGAGCTGGCTGAGAAGGTTCGTAACGAGCGTTACGGTTGAAAAAGGAGAGGCAGCTCAGGTGTAATGAGGCGATGTAAAAAGGCTAAAATGGGTCATAATAATGACATCCAAATTACCCTGAGTTTTTCTTCTAGTGTCCTGCTCTGGTTATATGGTATAATGTTATAAATATAATTGTGTATTTAATGTCCAGATTTCATAATAGGGGGTAAGTTTCCATGACAAAGCACCCGGTAGTTGTCCGTTTGAAAACGGGTCTCCATGCCAGACCTGCGGCACTGTTCGTTCAAGAAGCGAATAAGTACTCATCTGAAGTGTTCGTCGAGAAGGACGACAAAAAAGTAAATGCAAAAAGTATCATGGGGATCATGAGCCTTGCAATCAGTACTGGTACGGAAATCCAGATTAGTGCAGAAGGCGCGGACGCCGAACAGGCTGTAAACGCTTTAGTTAGTCTGGTAAGCAAGGAAGAGCTTGAGAACCAATAAGATATGATTTGAACCCAATGAAGAAGTCCCGAAAGGGGCTTTTTTGCGTTTTATAGCTGTCAAGTGCAACATTATGGAATTAAGCCCGTCTGTTAGGTATCAAATCGATTTGAGATTGAGATGTTAAAACTTAAGGAGGCTAACGTAATGGGTAAATTATGGATGAAACCGCTGGGCGCGGTGATGGTTGCAGGTACATTGCTGGTTGGAGGTACGGCGTGGGTGGCGCCTAGTAATTATGCGTATGCTGCTGAGGTACAGGGGGTACAACAAAACGTGATTAACGTTGTGGGTACAGGTGAAATTCAGGTGAAGCCTGACATCGCTTATCTTTCCATCGGAGTGAACAGTACGGCGGATACAGCTGCCTCTGCTCAAAAAGCGAATGCAGCGAAAATTCAAAAGGTGAGCAATCTGCTGAAAAGTACGTGGAAAATCAGTGCGGACGATATTCAAACTAGCCAGTTCTACGTACAGCCTAACTATACGTATAGCGACAAAGACGGACAAAAGATCAAAGGGTACACCGCTCATCATACACTGACCGTGACTTATCGTCAGATGGACAAGATCGGAGAGCTTTTGGATGCTGCTTCCGAAGCTGGTGCCAACAACATTGAGAATGTACGTTTTACGGTCGAAAAACCGGAGAGCTTTGAAGCTCAAGTCATTGAGAAAGCAGTTGCCAATGCTGATGTAAAAGCTGGAGCTATTGCAAAAGCGGTTAAACGCCAATTGGGCGCTGTTCTGTCCGTGAGTCAAGGTGACGCTAATGTGCCTGTGTTCTATGCAAGTGAGTCTCTGATGTCCAAAGCAGCGGATACTAATGGAGGAACAGCCATCGAAACAGGACAGGTTAAAGTAAGCACAACGCTCAATATTACTTATGAAATGAAATAAGCAAAATAATTATTACCAAATGTCCGTTAAAAGATATGTTAAATCGGGCGAGAGGGTAATAATGACAAAGACGTTGTCCGATGGACAGCGTCTTTTTTGTTATAAAGGCAGACTTTGATGAAGTTTGAAAAGAAGAGTTGAAATATGGAGAAATAAAATGCTGTTTTTTGGTATCTTTTTTGTCCATTTGTTCGTAACAAAACCTTCATTATAGGCATCTGGATCGAACAACATTGTAACTGAAGCTGTAAACCTTTCCGGAATTGGGTTAATTATAATAAAGAGGTAAGCGTATGAGACATACGAACAAATCAGGATACATACGCAATGACACTCAAATTTGAATTCGAGAGAGGAGTTATATATATGACATCATGGAAAAAATGGACAAGTGCACTATTGGCGGCAGGAATTATTGTGGGGAGCGGGACTGTATGGCAGGATAGTTCCGTACAGGCGGCATCTGTATCGACGAAAGTGACAACACCAACTGAGGTAACCTTGAAATCGGGAGGCAAAACTCTTACTCAAAAAGGACTTCTGCAAGGTGGTTCTACATGGGTATCGCTTACCGCAGTGAAGGATGTGGCGGGTGGAAGCTTGAAATATGATGCAAAGGCTAAAGAGTACGCCTTAACGGCAGCGAATAATACGATGACAATCAGTATGATTGATGGGGCACCGAGTGTTAGAATTAACAATTACTACCCACAATTCGAAGCGAAGCTGATTAATGGCCGCTTGTATATTCCGTTTTCTGCAATGAGAGATTATCTGGGAGTTCAAGGCAGCTGGGATGGAAAAGCGAAGACACTGACGCTGAGCAAGGTGAAGCAGAATACTGTGGCGGTTAAGGCAGCAACCGTGAAGGTGAGCATCAAGAACGCCGAAGTCGATATTCAATATCCTCAGGTGAGCGGATTGGCTAACGATAAAGCAGAAGCGGCCATCAACAAGGTGCTGAAAGATGAAGTCGATGCCTTTGTATCGGATTTCAAAAAACAAACCAAGGATTTCGGCGACGCAGCAGCGAACCGTCCATATGCATTTGAGAGCACTTATGTCGTGACGTACAACGAAAATGGTGTTTTGGGTCTGATCACTCAGCGTTATGAAGATTATGCTGGTGCACATGGCATGACGACTCGTTCAGGACACACCTTTGCCCTGGATTCCGGTAAGGAACTGAGTCTGGATGATTTGATTCAAAACAACAAGACTGTGCGTGAAACGGTAAGCAAAAAAGTTGGAGTTCAGCTTAAAGCTCGTGGAGGTTACCTTGAAGGCTATAAAGGCCTGAATAAAGATCAGGATTTCTATGTAACACCAACAGGTGTAGTTGTATTCTTCCAGTTGTATGAGTACACAGCTTACGCAGAAGGATTCCCGGAATTCCCGTTCACGTATAAAGAGTTGCTACCTAAAGGCACAGAGCCGTTCAGTGGCTTAACAGCAAACAAGTAAAGTATTAGAGTTAAGGTGAAATCGAATAAATATATATCATGCACTCTTAAATTATCTTCAAAAAAGGGGCTGTCCCATAAGTCATAAATGGCTAGGGACAGCTCTGTTTTCAAAATTGTAAAACAAAAAGAAACCGTTCTCT
>NZ_JAROCD010000029.1:0-30705 GCF_030433635.1 Paenibacillus vandeheii
GATGTAGCTCAGCTTGGTAGAGCACCTGGTTTGGGACCAGGGGGTCGCATGTTCAAATCGTGTCATCCCGATTTTTACTTGCGGGTGTAGTTCAATGGTAGAACTTTAGCCTTCCAAGCTAATAGCGTGGGTTCGATTCCCATCACCCGCTTTATAGTAATACAAAAAGAGAGATGGTTCTTGCCATCTCTCTTTTTGTATTTTTTTACGTGCCCATCTGCACCTGGTACTCATTCCACTGCTAACAAACCTAATCTCAATAGTACCATTATGATTACGGAAGCTTAGAGATATGAGATTATCAGATCTCCTCATTAACAACGATAGGATAGTGCACAGAAATATATTCACAAGTAGGGTTTAATTTTTATTTATTTAAAACGCTTACAAAAACATCTTGCCTAATCCTTCCGCCTGTAATACTATATCAATTAAGCGCTTAACCTTTAGGGGTAAAGTGCTTAAACTTAACGTAGATTAAGCGCTTAACCCGTAAAGGGAAGGGAGATGTCAATCCATGACAACAATTAGACTGACGATGGCTCAGGCACTGCTCCGATACCTGGATCAGCAATATATTTCTGTGGATGGGGTGGAAACCAAGTTTGTGAAAGGTGTTATCGGCATATTTGGACACGGCAACGTAACGGGGATTGGAGAGGCACTGGAGCGTAGTTCAGGAAGCCTGACGTATATGCAGGGTAAGAACGAACAAGGCATGGTACATACGGCAGCGGCCTATGCCAAGCAGAAGAACCGAAGACAAATTTATGCCTGCACGACATCTATCGGACCAGGTGCACTGAATATGATTACCGCAGCGGCAACCGCAACAGTCAATCGGATTCCTGTTTTATTGCTTCCGGGTGATAACTTTGCGACACGTGAACCAGATCCCGTGCTGCAACAGCTGGAGGTCAGCGGGGACTATACAATTTCAGCCACTGATCCGTTTAAGTCGGTCAGCAAATACTGGGATCGTATCGTGCGTCCCGAACAGCTGATGATGGCTGCCACGCAGGCGATGCGCGTGCTGACAGACCCGGCGGAGACGGGCGCGGTCACGCTGGCGCTGCCGCAGGATGTGCAAGCAGAGGCGTACGATTACCCGGAATCGTTCTTCGCCCGTAAGGTGCATTACCTGGACCGCCGGCCCCCGGTCCAGGCGGCTATTGAACGGGCAACGCAGCAGATTGCCCGTGGAAGGAGGCCGCTGATCATTGCTGGCGGCGGCGTGTTGTATGCAGAGGCGTCCGCGCAGCTGGCTGAATTCGCCGAGGCATTTGGCATTCCGGTTGCCGAGACCCAGGCTGGCAAGAGTGCCTTGCCGTGGGACCACCCACTTAATGTGGGGGCCATCGGTGTTACCGGCTCTCTGGCTGCCAACCGGCTCGCTAGAGATGCGGATGTAGTGATCGGCGTCGGCACCCGTTTCTCGGATTTTACGACGGCGTCCCGGTCTGCTTTTCAACATCCTGATGCGGCTTTCATTAACATTAACCTGAACGGCATGGATGCCGCCAAACTGGGTGGGGAAGCGATTTTGGCTGATGCACGGGAAGGTCTGCAAGCGTTGCAAACGGCTTTACAGAAACAGCAATACCGCAGTGGTTACAGAACATCCGAGATCGCCGAACTGCGGGATGAATGGAACAGCGAGGTGGATCGGCTTTATGGACTGCAGCACGAGGCTGGGCTGGCCCAGACCACTGCGGTGGGTGTCATTAACCGGACCATTGACCCTTCTTCTGTCATCGTGTGTGCTGCGGGAAGTTTACCCGGAGACTTGCACCGTCTGTGGCGTGCATCCGCACCAAAAACATACCACATGGAGTATGGCTTCTCCTGTATGGGCTATGAGGTAAGCGGGGCATTCGGAGCAGCTCTTGCCGAGCAGGATCGTGAAGTGTATGCCATGGTGGGTGACGGTAGTTACCTGATGTTGCATTCTGAACTGGTGACGAGCTTGCAGGAACAGAAGAAGATGACCATTTTGCTATTTAATAATAACGGATTCCAGTGTATTCACAATTTGCAGCGGGAGCACGGAAGTGACGGGTTCGGCAATGAGTTCCGCTATCGGGAATCGGAGAGCGGACGACTGACAGGGGATTACATGCCTATCGATTTTGCAGCTCATGCCCGCAGCCTTGGAGCCAAAGCCTATAAGATAGAGACGACAGAACAATTGGAGCAGGCGCTAAGAGATGCACGGAATGAGACCGTAACTACATTGATTGAAATTCCGGTTGTTCCCGGAACCAATGCAGGCGGATATGAGTCGTGGTGGAATGTGGGCGTGCCAGAAGTATCTACGGAAGAAAAAGTGGTTCATGCTCACCACGCGATGCAGGCAAACCGTGCCAAGGCTAAACTCATTTAATTGCGCATGCATGTGCATTAATCCAAAAGTATCTTCTAACCAGCATGATATAGATAGAAATGCTTTACTCGTGAATCCGTTGTATGGATCAGGTTGCTTTTCCCTCTAAATATCTTGCACTTAGGAGTGAGTTGATTCGAAATTATGCAAAATGCATCGTTCAGCACACTGCACTGAATGATGCGAGAAATGTTGAACGACAAAAGGAGACGTGGAGCCATGAACAAGCTGCCATTTCAGCTCGGGATTCATCCGATCAACTGGGTCGGAGAGGATGTGAAGGAGCATGGTGATGCAACAACATGTGAACAGATTCTGGATGATATTCAGCGGCTCGGACTGACAGGTACGGAGATGGGACGCAAATATCCCACGGATCCAGACACATTGAGCGAGGAATTAGGTAAACGCACCATACGCCTTGTTTCCCAGTGGAAATCGGTATTGTTCTCCGATCCGGCGTATCGTCAGTCTGAGCTGGACAGCTATCGCAGACACGCGGAGTTTCTGCAATCGATGGGCAGCACTGTGATTAGTACAGCGGAAGTAGGTGGTTCCCTGCATTTTGATCCAAGACGGACACCTCATGAAAAAGAAGTATTAAGACTCAGTGAATCGGAATGGGAAATCCTCGCTGAGGGGCTGAACGAAGCAGGTGCCATCGCCCGTGAGCACGGGTTGAAGCTGACATATCACCATCATGGCGGCACGGTAGTCGAGCAGCCGGAGGAAATCGATAAACTGATGGAGTTGACTGACCCATCCCTTGTTTATTTGCTCTATGACACAGGCCATGCCTACTACGGTGGAGCCGACCCGTTAGCTCTCCTACGCAAGCATTATGACCGGATTGCCTACATTCATCTGAAGGATATTCGTCCTCAAGTGCTGGACGAAGCACGGGCTGAACAGTCCGATTTTGTGGGTTGCATCCGTAAAGGGGTATTCACGGTTCCCGGAGATGGTTGTATTGATTTTGCGCCGATTCTGCAGGAACTAATCACCCGAGGTTATGATGGCTGGGCGATGCTTGAAGGGGAGCAGGATCCTGCAATTCATAATCCTTATGAGTATGCGCGGAGATCCTTGCAATATATGGAGTCCTTATACCAGCACAGCTGATAAAGTCATGGCAATCGGGAGAGAGCCATACCATGAGGTAAACCGGATGATGAGTATGTAAGTTTGATGATTTTTCTAACAACACTACAGAGACGAAACTTTAAACTTTAAACTTCGCAATTCTAAATAAGCTATCCATATATACATGCAAAATCCCATCATAGAAAGGGGTTCAAATGCAATGACCTACGTATCCTTTCCTGGTTCCAGGAAGATGGATTTCACCGCGATTGGCCGTCTGTGCATCGACTTGAATGCCAACGAGATCAATCGCCCGATGGAAGAGACAATGACCTTTACAAAATATGTGGGCGGATCTCCGGCCAATATTACGATTGGCATGTCCAGACTCGGCATGGAAACGGCGTTTATCGGCAAAATCGCGAATGACCAGATGGGCAGATTCATTAACAGTTATCTGGAGCGGAATGGGATCGATACATCAAACGTGGTAACGGATGATACCGGGGCTGTGACGGGGCTTGCTTTTACCGAGATCAAAAGCCCAACCGACTGCAGCATTCTGATGTATCGCGACAATGTAGCTGATCTGTTATTGCAATCGAGAGAAGTGCAGGAACAGCTGATTGCTGACTCCAAAGTGATGCTGATCTCAGGCACAGCCCTCGCCCAGAGTCCATCGCGTGAAGCGGTATTTCAGGCACTGACCTATGCGAAAAAGCATGGCACAGTCATTGTGTTTGATCTGGACTATCGTCCATACACATGGACATCAGCAGAAGAGACGGCGGTCTATTATAACCTCGCAGCTGAGAAATGCGATATCATCCTGGGCACACGTGAAGAGTTCGACATGATGGAGACGTTTGACCATAATCCAGACCATAGCGATCAGGTGACCGCGCAAAAATGGTTCGACTTTTCCGCCAAAATTGTGGTCATCAAACATGGAAAGGAAGGCTCCATTGCCTATACAGGTGAAGGGCTATCTCATCAAGCGGACAGCTACCCTGCGCGTGTGGTGAAAACGTTTGGTGCAGGTGATTCCTACGCGGCGGGCTTCCTGTATGGGTTGATGCAGGGGTGGACGATTGAACGCAGCATGGCGTTTGGCAGTGCGGCAGCAAGTATCGTGATTTCCAGCCATAGCTGCTCGGATGCAATGCCAACGGTCGAACAAGTGAATGATTATATTGAACGCTGCAATCGGGGCGAAATTACGGTGTCCTGAAGCGTGTTGAAGTATTTGGAGTACATGGAGTAATTTGAGGCAACGCACATATAAGCGAAGGGAGACAGGGCTATGGGAAAAGGGATTTCGGAAGCGTCAGCAACAGCGACAATGGTTCAAAACTGGATCGGGGGTGCCTGGGTGACCCCGGCGGCAACCCGTACGGAGCCGGTCGTAAATCCGGCTACGGAAGAGGTCATTGCACACGTGCCGCTGTCTGAACAGGCGGACGTGGATTTGGCCGTCCAGACGGCACGGGAGGCGTTCCCGTCCTGGAGCGGCACGCCAGTTCCTCGCCGTGCGCGCATCCTGTTCCGCTACCAGCAGCTGCTGGTAGAGCACTGGGAAGAGCTTGCCCGGCTGGTTACGCTAGAGAACGGTAAAAGCTATGCCGAAGCTTATGGCGAGGTGCAGCGCGGTATTGAATGCGTCGAATTCGCGGCAGGCGCTCCGAACCTGATGATGGGCAAACAGCTGCCCGACATCGCTACCGGGCTGGAGTCGGGCATGTATCGGTACCCAATCGGTGTTATTGGGGGAATAACCCCCTTCAACTTCCCGATGATGGTACCGTGCTGGATGTTCCCGCTGGCGATTGCGTGCGGTAACACCTTTGTCCTGAAGCCGTCCGAGCGCACACCGCTGCTGGCAGGCCGCTTGGCTGAGCTGTTCAAGGAAGCAGGGCTTCCGGACGGCGTGCTCAATATCGTTCACGGTGCGCATGACGTCGTGAACGGGCTGCTTGAACACAAGGATGTTCAAGCGATTTCTTTTGTCGGCTCACAGCCTGTCGCCGAATACGTCTATACCACCGCTTCCGCGCATGGCAAACGAGTGCAGGCGCTTGCGGGTGCCAAAAACCACTCGATCGTTATGCCGGACGCCGATCTCGACCTGACGGTGAAAGAAATCACCAGTGCGGCCTTCGGCTCAGCCGGAGAACGCTGTATGGCCTGCTCGGTTGTTGTCGCCGTGGGGGATGTCGCTGATACGCTGGTACAAAAGCTGGTGGAAGCGGCAGACAGAATCACGATTGGTAACGGTATGGATGAAGGGGTATTCCTGGGTCCCGTAATTCGTGGTCCACATAAGGAACGTACGCTCAGCTACATTGAATCCGGAGAACAGGAAGGTGCTGCTCTGATCCGGGATGGTCGTAAAGATGAGGCGACAGGCAAGTCCGGTTATTTCGTTGGTCCGACAGTATTTGATGAGGTGCAGAGCACCATGAAGATCTGGAAGGACGAGATATTTGCACCAGTGCTCTCGGTGGCGAGGGTAGCTACGCTGGAGGAAGCTGTGGAACTGGCGAACCGTTCCGACTTTGCCAACGGGGCGTGTCTGTTCACCCGCAGCGGAGCGAGCATGCGTCAATTCCGTGAAACCATTGATGCGGGCATGTTGGGCATTAACCTGGGCGTACCAGCGCCAATGGCATTTTTCCCTTTTTCCGGCTGGAAGAAATCCTTCTACGGTGATTTGCATGCCAATGGCACGGATGGCGTTGAGTTTTATACTCGCAAAAAGATGGTCACTGCCCGCTGGTAGTCACTCAGGGCATAGGGGATACCCAGGCCAAGGGGAGAACGTTGAGTGCACATGGACACGTACAGGGAGGATAACGGAATGGGCAAGGACAAAGTGAGAATTGGCATCATCGGCGCTGGGCGCATTGGCAAAATTCATGCAGATAATCTCCTGCGCAACCCACATGCCGAGATTGTGGGTATCAGTGATTTATTTGCAGGACCCGAGCTGGAGGCGTGGGCCTCCGAACGCGGCATACCGGTGGTAACGACAGACAGCAGTCAACTGATTGACATGCCGAATGTGGATGCAGTGCTAATCTGTTCCTCAACAGATACACATGTGCCACTGATTGAACAGGCAGCCCAGGCGGGCAAACATATTTTTTGCGAGAAGCCTGTTAGTATGGACCTTCATCAAACTCAGGCAGCTGTTGCAGCCGTGCAAAAGGCCGGGGTAAAGCTGCAAATTGGATTCAACCGTCGCTTCGACCATAACTTCAGACGGGTACGTTCACATGTGCAGGATGGAATAATTGGGGAACCGCATATTATCAAAATTACTTCTCGTGACCCGAGTCCGCCGCCAGCGGAGTACATTCGGGTGTCTGGCGGGATTTTCATGGATATGATGATTCATGATTTCGATATGGCCCGGTATCTGTCCGGGAGTGAGGTGGAGGAAGTCTATGCTCAGGGCAATGTGCTGATTCATCCTGTGTTTGCGAAACACGGCGATGTGGATACGGCCATTGTGACAATGAGTTTTGAAAATGGAGCCATTGGCGTCATTGATAACAGCCGCCAGGCGGTATATGGATACGATCAGCGTGTCGAGGTATTTGGCTCGTTGGGCAGCGCTACAGCTGCAAATGATCATCCAAATACGGCAGAAGTCAGTACATCAGCCGGGCTGATGCGCGACAAGCCGCTGCACTTTTTCCTGGAACGATACAATGAAGCGTATGTACAGGAGACCGCTCTTTTCATCGATGCAATCAGGAATGATTCTCCTGTCATCGTGAGCGGAAATGATGCGGTTCAGGCAGAACGCATTGCGCTTGCCGCGCGCATGTCCATGGAACAAGGCAGACCTGTGAAACTGCGGGAAGTTCCTGGAATGTCGCTGGAATCGCAGACGATTGCTCCGTAGGACCATTTTCATAACTATAAAAGTTCAACTAAGAATATTTACACTAACCACTACGATGACAGAACAACCTTCCGATCACTGTTATCCCCAGAGTTTCAAATTTTCTTTTTCCAGAGGGGAAATCCGGGGATAAAGGCGAACGCTTCGCTTCTCCAGGTTTTTTCTGTCCTCTTCGTTATCGTGTAAATATTTAATTGAACATATATAATCCATTTCATCTAATAGACAGCCATCAGAATTAAGAAAAAATATCGGAAGGAGTGGAAGGAAGCATGTCAGAACGCGTAGTAAAACCCGTATTGAATCCGAAAGTAGACGGAACGTTGTTGACGGTCACACCAGAGTCTGCGGGCTGGGAATATGTTGGGTTTCAGGTCGTACAGCTTGCCGAAGGGCAGACTCTAAATCGTGAGAGCGGGGATCAGGAACTCTGTATTGTAATTCTGAGTGGTTTGGCGAATGTAAGTACTCGTGAACATACATGGGAGAATATCGGGAAAAGAATGAGCATCTTCGAGAAAATTCCTCCGTATTCGGTTTACGTATCCAGTTTAGATCAGGTGGAGTTCACGGCTCTTACTGCATTGGAGATTGCCATATGTGCGGCACCAGGTAAAGGCACGTATCCGGCTCGTCTGATTGCTCCCGAAGATGTAGGTGTTGAGACACGTGGTTACGGCAACCTGGAACGACAGATTCACAACATTTTGCCGGAACAAAAAGAAGCAGACAGCCTGCTCGTCGTTGAGGTGTTCACGCCAGATGGACATTGGTCGAGCTATCCTCCGCATAAACATGATCGGGACGCCCTACCTGACGAATCCTTGCTCGAAGAGACGTATTATTTCCGAGTACAGCCAGAGCAGGGGTTTGCCATTCAACGTATCTACACAGATGATCGCGCTGTGGATGAGACGCTTGCAGTGAACAATGGGGAAGTTGTGCTTGTCCCGTGTGGATACCATCCGGTAGGTGCTCCTCCGGGATACGAGGTCTACTATTTGAATGTGATGGCAGGACCAACCCGGACCTGGAAGTTTCACAACGACCCGGACCATGATTGGCTTATGAATAAAAAGTAATGCAGGTAGATGGCATACTCGTATATTTTATCCTTCAAGTGAGCCAGGTTATCCGATTCCATTATTCGTTATCCAGGAAGTATTCCAGGCTTGGTTCATAATTTGATTCGGCTTCAAGTTGCGTATGCGGACTTCCCCCTGCATAATGAGAAGAAAACGATTACCTATATATAAGGAAATTTATATATAGCACAAATGGGGAAATAACAATGAAAGCAACCATATATGATATAGCACGCGAGGCGGGTGTATCCATTGCAACCGTCTCACAGGTTATTAACGGCAAAGGGAAAATTAGCGAGAAGCGGCGCGCCGAGATTATGGAGATCATGGAGCGTCTTCACTATCAGCCGAGCGCGATCGCCGCGGCACTTACAGGTAAGCAGACATACACGCTCGGGCTGCTCGTGCCCGATATCTCCAATCCGTATTTTGCTGAGCTGGCCAGAGCGGTAGAGGATCGCAGTCGGCAGTTGGGTTATAGCGTCGTAATTTGCAGCACTGACAATAAGGACGAGCGGGTAGAGCGATATCTGAATCTGCTTCAGCAAAAAAGGGTCGATGGCATGATGATCGGAACGGGCATTGATAACGCCGAAATTCTGTCCCCACTTCTGCAACAGTCCATACCTGTTGCTCTGATTGCCCGTCATATGCCGTCGTTATCGGTGCATACCGTTGCCATCGATGATAGGCTTGGCGGTGCTTTGGCAGCGCAGCATCTGCTTGAATTGGGTCATACTCACGTAGCGGTGCTGTCCGAACCGTTCAAAGTCAGCAGCAGTCAGGAACGCGTACGCGGATTTCGGGAAGTATTGGAGAAGGCGGGTCATTCTCTTGAAGCGGATCAGGTGAGAGAGTCATCTGCCGATCTGGGTTCAGCCAAAAAAGAGGCGCTCGTGCTGCTTAGGGAAAAGAATAGAGCGACAGGCATTTTCTGCTGCAACGACATGCAGGCGATTGGTGCGCTTCAGGCTGCCAAAGAGCTAGGCCTGCGTGTGCCTGAAGATGTATCAATCATCGGATTTGATAATACGATTCTGGCTTCAGTAACCAGTCCACCTCTGACTACGGTTGCCCAACCTATTGATGATCTGGGGCATCGTGCCGTTGATTTATTAATTGATGAGCTAAAAGATGAAGGTAAATCACCACAGAAAATTGTCCTGAAGCCTGAATTGGTCATTAGAGACTCGACAGGCAATGTATCAGATTAATGATGAAAACAACAGGGTCGTAATAGGAATTCCTTCGACTTTCAGGAAAAAACACTACAAAAAATAAGCATACAACTGACTATAAAACAAACATATGCGTCATAAAAAAACAAGCCGCTCACCTCTATGGGTGAACACGGCTTGTTTAAGTTAGATCTTGAACTTTTTCACTTCCTCATACAGTGCATTGGCATGCTGAGTCAGCTCATTGGAACGTTCCGAGATGCTTGTAATGTAATTGAACTGTTCCTGCGTAGAAGAAGCAACCTCTTCCGTGGAAGCTGCGCTCTGCTCCGACATGGCTGCAACACTGGAAATCACTTCTGCAATCCTGCCAGAGCTCTCATCCAGCTCGGTTGTAGCAGAGGATACCAGCTGAAGCTGGCTGTCGATGCCGTCAATGGATTGCTTGATACGGGTAAACGACTCGCGCATCTCATGAACAGCAGCTACCTGCTGCTCAATACCTTGTTCGGCCGAAGTAACTTCACTCACGCTTTGACGACTTGCCGCCTGAATCTCATCCAGCAGAACAATGATATCCTGTGCCGAGTCCGAAGACTGTTCGGCCAGTTTCCGTACTTCTTCGGCAACGACGGCGAACCCCCGTCCATGTTCACCCGCTCTGGCCGCTTCAATAGAAGCATTCAGGGCGAGCAGATTAGTCTGGGAAGCGATGCCTCGAATCATGCCGACAATGTCCTCGATTTTCTGCGACTTCTCCGCCAAAAGCGTGATCGACTCACCTACGCGGTCAATGGAACTCCGATTGCCGTCCGCAAGTTCCACCTGATGATCCACAGCTTGCATTCCGGCAAGCATGGCTTCCCCTGCTTCTCGCATCATCGTTACCGATTGCTCCACACTGCGGTTAATGCCGCCAACACTATTACTCATCTCTGACAATCGACTTGAACCGTCATAGACCGATTCCGCCTGTTTGCTGGACCCTTGAGCGAGCTCATCTGTGGCGATGGAGATCTGCTCGGCAATGCGTTTGGTATTGTCCGTATGCTCTTCCATCTCACCCGAGATGCTTTGCACCCGGTTAGCAGAGGAGGTGACCTGTTCCAGCAGCAGACTGAGTTGAGCGGACATCTGATTGAATGCTGTACCTAACTCTGCAAACTCATCTTTACCTCTGATCTGTACCCGACCCGTAAAGTCACCATTCGACATCTGTTGGGAGGTTGCGCCCAATTTTTTCAGCGGTTTGATGAATAGTGATGCAATCCAGTATGCTGCCGCCATAACTACGATTAGGGTAACAGCGATAATCAGAATGTAGTTATTTCGTAATTCATAGTATTCGGAATAGGCCAATTTTTCGGAAATGACTGAGCCTACCACCCAGCCTGTGCTGGGGATTTGGTTAAAGTACAACAGATAATTTTCACCATTGTAGTTAAACTTCTTCTCCCCTGAGGTGGCAGCTTGCATATCGGCCAGCAGTGGTTTTAATTCCGCATTTTCAGAGGCCGAGGTACTTACCAGTTTCTCGTCAGGGTGAGCCAGAAGCATCCCTTTTTTATCGATTAGAAATGTATATCCCAGCCCGTCCAAATTGATTTTTCCCACCGTATCTGTAAGGGTAGAGAGCAGTAAATCTCCTGCCACGACGCCTTGTAGCTGTCCGTCTTTATTCAGGACCGGCATCGTCATGGACACCGCGTATTGCTTCGACATCATATCCAGATAGGGATCCGAGAAAACCAGTTGATTGGCCTGCTTCGCTTGTTGGTACCAGGAACGCTCACGTGGATCATACCCCGCATCAGGTGTCCAATCCGAGCCATTCATGAAATGACCGTCTTGTTCTGAGCCATAGTAAAGATCCGACAGACTCTCTTTGTTACTGCCCAGCTTCATGATATCAAAATAATCTTCGTTCAGTTGTCCAGCCGGAATCGCTTCCTGAATTACAAACCCCAGAGTTTCCACAACTTTGGCATTTCTGCTGATCCATCCATCCAATTGGTTGGCCGCTGAGGACATTAATCCAGTTAATTTGGAATCGACATTGCGAGTGGCTTGTTTCTCTGTTTGGTATAAGCCTAGTGTTGCCAGTGGAATCGCTGTAATCAATACAGCAGCCAGAAACATCACCATTAATTTCGGTTTAAGTTTCATCCAATCTCCCCCTTTGATGTCCGCTGCCAGTATAGGCAAAGCTGAAAGCTTATGTAGTATATCGACATTTTTTTCAAAAACATAATATCGATATTTATCAAGTTAGTTAGCATCTCATAAAATTTAAAATGACTGGTTATAAAGAGGTATTTTCTATATAAAATGCATGTATTTAATGGATTATTTTAATGGTGAAGAACAATATTTGGATGATGAGATGGTATACTTGAAATGCAATTGTTAATTTCCTGATATACCCAACACCGAGAGGAGATTTCAATGAGAAAAAGAACCATAACCATTCTTGGTGCAGTCATTGTAATTGTGATTGCAGCTATTGTGATACCGATGTACATGTCGAGGCAACACACCACTTTTCGTGCAGAGGTCACGGATCATATGAGTATGCTGGATACACTGGATCGTCTGGTTATTAAGAAAATACCGACCGCCGATCCATACGATGAAGAAGAACTGACTATTAAAGATCCCCAAGAGATTAGAAATATGTTGAAGTTAGCGAAGGATATCGAATTAAGAAGAGTAAAGCAAACAGATATCTCAGAGCGATCCAAGGGGAACCCATATTACTTTGAATGGCGGCTTACGATTAAGAAAGAAGATCGATTTAAAGAAGGCTTTGGAATTACGTTTTATAACGATCATGCTGTCTCCATCTATAGTGAATACAAAACAAGAGACAAGCTTGAAAATTATGAAGTTACCAATGATTTGAATGTAAACGAAATGGAACGCCTCTTTACCAATTTGAAGGAGGGGAAGGAATGACGGAGTATCAATTGCGTCCCATTGAGGAGCAGGATATCCCTTTTCTGTGGGAGATGTTGTATGCATCCATGTTCAAGCGGGAGGGCGAAGAGCCTTTTGAACCTGAGATCATCCATAGCCCCGGCATGTCCAAGTACGTTGAAGGCTGGGGCAGAGAGGGGGATTTTGGATTCATCGCCGTGGATTCTCAGGGAAAGCGTATGGGCTCGGTGACGTTGCGGTTTTTTACGGAGCAGAATGCGGGGTACGGTTATGTAAATGCGGCTACACCCGAGATGGGAATGGCTGTGATTGAGGCTGCGCGTGGCAAAGGAATAGGCACCCGTCTCATCCAGGCGGCGTTAGAAGAGGCTCAAAAGCGGGGAATCGACGCCGTTTCGCTTAGTGTTGACCCGGATAATGAAGCCATTCGGCTCTATCGGCGTTTCGGATTCGTCGAACAAGGCATGAGTGGCACATCTGTAACGATGGTATGTGCGATGAATCCATGACCTTTTCGCAAACATGATGAAGTATTCATATGAAGAGTTTAAAAATATAAAAAGGCGTTCCCTTATTATCTGGGAAGCGCCTTAAGATATGACTTCATGTTCCTTGCACCATAGTTCCTTTGTGCTCACATAACAGCCCTTTTTAGTTCAATAAAAATGCCAAAGCTTCATCAATCGTTTCCCACTGGAATTCGGTCTGATGCTGCGATTCTTTGGAAATCCGGTTCAGTTGCATTTTGGCAATCGCCCCGCCTACTGCTACACTCGCACGCTTCATGCCCCACTGTGCCAGCAGTTTCTGGTGCTCCACCATTTTCTCTTTTGTATCCTGAGGAAATGCCTTCATATTGCGCATGTCCACCAGCAGATCAAACGAGTTACCCAATTGATCTGCTATTTTTTTTATCTCGTTATTTGTTTGTTCCACCTGTTCAGGAGAGACCATCCCTTCCCAAACTATTTCAATAATAGGTTGAGGTGAATCCAATCGTTTTACAGACATTTGGCAACTCCTTTGCGATAAAATATTATGTACTATATAAGTCTATTGACCTATTAATTATACCCACAATTTGCAGATATGAAAACAAAATTCAATATATTATAATACTTATGAACTATGTACTCCTAGCAGATACAATTTCAGGGAACCGTGTGTTGATGAGTTAAACGGACATCAAGCATAAGAAAGCCGCCCAGTCACGAGAGATCTGGACGGCTTTTAACGATGTCTAAAAACCAATCTTCAAGCTGCTGCCCTCTGTGGCAATTCCTTCCGAACGGGTGATGGGCAGCTTTTGTTCTGCGGAGAAGCCAAGCGTCTCGCCGTCATGCAGGGTTACATCGTTTTCGACAATATAAGTCACAGTCATATACATCATCTCAAATACTTCACTTAACGGCTCAGCCGATTGAGTAATTTCCATCTCATCTTTTCCGAAATTTCGCAATCCATAAGTGTAAGCCGAGGCGCCTTCAGGACTTTGAAATAATCCGATGAAAATCCAGAGGGAGACGGGCAGATCCTGCTCCTTAAGTCCACGACTGATTTCCACGTACTGACCTGCTTCCACCACAAGTGGTGCCATATATATAGCCAGCGCGTGATCAAGCTGAAGTAAGGCGTTCGCCGTTTGGGTGAACAGAATATGTGCCTGAATTGCGTCGGTTGCATTCAGAACAGAGACAATAATCTGAGATTGATGTCGTGAAGTGACTTGTACCGCTTCCCGCCATAGCACATTTAATTTGGCATTCTCCTCTACTTCGCGTTCAGGGACAGGAGCATTTATATGTGCACACACCACTTGCATTCCATCGACTTCGAAAAAAAGATTGCCTTCCTCCGGGCGGTCGTCAATTACAATATTCCACTCGTTTTTCATATTGCTGATGAAGGAGTCAAAGTTACAATCATCCCGCTCCAGCAAAACAAATCCAACGATGGTTTCGCTATAGGGAGCAGTATTTACGGCTCCGCCTGCGGGTACATGTTCCTTTTTGCGACGCCGAAGCTTGTCAAACAGTCCCATGAAACGTTCTCCTTTCCAAGCCAATCACAGTGATCAGGCATAATCCAATGCATATATATCCTTACCTTACCACATTGGAGCTTGTAATGAATCCGAGCATGGTATGGGTCAGCAGGTGATCAGAGGAAAAGAACCAGAAGTAATGCAATGATCGCAGGCAGCCCTTGTTTGATAATGATGGATCGTGTAGCGGTTACGGCTCCGTATATGGCGGCGATGATGACACATGCCAGGAAGAAGATCTGGATGTGCTGTCCGACGGTTCCATCCGGATAAACGAGTCCCCAGATCAAGCCTGCGGCCAAAAATCCATTGTACAGACCTTGATTGGCTGCCAAGGATTTGGTGGATTCCGCTAGTTCAGGGGTAAGACCAAACGTTTTCATTGTACGTGGACGAGTCCACAGAAACATCTCCATTACCATGATGTACAAATGTTCGATGGCTACAAGAGCAACAAAAATAATACTAATCAAACGAAACACCTTGCTTCCTATATGTCATTTGTTTACTAGTCTTACTCAGTATAAATGTTTGTAATCTGAACTGATAGTAGAAATTTAATTTTACACAAATTAATTGTGCTAAATATTACTCTTGATTCATCTTCTGGAATGGACGTAATCTTCAGGTGTGCTGCCGATAATGGATTTGAAATCTTTAATAAAGTGCGACTGATCATGATATCCAAGGTCTTGGGACAGCTTAACCAGATCACAATCCACACCCCGCTCCATTAGCTCAGCAGCATTTTGCAGGCGATAGAGCTTGATCACCATTTTGGGACTGATGCCCACATACTGATTGAACAGACGCTGGAGCTTTCTTGTGTGCATATTCCAAAAGGCAGATAAATCATCGACTCTCAACATATCCCGTTGTTGCTCAATCTGCAGCACAATCTGGCTGACCAGAACGGCTTGATTATCTGGAGAAGGTAGGTGGCTACAGAGTAGCTGATCCATATAATTGACTTTGTCCGCGTCACTTCCGTCCCCGAGCAGACGTTCTTCCAGCTGTGGAGCTTCAATATCAAGCACACCAGAGACTTCCAAGGGGTTCTCGTACAATGCGGAAACGGGAGTACGAATGAATGGATAGAAGCCGCCAGGTTTAAACTTCACCCCAAACACGCTTCCTTTTCCACGGACGAGATAGGAGAATTTCTGTCCGGATGGACCGAAGAAAAAGGTGCGACCCCGCTCTACCACCAGATTGACACATGGATTTGGAACCACATGCTGAAGATAAGGATCAAGCCCGGTAAGATCCCAGGAGACGATCCAGAAATGCTTCACCAACGGACTCAGCGCTTCGGAAGGCGCGTAGCGTGTCAGCCGATAACTTTTGTCACCTTTATCCAGGTTTAGAAGACCCATACTGGGTCTGGCAACATGATCCGCACGTTTCAATATGTCCATTCCTCCAAGTACGCCATCAATTCTACTTCGTTGCGAACAATGCACAATTTATGCTGGTGAGGCTGCAAAAACGCCATGATTAGCTCTTTTTCCTTGCGATCATGCTGATAGCTCCATTTATACATCCGCCAAAGCATGGTGAAAGTCTGTCTGTAATTTCCTTGTTCCAGCCCAAGCTTCTGTACTGCGAAACGTTTGAGAATGCGTACATTCCTTTTCCATACGGGTGTATTCAAATAAACGATAAGTTCAGCCTGCTCGAAGCTTCTTGCCACCCATTTATAGTGTACTCCTTCGATAATCCACTGATTGGAATGCAGGGCTTTTTGCAAGAGGGTGTCCCGTGTCTCCGGGCTATTGCGAACATCCTGTCCTTGAGATACACGGTGCCACACCATGTTATCAAGCTCATGATAAGGAAGGTCTAGACTTGCGGATAAATGGCGAGCCAGTGTAGATTTGCCACTGCCGACTGAGCCGATAATATGTATTTTGTTTGGCTTGAGTTTGATCATGGATTTTTCTCCAATCCTCCTGTCACCAGTCCCTTTGATATTACTTTTGTTCTCTGAACAACAACGCCCGAACAGCGAAACGTGGCAAAATGAGTTGTCTGCGCCATCTGGAAGGCTGTCTGAGCAGTCGATAAAGCCATTCCAAATTAAGCTTCTGCCATATCGCAGGAGCTCGTTTGGTTTTGCCGGCCAGAATATCCAGGCTTCCCCCGACTCCAATCGCTACACGAGCATTTAATTGATGGCGATATTTGTTGATCCAGTGTTCAGCATTGGGCGCTCCTAGGGCTACGATAAGAAAATCAGGTTGTGCCTCGCAGATCTCCTCTACGATTCTTTGCTCCTCGTCAGTTGCGAAAAATCCATGTTGTCTGCCACAAACGACTACACCCGGGTAGTTTTGCGTAATAACCTCCACAGCTCGCTTACTCACACTTTCTTCTGCCCCGAGCATATAAAAGGACCAATTCTTCTGGCTTCCTTCCTCCAACAAACGAAAAAGCAGGTCACAACCTGTTACCCGTTCGGCCAATTTTCCGCCTCGAAAGCGGGATACCATCACAATGCCCGCACCGTCAGCGGTCACGATGCCTGCCTGATCCACGACAGAACGAAGTGCCTGATCCTTCTGACAAGACATGACGATTTCCGGATTTCCTGTAATGACATGGAACAGTTCGGATGGTCTCTGATCGACTACATCAGCAAGAATTGTAACCGTCTGATCCATAGTTATATTGGGAAAAGGGATTCCCATAATATTCGTTGTTTGGTTCATATCCTCGTTCCTTTCTGGATGCTATCTATACGTGCGCAACTTGTATACATTTCCTGTTATTTCATTCCATTTGAGTATATCTGATCTCCTAGAAAAGCACTATATTTGTTGAATTTCAGGATAGGGCAATTTCGCTAGAAAACCTTCCATGGGTCCTCCTTGTGGTTGCTGTATATGAATTGGACGGTTTGAAGGTCGAATATCGTTTCTTCTTTTTATCTTTATTTTCGCTGTTGTCGCGTTTTTACAATACGTCGTTTGGGGTATAACGTAGGATAGTGTTGCAAGCAAGTGTCAGTTGTATCTTCAATACAACACATAAAGGGAGTGAGTTCATGGAATTGAAGTATGAGTTCTATATCAATGCCGGACAGGAAGATGTATGGAATGCTCTGATCTCGCCGGACGGTACACGGAGCAGCTTTTTTGGCAGTGAACTTCGTTCCAATTTTCAACCGGGTCAACCGTTCGCCTATGTAGGGCCAGGGAATGATGGTGCAGAGACGGTGCATGTGTACGGGGATATTCTGGAGTTCGAACCTTTATCCGTACTAAGCTACCTTGAACATCCCGGACCTTCCTACCACGCCAATCACGCCGAGCTTCAATCCAGAGTAGTGTTCCGACTGGAAACGGTAGGGGAATGTACGAAGTTAACATTGATCAATGATCAATTTACGGACAACCATCCATCCTTTGCGAACGCACAGAGTAGCTGGTGGATGATATTGAGCAGTATTAAGACATGGGTAGAGACGGGTAAAACGCTGAATTTTGGCTGGTAAGGGTTAGGCTTCGGGTACATTACAATTGGGTATGGCACTCTGGAACCAAAAATCCACCGAGACGCATTTCTGCTCTCGGTGGATTTTTGTATTTAGAACTATACAAGTATTTGTATCCGTTGAATTATACTTGTTGAACTTTGATCAAGTTGGTGTTACCGGATTGACCAATCGGTACACCAGCGGACAATACGATAATGTCCCCTTTTTCGATATAACCGGTTTTGATTGCATTGCGTGTAGCGGACTCGAACATTTCATCAGTTGTTGTTACCTTGTCGCCCATAACCGGAATGACACCGGAAAGCAGGCAGATTTTCGCCAGTACTTCTTGATGCTGTGTTACCGCGATGATCGGTGCTTTTGGACGATATTTGGAGATCATACGAGCGGTAAATCCACTTTCGGTGGAAGTGATGATCGCTTTGGCATTCAGGACGAGGGAAGAGCTAACCGCTCCCTGACTGATGACTTCGGTAATATCAGCTACTTGTTGAGCAGACTTCTGGTTGAATTGTTCTTTATAATCAATCATCGTTTCAGCACGGCGGGCAACTGCAGCCATCGTGCGTACGGATTGTACCGGATATTTACCGGCTGCGGATTCACCGGACAACATAACTACGTCAGCACCTTGAAGGACAGCGTTAGCTACGTCACTAACTTCGGAGCGGGTTGGACGCGGATTCACTTGCATGGATTCCAGCATGTGTGTTGCTACGATTACCGGTTTACCCGCACGGTTACATTTATCAATCATTTCTTTTTGCATCATCGGTACGTCTTCGATCGGTACTTCAACCCCGAGATCTCCACGAGCTACCATGATACCGTCAGATGCTTCAATGATATCATCCAGGTTGGTCATACCTTCCTGGTTTTCGATTTTGGAGATGATTTGTACGTGTTCTACACCGCGTTCTTTCAGAATGCTGCGGATTTCACGAATGTCATCGCCTTTACGAACAAAGGAAGCTGCGATAATTTCGATATCGTTTTCGATCCCGAATCCGATGTGCATAACGTCACGTTCCGTTACACCTGGCAAAGTCGTTTTAATTCCTGGCAAGTTAACCCCTTTGCGTGGTTTCAGAATGCCGCCGCTGATGATTTTACAGTGTATATCCGATCCTTCCACGGACAGTACAGTCAGATCCACCAAACCATCATCGATCAGGATGCGATCTCCAGGTTTTACAACGAGGTTCAATTCCGGATAGTTTACCGAGATACGCTCAGCGTCACCAAGAATTTCTTCGGTAGTCAGGATAAGCTCTTTACCCGCTTGAAGATGACAGGATGCTTCTTTCAGTTTGCCAATACGAACTTCCGGTCCTTTGATATCCATCATGATCGGTACGTATGTGTTCAATTCGGAAGCCGCTTTGCGAATATTATTAATTCGTGTAACGTGATCTTCCAGCTCACCGTGAGCCATGTTCAGACGGGCAACTGTCATCCCTTCCTGAATCATTACTTTTAACAATTCGATTGAGTCACAAGCAGGTCCCATAGTACAAATGATTTTTGTTTTCAACATGCTATTTTCCTCCTCATATGTTTGCTTATATGTGTATTGTAGCGTTTTCTGTCGAATCAGGGTATGAACTATAGTACAATGATTAGAATATAGTCCAATAATGAGGTGTGTTATGGTCACTCCATTAGAAGTACGACACATTAATGGTGTCGGATGGTACGAAGAAGCGGTGCAGTCACAGGCGACTTGGCGGTTAAGCTTGGTTACTTATGGAAAATGTGTATATTGGGTGAACGGAGAGAAACAGATCATGGAGAAGGGTGAGCTATTGCTCATACCCGCTGGCATTCCGTATTACGGCAAAAGCATTCCAACCGTAACCCATACGCAAATCGTTGTTCAATTACAGGGGGATCATACACAAGGTTTGCCCGCGCTGGAACGGAGTGAGGCCTTGCGACATAAGCCCGGATGTTATGAACTGATTCATGAACGCATGAAAGCTATCCAACAACAATGGCAGGAGCGTCCGTCTTATTATGTCATGATGAGCCAAGCCTTATTGATGGAAGTGCTTATTTATATAAACAGGGAACTGGACCGCGGGGTTATTCCACCGGAGAGGCATGTACATGCGGAGCGAATGAAGCGATATATTGAGCGGCATTACCGAGAGAAAGTTACGAAAGAAGAGCTGGGGGACGAGATTGGTAAAACCCCCAATTACGCAGCCGCGTTATTTAAAAGCATGACGAATCAGACGATCAGCCAATATGTTCATGATCAACGGATGAAAAGAGCCGTATATTTGCTTACCGAGTCACAGCTCTCCATTCAGGAAATTGCAGAATTTCTCGGTTACCGTGATCTGTCTTATTTTTACCGGATATTCAAGCGTTTAATGGGAAGCCCTCCATCTGATTTGCTCCATGAACGGCCACCCATCATATGAAAGACAGGGTCGCCACGGTCGCTTCTTGAAAAGTTCTTTCATTATAAGCATCAACATAATTCACGCAAAAAAAAGAGGGCCTCGGCCCTCTTTTTGATTTCATGACAGTTGAATGACTTCTGCCTTTGCAATATAAATCGTATACTAAGCGTTGCTGCTTGTATTTGTAGCCGTGAGTGGTTGCTTTGTTTTTTTGCTTGCCAAACCTGTGCGAACCGCAAATACATGGACAGCCCAGTACGCTGCTTCCGCGAACAGAATTCCACCTGCAACATCCAGCAGTGAATGCTGTTTCACAAACACCGTCGAAGCTATGATCAGCCACAGCCACACAGACCAGGAGATCCGCGCCAGTGGTTTGAAGTTCAAGTGGCGATTAATGATAATGAAGAGCAGATAACTTGTGAGACAGTGGATGCTCGGAAAACAGTTGAATGGAGCATCATTGGTATAAATAAATTGTACAAGTGCACTGCTCAGACCTGTTCCGATAACTTCCGGTCGTGGTACGTAAGTAGGGAAGACCGCAAAAACGATGTTGGCTGCGATCACTCCTACGTTATAGGTTATTAGCACACGCCAGAATAGCGATTTGTTCGTCAGACCCAAATAGAGAAATCCAAGATACAGAATCGGCATCCAACTGACATAGGGATAAATAAATTCTTTGATAAAAGGAATCTGTGTATCGATCCAGGCATAGTTGTAGAAGACATCACTTCCGGTGTTGCTGCCCAATAAAACATAAATGGAGCCTTGAAGCGGTATACATAAAATTGCCAGCAAATGTCCCCAGCGCATAAATAAAGCCTTCATAGTATCCCCCTGATTTCGTTCTTCTTTTCGCAGCGTGCATCTTACGCTCCATATATATGACGTTGCAAATGTGACGTACCCCTGCAACGATTCATTCCATTACTACTATAATGGACAGATTAGTACTTGAGCCATACCTGATTGTAAGGTAAAAGCTGTAAGAGGAATTCTCTTTTTTGTTACTTTTATAGTTTTATCCAGAAAAGGATACCCGATTATACAATAGATATGATACAACTAACTTGCGCTATGAGTTCATATGACAACCAATTAAAACGAAACGAGGCGGGTACAATCTATGAAAAACTCGCAATCCAGGCAAAACAAATCCTTTTCCGTGCGTAGACCTGTGCTGACGGTAGTGATCATTGAACTGCTGCTTTTACTGGCGGTTTTCACAGCAGGAGCGATTGCAACCGTGAAGCAGCTGGACTATACATCACCAGTACTGATGTCGTTTACTCCCATTGCTATCGTACTCGTTATTTATCTCACCCTGCGACGCAAATGGGGGGAAACCGGATTTCGCTCCTTAAGAACTATCCCGGTAAGTCATGCAAAGTATTATATTCCGCTACTCCTTGTACTGGGTACACTTGCGCTGAAAGGATTTACGGATTTAACCCTGTCCAAGGTCGCGTTTTTTATCTTTTTCACCTTGCTTGTCGCCTTTGTAGAGGAAACTATTTATCGTGGACTTATTTTCAAAACATTACTTCGTAAGAGTGCGATTGCGGCAGTCGTTACTTCAAGTGTTTTATTTTCCATCACTCATATCATGAATGCATTATCCGGCCAGAGTATGGCAGATACCGTTCTGCAACTGATCTATGCATTACTGCTTGGAGCAGCGCTCGCACTGTTAATGTTGAAAAACGGTAATATCGTAGTGCTTATCCTTTTTCATTTCATACATAATTTGATTCAATTTCTCGGTAATGACCGGCAAGATAGCGGAACACTTCCCTATGATCTCTTCATATTGGTTGTGTTGGTTGCTTATTGCGTATGGTTAACATTTAGCGTTCAAACGAAGTCCTCTTCTTCAGAGAGTAATACATCGGGGAGTTCGGTGGTTCATTAAAAGGATCGGGCTACAGTTGCTGCATAACTCTGTTTACCGCCAGCCAGGGGATCGTGGTATACTTCAGTCTGGCGGTATGACAGGCTTGGTTCATAATCGGAAGTCCGTCCACCCGTACAATGGATAAATAAATAGGTGATATTGTGGAAAAGACAGCACAGGCAGTGGCCGAATGGATGGTGCAGGAGATTAAGTTTACCGGTACACTTCATCAGGAAGCTGCAATTCAATATGTAAAGTCCAATTTTGGAGAAGAATTTGTATTTGTGAATGAGAATGGAAATGCTTCTTTATCAAAAGAAGTGAAGAAAGCGTTCCGCAAGCTACATGGTGGGCAGATTGCATGGGACCGTGATGCCTTTATGTGGGCATGGACCTAGTGTGTTATCCTGTGATTCGTTGAGGTTTCATGGCTGCATTGGATATGCATGTCAAAATTTTTTAAAGAAAATGTATAAGTTGGTTCGGATCTGCATATCCTTTCATAAGACCGCAATGAGCGCGGGCAAGCGACAAACCCTGTTCCAGCGCGTGCGAATAACATGTATTTCCAAAGCTGTTTGAAAAGAAAATACAAAGATTTGCTTTTTGGTGGAAACGGAGTTATAATAAAAACAAGTTGTAGAGAGTGGAAAACCTAATTCACATATTGTAAAGGGCGATCACTTATAGGTTATGACTGGTACCTTTTTCAATGTGTGAATTTTTATTTGCTTGCTGCAAAGAACAAAGGAACATGTTAATCTTTATTTGGAGGTGTAATTCACATGCAAAACGGAACAGTAAAATGGTTCAACGCTGATAAAGGCTTCGGTTTCATCGAAGTTGAAGGCGGAGAAGATGTATTCGTACACTTCAGCGCTATTACAGGCGAAGGCTTCAAAACGCTGGACGAAGGTCAACGCGTGCAATTTAAAATTGTACAAGGAAACCGTGGTCCTCAAGCAGAAGAAGTTGTAAAACTGTAATTAAAGCATAGCTGCCTTTAACATGTTATAATGGTAAAGGCAGCTTCTTTTTTATGAGCAGTTATGTAGTTATAATGAAAGTCGTCCCAATAGTTGTCGAGACAGAAGTCCGTACGGGACAAAACTTCCGCTAAGTAGTGGCTTCTGTGAAATAACGTCGGATTAGATGTTTTTCCATAACAAAGGGGGTAGAAGTCATGTATAATCGCAAAAAACCGTTGGAAGAGATTCCACAAGCGGATGCGGCAATCTGGGAATGTACGAGTGATACGTGCAAAGGATGGATGCGGGACAATTTTGCGTTTGATAGCGTGCCTACTTGTCCGATATGTGCTTCTGAGATGGTTAGCACGACCAGGATGCTGCCATTGCTTGAAAATTCGAATAGCAATCTGAAAACGATGCCTAAAGGAAATCGGATTTAACATAGCTTACCCGCCTCTAACGAGGTGTTTTTTTTTAAGTTCAACCTGACATCTTGTACAAAGGTAAGGGTATTAAATATGAAGTTCCCGGCATTCGTTTTGGCGAATGCCTTTTTTATATGCGCGTACACTTAGTGGTGGAGTGGGTGGTATTCAGAAAAATAACATGATTTTATCGAGAAGGATTGCTAGCTTCTGTTGAGGTGGATTTTATAACACTTATCCCTAAACCGATAAGTAGAACTGCTGTTCCGACATATAGAGGTGTGAGGCTCTGCTCAAAAAGAGAAGCCAATAAAGGTCCTATTGCAACCCCAAGATCAGTCACAATCGTATAACCCGTCATAATTTCGGTTTTATTCTGGTTTTCTTTAGCCGTCTTGTCTGCTGCTAATGTGTCACATAAAGTGGTGGCTATGGTTGACATGAATTGCATAACCAAAAGTATGAGGATGGCTAAAAAAATTGTGGAAGGAATTGATATAAGTACCAAGGTAAAAGCGGTTGAAATCAATGCCATCGCTAATAATGGACTTCTAATTCCTTTTGTGTCTGTTAATTTACCTACTTTTGGGGACACAAAAGGTTCCCAACCCGACTTCAGAGCTTGAATGATACCAGATATAGACGCTGCGCCTA
Organism: Paenibacillus vandeheii; assembly: GCF_030433635.1. Classification (NCBI taxonomy): domain Bacteria; kingdom Bacillati; phylum Bacillota; class Bacilli; order Caryophanales; family Paenibacillaceae; genus Paenibacillus; species Paenibacillus vandeheii. Next base: position 24,481 of record NZ_JAROCD010000029.1, read on the forward strand.
TAAGTAACCCTAACACACTTATATTATGTGGTATATGGAACTCAACAATCCTGCTAAGGGTGAATGCAATAATCCCGAAGTAAATCATATGTATAAGAAAGCCACTGAGAAACAAAGGCCTGTTTTTTTTCTCGAAAAGCAGATGAATCAATTTAGCAGGTATTTCCTTTTTAATCGGTCGAGATATTCCGTGTGGGATGATATGGTAAGCGAGCGGTATGCAAAGTAGAGCTATTATCCCGAATGTTATCGTGACAAATTTGAGACCGACTAACTCGGTCAATAATCCGCCTAGCAAAGCTCCGCCTAAATGGCCAAGCCCCCATAGACTATTATATGTCCCCATCAATTCACCCCGGTTTTTATCGCTCGACAACTCTACGACGGTTAACAAACCGCCAATCCGCAATAAAGTCCAAGCAGCTCCCCAGACACATCTCATAATTAACAGCCAAATAAATCCCTTTAAAAATCCGTAAGACAGTGTAGAAATAAACGCTAGTATTATTGCGACAATTACCCCTGTTTTTTTGTCAAAGCGATTATAAAACCAGTTAACTAATGGATTTAGGGGAAGCCTTAAGAGCCTGTTTATTGAAAGTAAAACACCTGCTTCCCATAAACTTCTAAGTCCAAAGTCTCTCCAATATATCGGTAGTACAACATAAAGCATTGCATTTCCAAGAAGACAAATCGCAGTAATAATAGCTATTCCTGCTACAAATTTTTTACTTTCGATCATAGCTTCCTCCCAATAAATATTTTTTAGTTATGTATTACACACCTGCATATTATGATTCCGTTCATGTTTCCTGAAATATCTCATAACACCTAAAACTCGTCAATATATTTCTTTTTTTACAATTATATGGAACGAAATTAACAATTGAATGTTAATTATCGAATTAATTTCTTGATAAATATACGAATAGCCCCTAGGCCGATTACATTTACTTTTAAAAAAAGAACCTAATCGCCTTAAAGCGAGAAGGTTCTTTGGTCTTTGGTACGAAAAGATTAGATGAACAGGAACGGCAGCAGAAACAGTGTTGCTACCAGAGCGAGGTCAATCCCTGCTCCATAGCCGTAACCTCCGTAACCCCCACCGTATCCTCCATAGCCATAAGGACCATAGGCTGAAGATTTAACTTTCTTTGTTGCAACTGCGTTTTTTTTGCTGCTTTTTACAAGCTGCTCTTTGGATTTGACTGAACACAGCCGTGGTCCCTCGAAACATCCGTTCAAATAAATTTTGCCATCACGACATTGACCAAGCGTACCATACATATGCCTACCGTCGTTCATAACGAGACAAACGGAACGTCCAACGTGCGGAGAAACCGTTTCTTCACATATCGGATTAATTCTGTACATGTAAATCCTCCTCATTAGGTGCGGTTGCCGCTTGAAATCAACGGTTTGTATATCATAGTAAAGAGAGGACGAATTGGTATGGACGGGTACCCGGAATTTATATAGGGAGGAGCCGTTTTTCAGTCTGCTCCATACACTGGAGGGAGTGAAAGGGAGGGGATGTCATGGATTATCATGATTTGCTGGCCCGGCTTGGAGAAGGGAGTGCCCATCCGGGAGGGTTTACAGCAACGATGCAGCTGTTGGATATGCTGTCTCTGCCTGCGCATAGCAAGGTGCTTGAGGTGGGATGTGGTACAGGGAGGACGGCTTGTTATTTGGCACGAAACGGATATCGGGTAACAGCCGTTGATCTTAATCGGCAGATGTTGGAGAAAGCGGTGCGCCGCGCAAGGCGGGAGCGCTTGGATATTCGTTTTATTCAGGCGGATGTGAAATCATTACCTTTTCCGGATCATTATTTTGATGTGGTATTTGTAGAATCGGTCACCATTTTCACCCAGTGGCGAAGTACCCTTGCGGAATATAAGAGAGTATTGAAACCAGGTGGTCTCTTTATTGATCGGGAGATGGTGTTATCCGGAAGAAAAACTGAGGTGATGAGTCGTAGGCTGAAACAATTTTATGGAATTAGGACATTGGCAACCATGACCACATGGAAGAAACGTCTCAGACAGAGTGGATTCATTGAAGTCTTGGTCAAGGAACAATCTCGTTCGATGGGAAAGTGGGGCGTGGATCATGATCCTCATCGGGAGATGGATATGAGCTTGTTTGAGGATGAGCGTGTGCAGCGTATGGGCCGCACGAATGATCGTTTGCTTGCGAGATATGGCAAAAGGCTAGGTTATGCGGTTTTTGAAGCAAAGACACCAATGGATAACGGAAGTAAACAGAAAGGGTAGGATTGTCTGTTAGCGGAGAGAGTACTTCATCATGAATTAGCAAAGTTGGTTGGTACCAAATCTGCATCTAAAAAAGCAACCCACTCCAAAGTGGATTGCTTTTTTGTTCTCGGACTCTAAATTTAATCCAATGAGTGTGAAGGTGCGTTCACTCCAGACCTGGGTCAACTCATTACAACATATCGTTATCGATAATGCGCCAGTGGTGCTTCAGCAGGGCTTCCAGTTGTGGTTTATCCTTGGCTCGAAAAGCGCTTAAGATTTGGCGATGTTCTTCATTTACTTCATTAAGCACACCGGATAGCCTCGGCTTGTTGTCGCTAACATACGACTGACGAATAAAGCTGTTTTTTAAGGTGTTTAACATCTCGATGACAGTCGCGTTGCCGCAGCACTGGATGTACAGGTTATGGAATTGATATTGATTCTTACTGTAAGCAGCCAGATCAAGCTGGGTAATATCCTCATCCATTCGTGCAATAAGGGCCTCCATCTCCAGGAGCTCTGACGGTTTGAGTTGGTCTGCTGCAAGCGTAGCAGCAAGTGCCTCAAGCGCTCCAATGGCCTGGGAGAACTCGAGTTTTTTGCCAGCATCAAAAGGAGTAACGATAAATCCCCTGCGTGGGATATATTGCAGAAGATTGTCAGAAGCGAGCTGGAATAAGGCTTCCCGGGTAGGCGTGCGGCTTATGTCCAGTTTTTTGCATATCTCCGCTTCATTAATCTTCTGATTGGGGAGCAATGTCCCATCCTGAATTTTCTGCGCAATGTAATCGTAAACGTGATCTTTCAAGGACCGGTATTTGGGTGCCTCCATACCGAATCCCCCCTTCTTTATATAGTGATGATTGAATGTGTGAGGGTGTAAGCCCTGTAATGGTGCGCCGTTCGGGAGTTTCAAGTTTTTATCATCTTAACACCGAGGGGGGAGTTGGGCAAGCAAACTTAATGATCTAAAATAGTGTTATCTCCATGTTACACAAATTACTTATTATGGAAATCCGGACCTTTCGTAACATGCTTCCGGCTATCGGCAATGAATTGATTATTATCATTAAAGATTCCTCACCTGTTTCCATGATCGGAATTGCTGAGATTATCTATACAGCCAGAGCCGTTCAAGGAGCTACCTTCCAACCGCTTGCCCCGCTCCTTGTTGCTGCTGCCCTCTATTTTGTAGTCACAATTTCGTTGGCCAACCTGCTTACCTGGCTGGAACGCAGGCTTTCAATATCCTGTTAACGAGAATAAGGACTGTTAAATTAGGTGATAGCGGAAAAAGTAAGCAGGAGTCGTAAATGGTCGTGGCGAAGCATACATTGATATTGTATTTTGTATACAATATAATCAAAGAGAGGTGCTGGGAGTATATGTCAGATTCGAAAATGTTAATGGATTGGTCGGAACGTTATGCTGCACCTAATTATCATCCGCTCCCTATCGTCATTGAGCAGGCGGAGGGAGTATGGGTCGAGGACCCGGAAGGTCGCCGTTATATGGATATGTTAAGTGCATATTCGGCATTGAATCATGGGCACAGACATCCAGCAATCATTCAGGCCCTGAAGGATCAGGCGGATCGGGTAACATTAACATCACGGGCATTTCACAGCAGTGCGGCATCACTTTTTTATCAGAAGCTCTCGCAATTTACAGGTAAACCCAAAATTTTGGCCATGAACACGGGTGCTGAAGCGGTCGAAACAGCCGTGAAAGCAGTACGAAGATGGGCGTATCGCTGCAAAGGTGTACCGGATAACCAAGCTGAAATCATTGTGTGCTCAGGGAACTTTCATGGAAGAACACTGACCGTCACCTCTTTCTCATCTTCAGAAGAATACAAAAAAGACTTTGGACCGTTTACACCCGGATTTAAGATCATTCCTTACGGCGACATTGAAGCGCTGAAGCTGGCGATCACACCATACACGGCTGCTTTTCTTGTGGAACCCATTCAGGGGGAAGCTGGCATTGTCATTCCGCCTGCAGGATATCTTGCTGAAGCCTTTACGTTATGCAAACACCATCAGGTGCTAACCGTGGCGGATGAGATTCAGACTGGATTCGGAAGAACGGGACGCCGTTTTGCCTCTGATTGGGAGGGGATTGAGCCGGATATCTGGATTATGGGGAAAGCACTGGGTGGGGGAGTAATGCCCATCTCAGCTATTGCTGCTAATGCAGAAATACTGGATTTATTTGAACCGGGTTCTCATGGCTCCACATTTGGGGGTAACCCACTCGCTTGTGCCGTGGCTGTTGCAGCGCTGGAAGTTCTGGAAGATGAGAAGCTTGCAGAGCGATCAGAGCTTCTTGGAAACTATTTTATGAAACAGCTTCAGGGAATTCGCAGTTCCGCTGTGCGTGAGATTCGAGGTAGAGGGTTGTTCATCGGTGTTGATCTGCATGTACCTGCACGTCCATATTGTGAGAAATTGATGTCTGTTGGACTGCTCTGTAAAGAAACCCATGAGACAACGATCCGCTTTGCGCCACCACTAACCATCACGGAGGCTGAGATCGACTGGGCACTGGAACGAATTGCTCAGGTGCTGGGTGACTGAATCAAACCTTTCTTTCATTACTTCATATAAGCGGCGAAGGAGCTGACCTACATGGGAAACAATGATATGGAATCTGCAGGAACGCTGAATGCTTCTAATGAAACAAGTCAATTACTTTTGCGTCATCATGACGTTGCCATCATAAAGGTTCCTTTTGGATTAGGTGGGGCACGAGGCGGTGCTGAGTTAGGTCCGGATGAACTAATTACAGCAGGATTGAAACGTGAAATTGCAAGCCTTGGGTTAAATGTATCAAAAGAGATCCGTGTAGATTGTCCCTCAGAGTCGGTTACTCCAATTGAACGCAACCGTGTGAAATATTTATCTGAGGTAAGCCAGGTGAGCGAGAGAGTATGCAATGAAGTGTCTGGTGCGATAGCAGGAGGTGCTTTTCCACTTGTTCTGGGTGGGGATCACAGTGTGGCCATAGGTTCTCTCGCCGGGTTGTCAGCACATTATTCCAAACTGGGTGTGATCTGGTTTGATGCCCATGCAGATTTGAACACAGAAGAGCGTAGTTTATCTGGAAATATGCACGGGATGAGTGTAGCTGCGGCTTTGGGGCATTCTGCATTTAACTTGTCTCATATTCCGGGTGCGGGGCCGTTCGTTGATCCTTCCAATTTGGTCTATATTGGCTTGCGTGATCTGGATGAATATGAAAAGGAACAGATTCGGGCCCTTGGCATTAAAAGTTTTACGATGCACGATATTGACCGGATAGGGATACAACAGGTTGTTGAACAAGCGCTCGCTGTAGTCGGGGAAGGGACGGATGGTATTCATATTAGCTTTGATATGGATTGTCTTGATCCGCGTGAAGCTCCGGGTGTGGGCACTCCGGTACCAGGAGGGTTAAATTACCGTGAAGCACATTTTGCACTGGAACTGCTTGCTTCCACTAACCGAGTCACGTCCATGGATCTGGTGGAGGTTAACCCGCTGTTTGATCAGAACAGACATACGGCCCGCCTCGGAGTAGAGTTAATTGCTTCAATGCTGGGTAAACGGATCTTATAGGGATGATAGCTAATACGTATGAGGATGGATTCAAGCTTATATAGAAGGTAAGGTCCAATCATATTCAAGTTGAGGTTATATAAGAGCCAGGGTCAGTTTCCTCCATACAATCTTCATCTAATTGAGGATAGGTATGGTGACTTCCCTGGCTATTGTTATTGGGTGCCCTTCTGACTATTGCGACTTTCTATTCCCATGAGGAGCGTTGGGTATTTATACGAGGAGCCTCTACAATAGAAGAAAGAGATTCTAGGGTGTCTATCGAAAATGAGATTCAAATCTTTTTTGAAAATAAAGCTTGCGTTCCGAATCTGTACATGGTATATTCTAATTCCGGCCAAGAAAACACGAGAAACACGGTG
>NZ_JAROCD010000002.1:0-234127 GCF_030433635.1 Paenibacillus vandeheii
CACGAAAATGCTTGGGTTGGAGAACCGCTCACGAATCTTTCACAGAGGAACTGTCGCACTTGGTTTGACAATCTGTCGTACAAAAAAACCGAAGTAAGGTTGCCTGGAAGTGGTATTATCCCCTTTAAGTAGACACTTAAAAAAATCTTCATGTTATCATGAGGATTCAAGTGATACTTGGAGGGGATATTTTTATGGCGAAAAAAGGGCAAACATTTCAGACGTATACCGAAGAATTCAAATTGAATGCAGTTAGATCATATGTCGAAGGTTCTTCAAGTTATAAGGTGGTCGCTGAACGCGAAGGAATTCGAAACTGTTCACAACTGAAGGTGTGGGTGAAAAAGTGGAAAAACGGGGAAGCGTTCGGATGAGCGAAAAAACAATGTCCCGAATCCACTGAAGGGGCGTCTCCGTACTGCCTTTAGCAGTGTGGAAGAAGAACGAGACTATCTTCAAGCACAGGTAGATTATTTAAAAAAGCGGTATCCAAATCTAGTAAAGGAGAAGCACTGAACCAACGGGAGAACTACGATATCATAGATGAATTGCGCTGCTCGCATGGCATTACACGCCTATTATCGATTACAGGAATTCCCCGTTCCAGTTACTACAAATGGCGAGCAACACAGCCGCAGCGAGACGCAAGACAAGACCGTGAGCGTGAGATCAAAGAACACATGATGGCTATTCATCTTGCAAACCGAGAGTTTGGTTATCCTCGCATGACAACGGCGTTGTGGGAGGCTGGTCTGAACGTTAATCACAAGAAAGTATGGCGAATCATGCGGGAACTATCGATACAATCGGTAATTCGTAAGAAGCGGAAGAAGTCCAGCTATACGCCATCTGTGATTTGTTCGAATCGCCTGAAGCGCAAATTTCATGCCACAGCACCCCAGCAAAAAATGGTGACGGATATTACTTATATTTCAGATGGAAACACATTCGTTTACCTGTCTGTGATTCAAGACTTGTTCAACAACGAAATTTGTAGCTTGGCAATTATCTAAACGGAACGATGTTCAGCTCGTATTGGATACGGTGGAACAATGGACACAAAAAAGAGACGTTTCGGAAGCCGTGCTCCATTCGGATCAGGGCTTCCAATACACGTCTCAGGCGTACAACACACGATTAGAAGCATTCGGCGTGAAGGGCAGCCACTCTCGCAAAGCAACCAGCCTGGATAACGCATGCATCGAATCCTTCTTTTCGCATCTCAAGACAGAGAAGCTGTACCTTAACCAGTGTAATTCAGAAGTAGAGATTCGACAAGCCATGGAAGATTACAATTACAACTACCGACGCTTTCAAGCCAAACTCAAACAGGGCGCACCGATTGAATATCGATGCGCCCAGCATAGCTTTTTTCATTTGTCTACTTGACAGGGGTAAGACCAGGTTAAGCGGCGGCTTTTTCCCGAAATTCGACGGGGGAGAGGTCGCCCAGTTTGTTTTGGTAACGCTTTTCGTTGTAAAACAGAATATAATCCGTAAGTAAGCTTCTCGCTTGCTCCACATTCTGAAGTATCTCCAATTACAACGTATAGGTTACTTCGCTGAGAAAGCTCCCAGTGCCACATCTCATTGTTATACAAGTCCATCACGGCGGAAAGATAAGCAGAACCATGCAGTCCAAACATGCATAGTATTGGTTTCCAGCTTCTACTGGGCAGCCATAGTCGAGAATTCTCGGTCCTGTGGGCGACCACCTACTTTTGATAAGAGTCGTGATGGAAAAAAATATTATATTTTTTGGTATAAAAACTACAATTTAGAAACTTTTTGTCGTTAAAATGTGTATATAATTATGTACGAGCCTCATTCGTCTCAGTCAACTAAACTTTAGGTTGGGTGTTAAAATGGGCAAAATTTGAGTGTTGACTGCGGTCAACCAGGTACATCCTGTGCTTTTTATTTTGCTATTGTAGAGCGAACAGCTTAGTAGATACAGGAGAATGATAGTGCTTTATGATACAGCGAAAGATTCGAGCAGCTCACCAAGGAGAGGGGGGCTTTTTCGTCTGAATATGGTTTCTGGTTTATGCCAGTGTTATTTGTAATATGTAGCAACCAATAACGATAACCGATTAAGGAGGCCCATGTACTCATGAGAAAAATATGTTTATCCATTTTTTTAGGTGTACTTCTTATGTTAATGCCGGTAGCAGCTTTTGCAGATAGTCCTTCGGATTCCGCAATTCAAACCAGCACATATCATAAAGCAATGGAAGCGGCTGCTAGCTATGTTGGGATAGTACAAGCTAACACTGAAGATTGGAAAAATACAAAAATAAGCTATGATTTTCCTCTTTTTGATTTTGACGGAAACGTGACTGCATACTTGTTCTCGGTTAAATTAGAAGCTTCCAACAGCGGTTATTTAATCGTAAGTGCAGATAACAATCCTGTTGTATTGGAATCCGCTAGAGAAGGGGATCATCCTTACTTTAAAGCCAACGAAGGCCAGCCGATTTACGTTGGCGCAACAATGTACTACGTCAAATTAAACTCGTCTGAATTTATTGATATTCGGGAAGGCAAAACAATAACGAGCAACGATCTTAAAAGTAAAGGAACATTAAGCGGCAAAGCTTCCGATCAAGGCATTATTCCAGAAACAGATTCAGCTTCAGAGATTTCACCCTTAACGGTACAACCTCAAACCATAATTAGTTATTCTCAAAAACTGATTTCGGGCGTTCCTGATTTCACTTGGTACCTTGGATGCAGCCCAACCGTTTTCTCAAATATCACGAAATATTGGGATAATAACGGGTATCCTAACTTGGTTCAAAGCACTACCACCACCAACACATTAATTGAAGTAATGGCGAACTATATGAGTACGAATAGTGATGGAACAACAGGCTGGGATAATAGAGTTACGGGAATGAAGAAATTTTGGACAGATCGCAATTATAGCGTAAGCGTATCAAGGGTTAGTGCTAACTTTTCTACACATAAAACTGAAATGACGAATAATCGACCGGACGTTATTAATGTTGTAGGTGACGCGACATACGGCAATCACGATATGACAGGTGTAGGATACGAAGAATATCAGGATACGAATCAAAATCTTGCATGGTTCAGATACGTTATCGTACATGATACCTGGAGCAACACTCCAACAGACGTTTACATTTACTTGCCACAACTTTCTTGGAACGAGACGGTAAAGGTTGTACCAAACTAAAAAAGTAGGGGGTAGCCTTCTTGGCTACTTCTTTTGTTTAATGTAACTTTTTAATTGGAATCTTCGTCTTAAAGTTAGGGGGTGACAACATGCTTATTATAAGAAAATCTGCATATATGGTTGTGCTACTTGTACTATTTGCTTCGTTTCTTTCTGGATGTGGCAGTTTAGAAAACGATAAGTCGAAGGAGAAAATTATGCCTCTAACAGACGTATTAAAAAGTGATTTAACCAAAGTAAATAGTATCGATCTACAATTTGACGATGGACACAAGTTGTCGGTCACAGATTCAAAAACCATTCATGATATCGTTTCCCAAATAAAGAACATTAACGTTCAAGAAACAATTAGCAAGGGTGTCGGGTATCTGTATTATTTAGATTTGAATGAAGGGAATAAAACGTATCGATTAAATAGCAATTTAACTTTCGGGGAAAAGACTTACGAAGCCACGGACGATAATGCATATAAATTGAACGAATTTATTCTAAAGTTAGGTAGGGAAAAAATTCCCGGGCTGCTTCCAGGTGTAAAATAAATTCTGAATTTAATATAAGTCAAAGGGCGTTGGTCATAGCCCCGTCAAGTAGACATTTGTTAAGCGGCGGCTTTTTTTCGAAATTCGACGGGGGAGAGGTCGCCCAGTTTGTTTTGGCAACGCTTTTCGTTGTAAAACAGAATATAATCCGTAAGTAAGCTTCTCGCTTGCTCCACATTCTGAAGTATCTCCAATTACAACGTATAGGTTACTTCGCTGAGAAAGCTCCCAGTGCCACATCTCATTGTTATACAAGTCCATCACGGCGGAAAGATAAGCAGAACCATGCAGTCCAAACATGCATAGTATTGGTTTCCAGCTTCTACTGGGCAGCCTTAGTCGAGAATTCTCGGTTTAAGACCGTACCTGCGGTTTGTGGGCAGCAAAAGGACGGTTCTTGGGAATCACCGAAAGAATGTGTGCTTTTAGCTTAAGTAAGCATTTCCTTCCTCTAAACTACTAAAATGTTTCTTAGTCCATAACAAAAATCCCCTCCGTTTTCCAGTGTTGAGTTCATTTTAACATGATCTCTTTTTTTCACTGTCTACCTTGAGGGGATAATGGTTCTGAGTTGCTTAGCTTGCTGCTGGCAGAGATACCGATTTGGTAACCTTAACCGTAATGGTTTCAGTGCTTGTCACACCTGCTGCATTGATCAGCTCGGCGCGATACGTGTACGTTCCATTCGCGTGACCGGATACATCTGTCACGGCGCTTTGTGCATTAGGTGTTACTGCGTTTAGTGTTTTGGTATCAATCAGTTGATCATTCTCATAGAGACGGTATTCTGTTGCATTCGTTCCCCACCACAGATTCATCGTCACTTTGTAGTTACCGTCCCCATCCCAGTTGTCTTGGGAGAGAACAGCTTTGCCAGGGACAGCATTTGCAATTTTTACTGTGAGTACTTCACTGCTCGTTGTACCCTTGGAGTTCGTCAGCTCGGCTACATAGGTATAGGTACCATTAGCTTTGCCAGAAATCGTTGTTTTGGCTGATTGTGCCATCGGGGAAGCATCTGTCAGCTTTTGTGTGTCAATCAGCACGCCATTTTCATACAGCTTATAGCTTGTGCCATTGTTACCCCACCAGAGATTCATGCTGATAGTATACGATCCTTCAGACAGACCGTTGCTATAACCATTGTTGGAGGTAAGCGCAGGTTTACCCGGTGCGCCAACAGCTGGCGTAGAAGGTTCTTCTCCGCCGCCTTCCTCAACTTTTACAAAATCGTTCAAGCTTCTAGGTTTTAGTTGGAATACGTCTTTGAAAATAGCGGCAACACCTGTCACGCTGATTTTATCGCCTGCCGCATAAGGGAAGGTCGTTTGCGTTACACCTGTGCGTGTATCCACACGGACATGCGTGCTAGTTCCGTCCGCTGCAACCGCGTCAAATTCAAAGGAACCTACAGGTGTTGCACTAATGATATTTTGAACAGTTACTTCTTTCAATTGAACGAGTTGACCTTGGTTTGCAGCCGTTACTGCTGGAACCTCAACGGCAGCAGGGATGGAAGCTGTACCTGTTTTCTCAATTGCTACGATATCTGTAAGCTCGAATTCACTGTTGTACAGCGCCGTTGCTGCGGTTACTTTAACCACATCTCCGGCATGGAAGCCGCCAGTACTTTGGAAAACATAAAGGCCGCCAGTTGTGTCTTGAAGATAGAAGGATTGTCCACCAAATGCACCTGGCTCTGTAGTGACTACACCCTCAACCGTAACGGTTGAACCAGCTGCTTTGGCACGTGCATCAGCAATGCTGATCGTTGCCGGGATTGGACCTTCCTCTTCCGGAAGCTGCTCAGCCGGAACATTGCCGACTGTAACTGCATTGGTAATCAGGTTGCTGCCGTTCAGACGCAGACGCAGGCTAGCAGCGCCCGTAGTACCTGATTTAATACGGACATTAAGGTCCTTGATTGCGCGACCTTTGCTGTCGGAAGTAACGCTAAAGTTGGAGCTATAGCCGTACGAAGTCGGCCATGTGCCACTTTCGTTCTGAATCATGGCTACTTGTGTTCCGCCTGTCAGGTAGATCCCTGCACTGTAACCGGAAACCGTTGTGTTGGCAGGCATGTTCTCTACAACTACGCGGATTTGGAAATCCTCCGCATTAGGCAGGGTTTCTTGCTTCACGAAGCTGTAAGAAGCGTTCGCGCTTGAAGCTGGTCCACCATAAGAACCTGCTTTGAACGTGGAACGATCATACCATTTGTAGCCTGCAGCTGGTGCGGCCCAAGGTTCAGCCTGTGGTTCTGTAGTAGCAGCAGGTTGTTCAATTGGAAGCAATGCTGTTGCATTATCCAGTTGAAGTCCGTTCACTTGGGTCAGGCTCGTGTAATTTTCCTGATTAGCAAGCCAGTTGACTGTATTCACCAGCAATTTGCCGTCATCAACTTCTTTGAAGCCGTCATACGTTGTTTTGCGAGCGCCAGTCTCTTCGCGCAGATACTTCGGTGAAGCATCTTCAACCGGAGAGGAGTCTCCGATAAATGCTGCTTTACCGGCACCCAGCTTGGATACGGCTACGTAAGGACCTTCCTCAACGCCGCCGCCGTTGTATACACCTTGGTCAACAGCGTTTGGCCAAGCTTCATTTGTTTTCGGCAGGTATACAATACCTTTTGCCTTTGTTGGATCAGTGATCGCAAGTGTTGACCCTGCGTGCATCGCTACAGCAGATACACCTTCCGTGATGCCAAATGCTTGTCCAGCAGGCACAATGTTAGTGGCGTTAATATCGCCTAATGCGTTGTACCGGAAGCGTACACCGAAATTATCGGACAACCAGTCTGTGCTGGAAACATTTTGCATAGCCTCAGAGTTACGCTCCTCTGTGCTCATGCCTTTGGCTGGATCTTCGAATGCGCCACGACGATAGCCGTTAATCGCTTCGGAACCGTCCCAGCGGTTTTTGTTACGGTCAGCATTGTAGTGATCTCCAATGAAGAAGATGCTGCCGCCTTTTTCTACATACTCTTTCATGGCTGCCTGTTCTGTCGTTTTGAAGGGAACATTGGGTTCAGCGATGACAAACACGTTATATTCTTTCAAATCGTCATAGGTAAAAGGAGTCGTCTTGCGCAGTTCCTTAACATAATATCCATCATTCGCGAGTGCATTACCGAAGTCAGAGAAACCTCCGTCAATGACCCAGTCAGCCGCTCCGGCTGTCTGTGCATGAGTATTGTCGAACAGTACTTTCTTGCCTGCATTTCCGTTAACAACCTTCGCCTGTATGAACGGCGCAGGGTCGGTCGCCCATTCTGCCTGAACCGATGCATCTCCGTTCCATAATCCGATCTGAAGCGGCAATGCCATGGACAATGCCAGAAGTGATTTTACCCATACTCCTCGCATACGTGTCAATTTACCCAACCAAATCCCTCCCAAATAATAGTTACTACATGAGTTCGTCCATATCTTATCACACCAAAATCTCACCTAGTCATAACAATTTGTAAAAACGAACTCGACTTTTGTAAAAATGAGTCCTTTGTCATGCTCGATATAACAAATTTTGATACTTTCTAACATCATATGTTGATTTCACGACATTCCGAGTAATAAAAAAGCCATCTCTTAGGAGATGACTTTGGCCCGAATGCGATTAACAGCATGGAATACCGAGGATTTGATCATGCCTTCACTGCGGTTGACGAGCTGTGCAGTTTCCTTGATGCTGTACCCGTGAACCACGCGTAATTCAAGAATTTTGCGATGCTCTGTATTGTTGATGATTGATACAAGGTCGTTAACGCCTTCGGAGATTTCCAACTCGGATGCATCACAGTGATAGGTTTGCATCTCCAACTTACTGTCTCGCTTCAGTGTACGGGTTCGCTTGCGGAATGTATCCATAGCGAGGTTGCGGGCAATTCTTTTGAGATAGTAGAGAAGGCGTTCTTCCGGAATGTCTGCCGTTACATTCATCATTCGAATGAAGCACTCCTGCGTGAGATCCTCCGCATCCTGTTGATTTTTGACGATCTGAGATAGATAACGTGTCACTTCTGATTTATAGTTTACATAAGCATCATGAATGGCTGTTTTGTTCACGTGATGTTTTCCCCTTTGGATACCGATCTGGCCTTTTCCGGTCTGGTTTGTTCTCAATGTTCCAAGTATATCGGGATGATGTTTCCAAAGACGCCAGACTTGTATCCGAGTTGTAACATTTCCCGTGAACCTCTGTTCAATCCTGGAGCAGAGATACAAAATATAAGGCAGATGAAATTCATAGAGCAGGGAGATTAAGATTCATCATGAGACCGAAACAGATTTTGATTATTGAGGACGAAGAGTCCATTCGTGACATCCTATCCTATTCTTTGCGCAAGGAAGGATTTGAGATGACAGAAGCGGCAACTGGAAGAGAGGGACTGGATTTGCTCAGGGAGTCCAGACCAGATTTGATCCTGCTCGACCTGATGCTGCCGGACATGAGCGGGTTCGATGTATGCAGACAGCTTTCCGTGAATTCAAAGATTCCCGTGATTATGATTACGGCGAAGTCCGATATGCTGGACAAGGTGCTGGGCATGGAGCTGGGGGCGGACGATTATATTACCAAGCCATTCGACATTCGTGAGGTGGTTGTACGCATTCGGGCCATTTTCCGCCGGATTGATCTAATCAGCGAGACGCTGGAGAATCAGTCCTATGAAGTGGTACGGCTTGGCAGACACATTGAAATTCGCAAGGATGAGCGTGAAGTCTGGAAGGATGGGGAACGCGCCGGACTGACCAATAAGGAGTATGATTTACTGCTGTATCTGGTCAACCATCACCGGAAGGTACATACGAGGTCTGAATTGTTGGATAAAGTGTGGGGATTTGATTTTCCCGGAGATACCCGGACGGTAGACATCCATATTCAGCGCATCCGCAAGAAGCTGGATAGCGGGGAGCAGGGGATTTCACTTATTGAGACGGTCTTCGGCGTGGGGTACAAACTGAATATTCAGGTGCATACATGAAGTGGACGATTCAGTTCAAAATGGTCGTTCTTTTCTCGGTCATCGTATTTATCGGTTTTTCGGCCTTGCTCATTATTTCGAATAAAGTGGGTGAGGAGAACATGTACAGGGAAGTGCAGGAGGACATGGTACAATCCAAAAAAAATCTGGATATCGCGCTCAATCAATACTTCCTGATTCATAACAAACGGATTAGTGAGGACTCCCTGGGAACAGGGAATCGGGACCTCGCAGAACAGATCGGATCCGCTGTAGGTGGCAAGGTTATAGTCTATCGATCTGATGCAACCCCGTTTAGTACCGTGGGTGCTGAGGCGAAGCCGGGTGCTGCCAAAACCTCTGACCTACAGGCTGCCATGAAGTCAAAGATTGCTTATACAACCGTGGTGGATAAGGGCAGAGTAACAGGGGATCTGTCTTTCCCTGTGCTGTCGGAGGGGAGCATTCTTGGCATCATCCAGCTGGAAAGGGATTATACGGATCTGTTCAAACGGCATCTGCGTTTTCAGAACACTATCAAGGGCTTTGCAGCCGTCATTTTTGTCTTTGTTTTCATTGGCTCTGTCTTTATATCACGCCAAATTACGAAGCCCATTCGTGTGCTGACGAAACGTTCAGCCGAAGTTGCACAAGGCAGCCTGAATGCAGACATCCACATCTCAACGAAGGATGAGATTGGAGAGCTGGCTTCCAGCTTTACGATCATGATTGATCGGGTAAGGGAGCAGATTGATGTGATTGAGAGAGAACGGGATGAGGTCAAGCATTTGCAGGCACGCAACAAGGTTTTTTTTGACAATGTGACCCATGAATTAAAGACACCGCTGACTACGATACTCGGGTATGCCCAGATTTTACGGGATAATGGCTTTACGGATCAGGCATTCTTCGAGAAAGGGTTAAAATATATTATCAATGAGAGCCAGCGCCTCAACGTCATGGTTGCCGATATCCTGGAAGTGACCGTATCGTCCACACCGATTCAGACCTATCGCTTTGAGCGGGTGAATGTATCGAATATTATTCGGGAAGCTTGCGAAGACATGTCCATTAAGGCGGGCAAGTACAATATCGGCATTCGTTATGAGCTGGAAGAAACGCTGTATGTTCAGGGGGATTGGAACAAGCTCAAAGAAGTCTTCCTGAATGTACTGGATAACTCCGTCAAATACGGGAATGTGAATTCCATCATTCAAGTCCAATCGTTTCGACTGGGGGATTCGGTAGCCATACTGATTCGCGATGAAGGAGAAGGCATCCCGGAGGAAGCTTTGAAGCATGTATTTGAACCCTTTTACCGGGATAACGGGATGAACAGGACAGAGAAGGGAAGCGCTGGACTGGGCTTGTCCATTGTGAAAAACACGGTAGAGCAGCATGGGGGAACAGTGGAAATGAAGAGTATATTGAACAAGGGAACCCAGGTGAATATCAGTCTGCCTGGGGAATGGGACGTATGAAGAAACGAGGATTTTGGAGCAGACATCGCGATATGCTTATGTTATCCGGTTTGCTGATTGTATTTGTCGGAGGCATCTTTGGAATTGGCAGTCTCTTCAGTATTGGGCATGCGAAGCCGAGAACCGTTATTCTGCCGGATAAACAGTTCAACAGTCGCTTGACCCCACCGCCGAGCAGCACAATTCAGATTGAGTCGGCTACCAAGCTGCCCAATGATTTTGCCATCTATGATTTTGAGGTAGCTGATCCCAACACGGTGATATTGAATCGGCCGGATCGTTCCTATACCGGGATCAAGCTGTCACAGCTGCATATGGATGATAATCGGTTGAAAGACATTGCTACGAATACAGAGTATGGCATTACTCTGAGTCCGGATCAGAGCAAGCTGATCTATTCGCAGTATCGATCGACTCAGGCGCAGAAGACAACCTATAAATATGATTTGAAAACTGGAGAACATCACAAGTTGAAGAATGACAACTCCTATTCACGCATCTTTGTAGGCGATGAATCCTACATCGGATATGATGACCTGGTATTCAACATGGTGGATCTGAATACAGGAAAGAAACGCGAATTGTACAGTTATGATGAGTTAGTTGCCATGGTTGCACAGAAAAGCAACATTTCAAGTCAGGATGATACCCTAATCATGCTGGATTCGTATGAGATCAGTCGGGATCTGACCAAGGTGTATGTGCTGGTCAAACTGAAAGAAAATTACGCAGTTTATAGCTTCTCTCTTAACGACAAAAATGATATTACCGCATACCCCTCTGCCCAGGATATACAGCAATTCAAAGTATTGAAGAATGGGGATATGCTGATTCAAGGTATGATGAATAACGAACAGGGATTGTACAGGTACCGAGCGGATACCAAGAAGTTTGAGCTGCTGGTCAAAGGGCCCATCTGGAGCTTCGATCTGGATGAAGAGGAGTCTCGCATTGCTTATTTTCTGACACTTGAAGGACAGAAGAATGAGGTTCACATTGCCTATCTGAATGATCGCAAACTGGGGTCCGATACGATTATCTACCGGAATATCGATTACTTTATCAAATTGAAATGGAATGACAGTAATCTCTTTGTTGTTGGGAGCTCCATGGAAAAAAGCGAGTTATACCGATTTAGCTTCCGAGCGTGGTAAAGATGTGAATATGGAACGCTCAGACATAAGAGCCCTATGGAATGAAGTCGCTACGCAAGGACTCAACCTATAGGGCCTTTTTGTGATTCGAGTATTTTGCATAAATCCAAAGAGGGCATTTCAATCGCATCTCGATCCAATGGTGTAAAGGATGATTTTACAAATTGGATACAAGTCCAGATTGGACCGATACATCTGATGGCTATAATTACCTCTATTACATCGATGAGAGGAAGCCGGATTCATGCTGCGAGTAGAACAGGTGTCACACACGTTCCGCAATGCACAAGGGATCGTTCCCGTATTGCAGGACATTAACATATCCGTGGGCAAGGGCGAGATGGTTGCACTGCTGGGAAGCTCCGGTTCAGGCAAATCGACGTTACTGCACTTAATGGCAGGTCTGATGAAGCCGGACACTGGCAAGATCCTCATTGCGGATCAGGATATTGTGCGTATGAGTGAGAACCGGTTGGCTGAATTCCGCCGGACACATATTGGCTTTATTTTTCAGGCGTATGAGTTGCTGGCGAACCTGACGATTCGGGAAAATGTGGAGCTGCCGCTCGTATTTCAGGGCATTCGCCCATCACGACGTAAACAAAAGGCGATGCACCTGCTGGAACAGGTAGGCCTTGTCGGCAAGTCCGAATTATTCCCTTCCCAGCTATCGGGAGGACAGCAGCAGCGCGTCAGCATTGCACGTTCACTTATTACGGAGCCGTCCGTCATATTTGCAGACGAGCCTACCGGGAATTTGGATACGCGCACGGAGGAAGAGATCATTTCCATTTTGCAACAGCTGAATTGGGAGATGGATACGACATTTGTCATTGTTACGCATGAGGCGGAAGTGGCGGAGCAAATGCAGGTTGTCATTACATTGCAGGACGGATGCTTGGTGAAGAGTGGCCAGTCCAAGGCAGTAGAGCAAGGAGAGCGGTTGTGAGAATTCTGGATGTGTTGCGAATGTCATGGGGACAGATTGTACGCAGGAAGGTGGTTACCTTACTGTGCATGATTGGTCTGTCCATCGGATGTGCTGCCATGATTATCGCATTAAGTGTGGGGCAGTCGGTACAGGTCTATGGTGAGAAAACGTTAAACGAGAATTACAAAATGGATGAGATTACAGTATCTCCGAATGAAGGCATCAACTCGGGTGGGAGCGGGAGCAGTGGGCAAACGTCTACCTTTGAACGCGGAGCGCTAACGGCTCGGAAAATCGATATTATCGCCAGCCTTCCGCATGTCGTCGCCGTTGCTCCGATGCTGAAGCTGGATATGTTGGAGATGGCAACGCTGGATGGCAAGAGCTCCAATGTGGAAGTCATCGGTACAGAGCTTGGGTCATTAAGCCGTTTTGGCTACCGTTTTGACAAAGGGGGTGCATCGGGAATTAGCGGAGCCGCTATTGCGAATTACGGTGCAACCTTCGGACTTGTGGACGCCGAGGTCATACGTGAACTGAATGCCAAGCTCATGGAAGACTCGTTTAATGACGAGTTTCTACAGCAATACATGGCGTTGATGTCTACTCAAACCGAGCTATTTCAGGCACAGTTTAATCTTAAATATCAGGACATGAATGATGCGTCCAAAGTCAAAACAAGCTCGCCTTTGCGAGTGACAGGTGTGCTGAAAGTTCCTGGCGGCATGAGTGAGAATAATGCCATGTATGACAAAAAGGTCTATGTTTCCCTCGAAACCGCCCGGATGCTCGCCGAACAGTTCCAGAGCAGTCAGGCACAGGCCGCGGCAGCAGGACGATTGAACTCGGCGCTCGTAAAGGTGGAGGACAAGAAGTATGTGGCACAGGTGCAGGAGCAGATTCAGAAGCTGACACTGATGACAGACAGCAACCTGTATCAGGAGCAGGCGATGAAGGAGCAGCTCGGCATGTACCAGAAGGCCGCTATGGGCATTGGAATATTCGTCATGCTGCTGGCTTCGCTGTCCATTATTGTTGCGATGATCATGTCCACGCATCAACGACGCAAACAGATCGGTGTCATGAAGGTGCTGGGAGCCAATCTGTGGCAGATCCGGCAGATGTTCATTACAGAGGCCGCTGTACTTGGGGTATTGGGCGGGATTGTCGGTGTCTTCATCGCTTATGGAGCCATCCAGGGGGTAAACGGACTGCTCCAAGGGCAAATCTCGATGGAGGCAAGCACACCTCTCCAAGTGGTCATTCAGACGTCAGCTCTGCCTGCTGGAATAGCGTTTGCGGTATTAACCGGAGTGCTCTCGGGAATCTATCCGGCGATTAGTGCCTCGCGTACGAATGCGTTACAGGTGATCAAATCGGCATAAATGAAGCAGAGAGATACAGAGAATGCAAAGTTTAAAGATTGAACAGACAGAATCAGCAGACAGATTCAATGAAGGGACATAACGGCAATGAAGAATTCGGCAATAAGCAAATGGATAAAGAGAATCATCATGATCGGACTGCTCGCGGGTGCTGGATATTTCCTATACCAACAATATAAACCGGTACCCGAAGCGCCCATTGAGGCACCGCAGCCCATCACATTTGAAGTCACTCAGGAGACGGTCACGCAGGAAATTCAGGTCAAAGGCAAATCGGTTTATGCCAAGCAGACAGATGTTTACGCTCCTTTTGCCTCGAAAATAAAGCAGTGGAATGTGGAGAATGGCGAGCCCATTCGTAAGGGAGCCGTTATGTTCTCGCTTGATTCGAAAGCATTACAGACAGAAGTGCAGCAGTTGGAGACCGATATTGAGAAATCGAGGCTGGAAGCACAATTAAATGAGATTGGTCTTAATCAGGGAAACGGTTCCGAGCCATTAGGGGTCACCGAAGAAGAGCGGAAGAAAGCCTTCGCCGAGCGGGAGACCAAACGACTGACCAACGAAATGAACAAGGAATCCATCGCTGTGAAGGAGCAGGAGGTTCAGGCAAAGAAGGCGGTTATCGGTTTATCCACCGTGTATGCGCCGGTATCCGGCGTGTTTCTGATGAATGATACGGAGACCAAGACACGTATGATGAGCGAAGGTCAGTATGTGGGTACCATTGTAGATACGGGCAAACTGCAATTTGTGGCGACCATTAGTGAGCAGGACATTTTCAAAATTCAAACTGGTATGCCTGTAAGCGTACATATGACGGGCAATAAGGAGGTTGCGTTAACCGGAAAGGTCAGGAAAATCTCCAAGTTTGCCAAAAAGGGAACGGAAACAGATCTCAAGCAGCCTTCCCAATTCGATATTGTCATTGATCTGAAGCCAAACGCCAAGTTGATCGGTGGATTAAGTCTGGAGGGCAAGATTGAAACGCTGCGTAAGGAGAAAGCGACGGTGGTTCCCACGCTGGCGGTCATGCGTGATCAGGATACGGCATATGTAATGCTGGATCAAGGCAACGGGCAGTATGCACAGCAGACGATTCAAACAGGCATCGAGACGGATGACAAGACGGAAGTACTGAACGGTTTGAAACCGGGGGATATTGTAGTGCTTCCATAAAAAGAGAGCATGAAAATATACGATGTGAATTAGCTCATTACGGGGGATAAGTCCGTGATGAGCCTTTCTTATGGCTTGGGCAGGCACATCTCAAAATTCCTGCCTGATTTATGGAATTAATTATAATAATATTTAATAAATTCAATTTACAGTAATATTTACATAGAGTATAATCAGATTCATAAGGAGGTGGACACGCGATGTGAGGTTTGTATCGAGGGTAGCCTTTTTTTAAAACCTCTAAAAGTAAGCGCTTACTAAATTGAAGTCTGAGTATGCATTGAAAGTCGTTCACCGAAGATCACCCGCACACACCTACAGATGTTATCCCCCTTGATTTATCACTTAACCCCAGTGTAAGACACAATCTCTGTTTCTAGTTACAGTTCAGGCTCTATTGTTGTTGACCTACGCTTGTCCCAATTTGACTGCATTCATGGAGGTGAAGTTCCAACAGCTCATCATTATGTTCTCTACCGTGCATAGCATCTTGCCGACACAGAGGATCAGACATGAGTATATACCCAATCCAACCACAGGAAAGGTGGAACCCTAATGACAAAATCGAAAACCTTATCGAGAGGCGGAAAAATCCTTCGCAGAAGTGTGAAACAAATGCTGGCAGCAACGCTGCTCGCAGCGGGCATTTTCCCAGGCATGGCTCCAGGAGTGAGTCAGGCGGCTGAAGCACATGTGGATAATCCGTTTGTCGGAGCTACGGCGTATTTAAACCAGGATTATTCCGCTCTCGTGGATACGTCCATTGCTCTCACCAGTGATGCGTCGTTAAAAGCCAAGATGGAAACGGTCAAATCCTATCCAACGGCAGTTTGGATCGACCGTATTGCCGCCATTCATGGTGGAACAGACAATGCTGGACGCAAAAGTGTGGAGCAGCATCTGGATGCCGCTTTGGCACAAAAGAAAGCAGGCACTCCGATTACCGCTTCATTCGTAATCTACAACCTGCCGGGCCGGGATTGTCATGCTCTTGCGTCCAATGGTGAACTTCCACTAACACAGGCGGCGCTGCAGACGTATAAAAATGATTATATCAATGTAATCGCCGATATTTTTGCAGAACCTAAATATCAGGACATTCGCATCATTGCCATCATTGAGCCGGACAGTCTTCCCAATCTGGTAACCAACCTCAGTACACCAGCCTGTGCCCAGGCGAGTTCAACAGGCATCTACGAAGCTGGCGTGAAATATGCTTTGGAAAAGCTGCATGCCGTTCCGAATGTGTACAACTACCTGGATATTGGTCACTCCGGCTGGCTTGGTTGGGATAACAACCGTACAGGTGCAATCTCGCTCTATACTAGCGTTGTCCAAGGAACAACGGCAGGTCTAAGCAGCGCAGACGGATTCATCACGAACACAGCGAATAGCACACCCCTGAGCGAACCGAATTTGACCAACCCGGATCTGAACATCGGCGGACAACCGATCAAGTCCTCCAAGTTTTATGAGTGGAATCCGTACTTTGACGAAACCGATTTCACTGCTGCACTGTATAGCGGATTTGTACAAGCAGGTTGGCCGGCCAGCACAGGCTTCCTGATTGATACCAGCCGCAATGGGTGGGGCGGGGTTAACCGTCCAACGTCTGCCACAGGCAGTGATATTAACACGTACGTGAACTCCGGGCGTGTGGATAAGCGGGATCACCGGGGGAACTGGTGTAACAACAGCGGAGCAGGCATAGGTGAAGCACCAAAAGCAGCACCAGGACCAGCCCATCTGGATGCCTATGTATGGGTCAAACCTCCAGGGGAATCTGATGGCTCCAGCTCGGAAATTCCGAATAACGAAGGAAAAGGCTTCGACCGGATGTGTGATCCAACATTCACGACACGTGATGGTGTATTGACCGGTGCACTGCCTAACGCACCGGTGTCGGGTCACTGGTTCCATGATCAATTCGTTATGCTGGTGCAAAACTCATTCCCTGTTCTTCCCGACAGCAATGGTGGAGGGGGTGGAACGACAGCTCCAGCAGCTCCGGCAACACTGTCTGCGACAGTGGGCAACGCACAGGTTTCCCTGAGCTGGACCGCCTCCACAGGTGCGACCAGTTATAACGTGAAGCGGGCGTTGAGTGCATCGGGTCCATTCACGACGGTTGCTGCGGGCGTGACCGGAACATCGTATGCCAACACAGGTCTGATCAACGGTACAACCTACTATTATGTGGTTAGTGCCGTAAATGCCGCAGGTGAGAGTGCCAATTCGGCTGTAAAAAGTGCTGTACCCGTTGCAGGTGTGACTGCTCCTGCTGCGCCAACAGCGCTGACGGCTACGGCTGGCAATGCGCAAATTAGCTTGTCCTGGGCGGCTTCTGCAGGAGCGACAAGTTATAACGTGAAACGGGCGTTGAGTGCATCGGGTCCATTCACGACGGTTGCTGCGGGCGTGAGCGGCATATCCTACACCAATACAGGTCTGACCAATGGAACGACCTATCATTATGTGGTTAGTGCAGTGAACGCTGCTGGGGAAAGTGCCAATTCTGCCGCAGCTTCCGCAACACCACAAAGTGTAGTCGTTCCGACCAGTGACCTGGTTCTGCAATATCGTGCAGGAGATACGAACGCAGCAGATAATCAGATCAAGCCATTCTTTAACATCAAAAACGTAGGCAACACGGCTGTAAACCTGAGTGATCTGAAAATCCGTTATTACTTCTCCAAAGAAGGCACCGCAGCGATGGACTCTGCGATCGACTGGGCACAGGTGGGCGGTGCTAACATCCAGCGCACGTTCACCGATTCCTATGTGGAGCTCAGCTTTACTGCTGGAGCAGGTTCGATTCAGGCAGGTGCACAATCCGGGGATATCCAGCTTCGTATGTACAAAACGGACTGGAGCAATTTTGATGAATCCAATGATTATTCCTACGATCCAACCAAAACATCCTATCAGGACTGGAACAAGGTAACTCTTTATAAAGGTGGCACTCTGGTCTGGGGCATTGAGCCTTAATAGGAATGTAATACAGTTGGTTCGGTTGTGAAAAATGAAGTTCACTGATGAAGCGTTTAAGAGCCGCTTGAAGATCCGAAATTAGGGATGTGTGAACGGACGTATGAAGCAGGGCTGTCCTCTGATCATGGAAATGATCTGGCGACAGCCCTCTTTCTTTTCTAACGAACAGAGTAGACGCTATATTGGTGATATGGTGCAGTTGGAAATTCTAACGAATCCTAGACACGCTATTCAGTAAATTGGGGTGGATTTAGCCCCGCTTAGACCCGTTTTGGTCCGAATAAGGTTACTGAGGTTCTTTAGGATTCGTTGTTGGAGTTTTACGCCCCAATAGGGTGTGTGAGATTCGTTAGAAAAGAATTGGCGGTGAGCCTGAATCTTCCTTCGGACAGGTTCGTTCGTCGGTTTGAATCCCTAAATTTTTTCTGAACAACACTGAATATTGATCGTTTTGGACGGATATTTGCCTATGTCGCAGGAGGTAGGATGTCTATAATAATACCCGATGGGCAGGATGAAACTGCTCTGATGGAGAGGCAATGGAAGGGGGATGGAATCGAAGAAGTCCGAGAAGTCTGTTCAAGCAGATTATTCTCTATTATTTTTGTAAGCGCATTCAGTGAAATGTGAAGGATATGAACGTCTGTAGGATTGAAGGATGCCGCAACGATCCAGACACAACCACAAGCATCACCCATTCTGTCTCAAGGAGAGTGAAGGTCGATGAAATCCAAAACAACAGCGCCGATACATAAAGGATCGGTTTCAGGTATGCACTCCAATCGTAAAAAGGTACGTTTGCCACTTGCAGCCAAAATGCTGTCTTCGGCACTAAGCGTTGCTTTGCTCGTTGCGGGAACAGCGGGTGCGAGCGGAGCGGCAGCTTCCAATGAGAACAGCGCGGCTGAAGCCAGCCTGCAGTCACATAAGGGAGGTGGTTCTTTGAAAGACATTCAGCTTGAATATTTGGATCGCGGTCTGGTCGCGGCGTCTACTTCAGAGGGGGTTTTTCTCAGTTGGAGATTGCTTGGTGATGAGGCCACAGGGTATAGCGATAAAGGTCTGACAGGTACAGATTTTAACGTATATCGTGATGGCAAAAAGATTGCTACGGTCACCGACAGCACCAACTATGCTGATGCCGCAGGCAAATCGTCGTCCCGTTATGAAGTGGCAGCGGTAAGCCAGAAGGGCAAGGAGAGCAAACGCAGTGCATCCGTCAAACCTTGGGCGAACGGCTACGTTGATATTCCTTTGCAAAAACCGGCTGATGGCGTGACGCCAGTAGGAGAAGCCTACTCGTATTCTGCGAATGATATGAGTGTGGGCGATGTGAACGGGGACGGACAGTATGAGTTTTTTGTAAAATGGGACCCTTCTAACGCCAAGGATGTCTCTCAAAAAGGCTACACCGGTAAAACTTACGTGGATTGTTACACGCTGGACGGACAATTGTTGTACCGAATCGATCTCGGGGTAAACATCCGTTCGGGTGCTCATTATACACAGATGCTCGTTTATGATTTTGACGGGGATGGCAAGGCTGAGATGATGTTCAAGACCGCTCCGGGCACCAAGATAATCCAATATAACAAAAAAGGAAAAGTGACGTCCGAGAAGTACATCACCCTTCCGAAGCAGGATCGTAAGGCTGGTTACTCTAATGAAGATGATTACCGTTTAAGTGCAGATGGCTATTATGATCATGTTGTGGATATGTTCAAGAACTGGCATAAACATGAAGAGGTCGTGAAGGGCAACTGGCCTGCTACGCTGGAGGAAGCTTTTGGGATGGAGAAAAAGTATAGTTATCCATTGTCTCAGAAGGATGCTGAGAGCTTGGCCGATTACTTCATCGATGTGTATGCACCAAGCCGCAGTGGCAAGAATGAGCTGCGCAAGTTCGAAGGCTTCATCGTAGATGGGCCTGAGTATGTAACGGTGTTCGAAGGAGGGTCAGGCAAAGAGCTGGAGACCATTCCGTATGAGCCGGGACGGCAGGATGATGGATTGATGTGGGGCGATTACGCGATGGCGCGTATTGAACCGGCGAACCGGGTAGATCGTTTCCTGGCAGGGGTGGCATATCTGGATGGGAAGAAACCGTCTGCAATCTTTGCACGCGGGTACTACACACGTTCCACCATGGTCGCCTACAACTGGGATGGCAAAAAGCTCAAACGTGAATGGAAGGTAGACAGTGGTTGGACACCGATGAAGAACCCGTTCAATGACGGTCCACATGGGGTGGATGGTACAGATCCGGTGTATGGCTCGATTACAACGCAAGGCGCGCACTATTTCAGTGTCGCTGATGTGGACGGAGATGGCAAACAGGAGATTGTATACGGCTCGGCCACGATTGATCATGATGGCAGTGTGCTGTACAGCTCCAAGGATCTGATGCCTGCGGAGAGTGCTGCTCCGGGAACGATTGCACGTCTGGGCCATGGGGATGCGCTTCATGTAGCGGATATTGATCCGGATCGTCCGGGACTGGAGATCTTTATGGTGCATGAGGGTGGTCCTTGGGCGCCGTACGGATATTCCCTGCGGGATGCGAAGACTGGTGAAGTCATCTATGGCGGCTATACAGGCAAAGATACCGGACGCGGTATGATTGGTGATGTGGACCCGACCCGCCGTGGGCTGGAGACATGGGCCGTGGGATTGTGGACAGCCAGCGGTGAGAAAATAAGTGATAAAGCCCCTGGGACCAATATGAATATTCGCTGGGCAGGCGATATGACAACTCAGATCGTGGACGGTGCCATCGATGTCACACCTACGATTAAGGATTGGAATCGGGGCACGCTGCTGACCGCAACCGGAACGTTGACCAACAATTATACCAAGGGTACGCCATCTCTCGTAGCGGATATCTTTGGGGATTGGCGGGAAGAGATGCTGGTCAGAACCGAAGACAGCTCGGCGATCCGCATCTATCTGAGCACCGAGAAGACAGATCGCAAACTGTACACGCTGATGCATGACGCGATGTATCGTGTCGGCATTGCCGGACAGAACAGTGGATACAATCAACCGTCTTACCCATCCTTCTACATGGCATCGGATATCGACTGGTCGAAGGTTACACTACCCAAGTTCCACACGCCCAAGTCGGGTAAGGGTGGAAAGTGAGAAGTAAGAGATGATAGATGATAGATGATAAGTGATAAGTGGCCCAAAACGTAGATGATATGATCCTCTGAAGGTTGGGCTTGAAGAACGCAATACCTGTATGGTGATATAGCGGAACTCTGGAGTAACCTCGGTGCGTTTAGGCGTACGGGAGGTTACCCGGAGTTTTTTTGATATGGCTAAACCGACGCGACTGACGACATCATCATTCCAAATGTTTTACGGATGCAAAATCATGAATGGTGTAGTTCCCGTTCTCATGGATCAATGTGGTGATGGAGCATTCGGGAATCAGTTGACTTTGCATGGCTATAAAATCAGGATGCCAGACATTAAGTTCATGCTCTGAAAATGTGTTTACGAGAAAATCCGTAATTAACCCGCCGTGAGTAACGATAACGATATAGCTATCTGGTGAATCTACATTCACCAATTCCGTTAGGGAAGAGGCCAAACGTTCGCCTGCCTGCTTAGATGAGTCGCCTACGGGTGGCAGGAAGTCTGGATCGGATGTGCATCTGTCCCACATCGCAATGAATTCTTCGAAGGTTTGTTCAGGCAGGTCACCCCAGTTGGCGCGTTCCCGCAGACGCTGGTCCTCAGTCACTGTCACGTTTGTTTGGAGAGCAATATGCGCCGCTGTGTCGATTGCTCTTCGAAGTGGGCTTGCAATGATCTTGGTGACAGGTACATTAGACAAATAAAGTGCTGTTGACTTAGCTTGTACTACTCCTTCGGATGTGAGGGGTACATCTCCAATTTGCTTTTCTTTGACCCCATGTCTCACCAGAAAAAATGTAGTTTTCATCCTCAAGACCTCCTGCTTATAGATTGGATAAAAAAATGATTAGATTCATAGCTAATTATATAATTATCTAATTTATAATCGCAATGTTTTTCATTTACATGATGCTATACATCGCCAGGACTTGCTACAATGGAGAAAAGTGAGGATCGTTGAAGCAACGGAGGTGCAAGGCATTGGAAGCAAAACATTGGACAGGCAGTCTGTTTCAGGAGAAACTGCGCATGGAGGACTATGGACCGCGTTTCTATGCGTACTATTACAAGCAATGGGACAACTACCAGATGTCCTATCACGATCATGATTCCACGGAGATCATGTACATTATTTCGGGAATGTGCCGGGTCGATGTACAGATGCCGGATGGCAGCTCGGAACAGGCTGTACTGAAAAAAGGGCAATTCATTCTGCTGGACGCGGGGGTTCCGCACCGTCTGCTGGTGAAAGATGGCGTCCCGTGCCGCATGCTGAATGTGGAATTTGGAGTTGCCAGATCGGAGCCAGGGCAGCCTTCCATTCGCCAGATCGCGCAGGAAGAGGAAGAAGTCCATGCTTTTCTAACACAAGACTCGCCTTATCTGGTACTGCCTGACCCGGAAGAGGTGTATCACATTATGAAAAGCCTGGTGCTGGAGCTGGATCAGCGCGGTCTGATGGAGCAGGGACGACCTTCTGCACCCATGCGGATTATTCCTCCGGAGGAACGCTCACATCATCGCGAAGCCCGGGATCTGAAATCCCCTGAGCAGGGGACGCTGGTACGTACACTTTTTATCCAACTGCTGGTTAGGGTCGCACGACTTCGAGGGGAAATCAACCGAAGTGCGCTGGATCAGACGGAGCTGTACGTGAAACGTACGATTGAATTCATGCATCACAATATGGATCGCAATATTCAGATGAAGGATATTGCGGCAGCAGTGAATCTGCATCCGGGCTATTTGCATCGTATTTTTCGCCAGCACACGAAGCGCACGCCTACGGATTATCTCACGATGCTACGAATGGAGAAGGCAAAGATGCTGCTGCAACAGACGAATATTCCAATCTCCGAAATTTCCGATTACGTGGGGGTGGGGAGCAGACAATATTTTCATATGTTATTCAAGAAGTATACGGGCCAAACTCCGGTTGAATTCCGTTCCTCGATGGAGCGACATGTTAGTCATTATCCCGCTGAAGAATAAATCGTGCAGTTTATCTGGATAGTACGGCGCGATGGATACAAAAGTGAGGATTTTTGACAACCTTGTTGTGAAGAGGTCATGATTTTGATAACGCTTCCTTATAGCCCGTTGCTACAATGATTTCATAAAGTGAGATCATTAACCGGGACGAATATACTCGGATTACGGGAGGAACTGTGCATGTCGTTTAAAGTGGCATTTATCGGGGCAGGCAGTATCGGATTTACACGGGGGTTGCTGCGGGATTTGCTAGCGGTACCGGAGTTTAACAATATTGAGGTTGCTTTCTGCGATATCAATCAACACTATCTGGACATGGTTACCGAGCTGTGTCAGCGGGATATCCGCGAGAATGGGCTGAATATTCAGATTCAGCCAACAACGGACCGGAGAGAAGCGCTCAAGGACGCGAAGTATGTGCTGTGTACAATCCGTGTGGGTGGGTTGGAAGCTTTTGCAACCGATGTGGATATTCCGCTCAAATATGGGGTGGATCAATGTGTAGGGGATACATTGTGTGCAGGTGGAATTATGTATGGACAGCGCGGAATTGCCGAAATGCTCGACATCTGCAAAGATATTCGCGAGCAAAGCGCACCGGATGTGCTGCTCCTCAATTATTCCAATCCGATGGCCATGCTGACATGGGCCTGCAACAAGTACGGCGGTGTGCGTACGATTGGACTATGTCACGGCGTACAGCATGGGCATCACCAGATTGCGGAAGCGTTTGGACTGAAAATGAATGAAGTGGATATCGTGTGTGCCGGAATTAATCATCAGACCTGGTACATCAAGGCGTCCCATGAAGGCAAAGATCTTACAGGCGATTTGCTCGAAACCTTCGAGAAACATCCGGAGTACAGCCGCACCGAGAAAGTGCGGATCGATATGCTGCGCAGATTTGGTTATTACAGTACGGAATCCAATGGTCACCTTAGTGAATATGTACCTTGGTACCGAAAACGTCCGGAAGAGATCAAGGATTGGATTGATCTGGGCAACTGGATTAATGGCGAGACAGGCGGTTATTTACGCGTATGTACAGAGGGTAGAAATTGGTTTGAGACCGATTTCCCGAACTGGATGAAGGATGAGCCGATGCAATTTGTTGCAGAAAAACGCGGCGGAGAACATGGTTCCTACATTATAGAAGGGTTGGAGACGGGGCGCGTATACCGCGGACATTTCAATACAGTTAATAATGGTGTGATCTCCAACCTGCCGGATGATGCCATCATCGAAGCACCGGGGTATGTGGACCGCAACGGCATTTCGATGCCACATGTAGGCGATCTGCCGCTCGGTCCGGCTGCCGTGTGTAACGTAAGCATTTCCGTACAACGGCTTGCGGTTGAAGCTGCTGTACATGGTGACGACAAACTATTGCGTCAGGCGTTCATGATGGACCCACTCGTGGGTGCAGTATGTAATCCAAAAGAAATCTGGCAAATGGTCGACGAAATGCTGGTCGCTCAAGCCGAGTGGTTGCCACAATATGGTGATGCCATTGGCGCGGCAGAAGCAAGACTCGCTGCGGGCAATCTGATTCCAACGAAGGAATATGAAGGTGCTGCACGTCTCAAAGTGAAAACCGTTGAAGAGATGCAGCAGGATCGCGATGCCGCCAACAAAAATGCGGGTGAATCGGATAAAGGGAAAGATCGCGAGAAAGTGCAGCAATAGATAAAGATAGGATGTACAACAACGGAATATAAATGGGAATATGATCGAAAGAAATAACGAAATATAAACAGTAAACAGGGCCCTCTCCGGTAGTGGAGGGGCCCTGTTTGGTGTTATTTTTTCTCCACAACACGAACCACAAATGCAAAAGAAGTATCTCCCAGGCTGATCTGTGTATCTTGAGGGGAAGACCAGCGGACAAATGCTCCGTAATAATATGTCCCTGGTTCCTTGGGAAGTTGGAAGGTCCCACCCGTTGAAGTAATGGGTTGACTGCGGTTGTCCACATATTCAGAAATACTTATCTCATCCGGGGGGATATCTATGCCCATATCTATGGATACTTCCTCACCGGCAAGAACTGAGATCGGACTTTTGTCTTCAAAATTTAGGCTAGCGTAATCAGCGCACGTTCCACTCCAACAATAACTGCCCTGTACAGAAGGAATGGAGATGCCGCTTTTGCTCTTAATAATTGGTGTAGGCAGTTCCTGGGGTAAGTTGGGCTCCGCTTCCTGAGCTTTCTCCTGTTGTGATCCCATTTCGCCTTCCTTTGGATTAGTTGTTGGGGGCGAGGCAGTTCCGTTTGTACCATTAATTGAAGTAGGATTACAGCCGGATAATATCAGCAAAGTTGTAAGGAACAACAGTGAGATCAACGTTCCCATACTATTGAAGATTTTTATTGTATCCACCTCCCTAATATCTTCCAGACGAGAAGTAAGAGAAGAATGTTGCTCATTGCGATGTATATTTACCATGCGATACATATTACCTTTACAGACATAGTAATATGTCTTATAGTATACCCAGGATTGAAGAAAGTCGGTGAACCTGGCAGATGGATGAGCAAGCGATTAACAGTGATCTAATTCGAGGCAACATTGACCCCATTATTCTGAGTGTACTTATACTGAAGGATAACTACGGCTATAGCATTATTAAGGAAATTTATCGCAAGAGTGGAGAACGGTTTGAATTAAAGGAACCGACGCTATATTCCAGTCTGAAAAGGCTGGAGAAGAGTGGATATGTGGAATCCTACTGGGGGGAAGAGACCCAGGGAGGACGACGCAAATATTACCGGATTACAACGCAGGGCCAGGAAGCTTATACACAGCAGGTTCAAGCTTGGCACGCAGCCAAAACATTGATTGACTGCATGATTATTTCCGGGGAAAAGGGAGATGAAGGGATATGACATTAGAAGCTCGCATTACCCGCCATGTGAATCGTCTTTTCGATCGCGCGCAGGATACGTTAGCCAATCGGGAGTTAAAGGAAGAGATTCACAGCAATCTTGCTGCACGAATCGAAGATTATTTGGAGCAGGGAATGGACGAAGAGCAGGCTTTTCAGACCGCTATTCAGCATGCAGCTGGTATAGATCAGATCATGAGTGACCATCGCAGGGTACAGCGTGTTCCTTATTGGACTGCGGTGTTGCAGTCTGCCTTGATCTATTGTCTTATCGCCTGGATCATTACCATTCCAATGAGAGTCATGATCCAAGGTGCAACCATTAACAACTTGCTCATGCTCATGAGTGTGATTGTGGGTGGAATGTATGTATTTTATATGTTGAAAAATAAAAATACTTCGGCTGATCCAGAGGACATAACCGTAATTCGAATACCTGTGTTATGGCAATGGACGCGCAGAGTATGGTGGTTATGGGCAGGGCTCATCGTTGTGCTGTGGGGAACACAGGCTGCGCTGCGATTTGGAAGCAACATCTGGTATAGTCGTCCGATTCAGGTAGAAGGACCCTATCAATTTACGGTAATCGCGATTGCCTTTGCCATACCTTTGCTAAGTATTATTATTCCTTTGATCGTGCAGAGGGCGTATCGGATTGTGGGCAAGTATGAGGTCGGTGATGTCTTATGACGGGAAAGAATAAATGGATTATTGCACTGGTTATTCTCGGTATTTGTGGTGTCATTGTGGTTGAGGGTGTTGTTAATCCGAGAATAGAGGCCAAGCAGGCACAATATGAAGCGGAGCAGCAAGATCCGTTAACCCATGATTTTGCGGCATTAGCGAAATATCGCAGTGCTTATATGGGAGACTTCTCCAATCTCAGCCATTTAAATCAGGCCTTGCCTCTAAGCGACCAGTTGAATGGGTATCAGTTGTATCCAAAGACATTTACGGCTCAGATTAAATACAGGATGAACGCCAGTGATATGAAGCCCGAAGAGTTGAAACAAATCCTTGTATATAATGCTGCTGCCAATTTTGTATGGATTGATAATTTGGAGCATGTGCTTTATTCATTTAAGGATGTTCAATATACTTTGAGCCGTGAAGCCGCCCAGCAATGGGCTGGAACGGAACTGAAGACGCTCCAGGAACCGGATAAGTGGGATGCATCGGTGCGTAAGAAGCTGGTGGAACCGGCGCAAGTGAAAGAAGCTTTTTCACAAATTGTTGACAATTGACCGGAATAGATACGAATGAACTTGGCAACATGCTCGACTCTTCTCCCATGCTATGTTATTATAAGGCTCTGATAACGTGGTAACGAACTAAAGCGTTTGGGTTTTGGTTATAGACATGGAGGGGTTAGAGAGATGAGAAAACAAGCTATATTTTTATTATTGATCAGCATATGCATGATTGTTGTGGCGGGTTGTTCCAGTTCGGGAAGCAAGGATGATAATGCCATTATCGTGGGGATAGATGATAAATTCGCTCCAATGGGCTTCCGGGATGACAAGAATGAAATTGTAGGTTTCGATATTGATTACGCAAGAGCAGCAGCAGAGAAAATGGGGAAAGAAATTACGTTCCAGCCGATTGACTGGTCTTCCAAAGAATCGGAGCTGAACAGCGGCCGCATCGACCTGATCTGGAACGGGTACACGATTACGGATGAGCGGAAAGATAAAGTGTTGTTCACGAAGCCGTATCTGGAGAATAGTCAGGTTGCAGTTACACTCGCAGATTCACCGATCACGAAGCTGGATGAACTGGATGGCAAAAATGTAGGATTGCAGGCGCTTTCCTCTGCGGCAGATGCACTCGCGGCAAGTCCGCTGAAGGATAAAGTGAATGCGTCCGAGTTCCCGGACAATGTACTTGCGCTGACCGATCTCAAAACCAAACGTCTGGATGCAGTCATCATTGACGAAGTGGTCGCGAGATATTACATGTCGAAGGAAGAGGGCACATTCAAATTGCTGGATGAATCCCTTGCTCCGGAACAATACGGTATTGGTGTGAAAAAAGGCAATGAAGAACTGCTGAACCAGCTGCAAAAGGCATTGGATGAGCTGAATGCCGATGGAACAGCAGCCGAGATTTCCACCAAATGGTTTGGTGAGGATGAAGTTTTGAAATAGGATCAGGCCGTTTGCCTGACATATGTAGTAAACAACATGACCCCGGATTCCAAAAAGGAGCAAGTCTCCTGCGGAATTCGGGGTTAACAGATTAGAGGAGCCGATTGCGATGAGCTGGGAGTATTTACTGGGCGTTATGAAGCCCATGCTTGAAGGGGCACAGACCACGATCTTTTTATTTTTACTGGCGATTGTAGTGTCTGTACCCCTTGGATTTGGAGTAACCTTATTGATGAAAAGCCGATTCAAGCCACTGGCGTGGATCGCTCATACGTACGTCTATGTGATGCGGGGAACGCCGCTGATGCTTCAGCTGTTGTTCTTCTGCTTCGGTCTGCCGCTGCTTCCAGGCGTAGGGGAGTATCTTGTATTTGACCGCTTCACGGCGGCAGCACTGGCCTTTATTTTGAATTATGGTGCTTACTTTGCCGAGATTTTCAGAGGTGGATTGCTTTCCATTGATAAAGGACAACATGAAGCTGCACAGGTACTGGGCCTAAGCAAATGGCAGACGATGACGAAAGTCATCATCCCACAGATGATCCGGGTTGTGCTGCCTGCGACGGCGAATGAATCGATTACGTTAATCAAAGATACGGCGTTGCTGTATGCTGTGGCTGTACCTGAGCTGCTGCATTACGCACAGGCCGCGGTAAACCGTGATTTCCGTCTGACACCGTTCCTGATTGCCGGTATTATTTATTTGTTGCTGACCATGGTACTCACCTTGTTCTTCAAGGCACTGGAGAAACGTTATACATTTGAGTAAACGCGCACGAAACAGAAGTTTACGAAGTTATCCAATCTGATCAATTAAAGGACTGTCTGCATATGACACATATTATAGAAGTGAATCAATTAAGAAAATCATTCGGTACACTTGATGTATTGAAGCAGGTATCGTTCCACGTGGAGCCGGGTGAAGTCATTGCCGTGATCGGACCTTCGGGTTCTGGTAAAAGTACGATGCTGCGCAGCCTGATTCATCTCGAGGATATTTCGGGTGGATCGATTCGCATTCAAGGCCAGACGCTGGCTGAGAGCGGAACGTACGCGGGCGGCGCGGATATACGGAAGATTACGGATCGCATGGGCATGGTCTTTCAGCATTTCAACTTGTTTCCGCATCTGACGGTACAGGCGAATCTGGAACTGGCACCGAAGACGTTGAAAAAAGAAAGCTCGGCGATCATCCGGCAGCGCAGTCTGGAATTGCTCGGTAAAGTAGGGCTGTCTGACAAGGCGGATGCCTATCCCGCCAACCTGTCGGGTGGACAGAAACAGCGCGTAGCCATTGCTCGCGCACTGATGATGCAGCCTGACATTCTGTTGTTCGACGAGCCGACATCGGCACTCGATCCTGAGCTGACCGGAGAAGTCCTGCGTGTCATCAAGCAGTTGGCACAGGAGAATATGACGATGATGATCGTCACCCATGAGATGAGCTTTGCCCGCGATGTCGCGGATCGTGTCTTCTTCATGGATAACGGCGAAATTGCCGAGGCTGGACCTCCGGAGCAGATCTTTGGCAATCCGAAGCTTTCGCGTACGCGTACGTTTTTGCAGAGGGTGGAAGTGGAAGCGTAGGGGCAAGAAGAGTTAAGATATGGATATAAACGGAATCTGGGTTCATTGGATCGACGAAAGTCGACGATGAATCCGGATTTTTTTAATAAAATCGGAATATTTACAAATAATGGAGCATATTTCCTCAGCTAATCAAGTATAATGAGACTACTTAACCAACAGGGAGGATTTACCTTTGGATCAACGTCAGAATGATGTGGATCGTTATTATAGCGATTCGCTTCCGCCACCACCTTATGTAGTACCGAAAACCAATAGCAAGTCTATCGCAGCTCTAGTCTTGGGGATTTTGTCAATCGTGATTCCATACTTGGGATTTCTGATTGGGATTGTCGCTATCGTATTCGCATCTATTTCTCTTAAGGAAATCAGACTTCGCATGGAACAGGGAAGAGGACTCGCCATTGCCGGTCTCGTCTGTGGCATCATTGGTACGGCGATATATGCGATTCTCTTTTTGTTCATTCTGGTTGCATTTGCCGCATTCTCTAGCAGCGAGATTTCTTCTATTTCTTCTACATATTAGGATCATGAGGAAGGGCGAGCTGCATTTGTCTCCTCACTAAAAAAGCAAGGCCGTGTATAAGCAAACACCCGCTGTGTTCAGACGTGGGCCTTGCTTATACACATGCCTTGCTTTTTATTTTCCCATTTTATACGTGAAGTGCTGCCTCACCGCTTACTTCTTCGACCTCACTCGTACGATGCACCATGAAATACGTAAAGGTAGCCGCCAGACCAATCACGGCAAAGATGCACAGAATTCCGATCTGATCCCAAGCCACACCGAACTGTCCACTCGAAATAACAGCTTTATACCCGGTTACCGAATAGGTCATTGGCAGCCATGGGTTGAAACCTTTCAACCAGTTTGGAATGAGCTCCAACGGGAACGTACCTGCGCTGGTGGTCAGTTGGAAGATTAACATGAGGATCGCCAGGAAGCGTCCGGGATTCTCTAACCAAGTAACCAGAGCCTGAATGATGTACATGAAGGTCAGGCTGGTAACGAAACTGAATAAAAGGAACAAAGACACGCTTTGTACTTCCAGCCCCAAGCCGGACACTACAAGCCATGAGGCGAGCAGGGACTGCACGGCACTCATGATCGTGAACGCGAGTGTTCTGCTCACAAAACGATTCCACCCAGTCGCATCGGTAACCGAGCTGCCGCGTGTGGGCACAACTAACGTTGCAATCAATGCCCCGACAAACAGCCCCAATGACAGGAAGTATGGCGAGAACCCTGTTCCATAGTTGGGCACTTCGTTATGTTTATGTTCATCCACCTGAACGGGCTCTGCGTACATCGTTACGAGTTCATCCGTCTTTTTCACACTGCCTGTTTGATCGGCGGCTTCATTCAGTTTGGTGGCAAGCTCACCAGAGCCGTCGGTCAACTTGGCGGTACCTTCTTTTAAATCTCCTGCGCCATTGTCCAGCTTGTGGGAACCGTCTGCGATGGTGGTGATTCCATCTGAAAGTTGGTTCAACCCGTCAACCAGTTTACCTGCACCTGTGTTTAATTGACTGGAACCCTCTGAGAGTTTGGCTCCGCCAGCGGCAGCCTCAGATAATTTGGCGTTGAACTGCTGGAGGCCAGTCGCAAGCTGACCCTGTCCAGCGGACAACTGCGTTGCTCCTTCTAAAAGCTGCTGCTCACCCTGCACTAACTGGCTGCTGCCTTGATGCAGCTGCTGTTGTGCAGCTTGCAGGCTTTGGCTACCTTCGAGCAATTGCTGTCCCCCTTGATATACTTGTTCGCTACCAGTGGCAACAGCTTGACTTGCTGCCAGCAACTGCTGTACAGCCGGGTTAGCAGCTAACTCTGGACTGGCCTCAGCTAATTGGGCAAGACCTTGCGCAACGGCCTTGGCGCCTGTGCTTACTTTGCCACTGCCTTCGACTGAGGTTTGCAGTCCTGTGGTCAGCTTGGCGCTGCCTTCCTCGGATGCTGCCAGCCCTGCATCCAATTTTGCGGCTCCTTCCTGAGCGGATTGAATCCCAGCCTTCAATTGTTTGCCGCCAGCTTCAGCTTGTGCTGCTCCGTCACCGAGGTTCGTACCGGCTGCCGCCAATTGGGACAAACCATTGGAAAGGGAGCTGGCTCCCGTATGAAGCTCATCAATTCCCCGAGCCAAGGTGCTAGTGCCTTCTTTTAACGGGGCAATGCCTGTTTCGAGTTGGTCGGTTCCATCGGCCAGTTTGGATAGGTTCTCTTTCAACTTGGAGGCACCTTCATCCAGCTTGACCGCACCCTCGTTGATCTGACCTGCGCCATCTCCGGCATCTGCCAAACCGCTAGAGATTTTCTCCACCTGATCCAGCAACGTTTCGGTATAGGATTCCGTCACTTTGGCAGAGACTTTGGATTTGATCTGTTTGACCGCTGTCCCGCCAATCTGACCCGCAAGGAAGTTGTATCCTTCATTGGGTTCATAGATCAGCTCTGCCGGTTGGGGATGGTCATCCATTAGCGTGGTTGCTTTTGCAGAAAAGTCCTCTGGAATAACAATCGTCATATAATACGTGTTGTCTTCCATGCCTTTTTCGGCTTCTTCTCGGGACACAAATTTCCAGTTGAAGTCGTCACTTTTTTTCAATTCATCGACCAGATTCTGTCCGACTTCCAGCGATTTGTCATTGTAGGTTGCCCCCTGATCCGTGTTGACCACGGCGACAGGCAATTCATTCATTTTGCCGTAAGGGTCCCAGAATGCATTAAGGAACAGACCGCTATATAGCACTGGAATGAACAGCACCACGAGAATCGGAATAAATACCTTTGGTTTCTTGAAGGCGGATTTCAAATCCTGCCCAAATACAGTGAATGATTTCATCATGTTCTCTCCCCATCATTACGCTACTCTGTTACTATATCTATCTCTTTCTCTAATTTATAAAAGGATTCAGCCGCACATCTTTCTTTATGTAGGGGATAATCCACTTTTGAGAAAGAGGCCCACGAAATCCTTGATCTGATCCTTGTGCAGTGAAGGATGCGCTTTGTTCCAATCGGATGTTAAAGTGACATACAGCTTCAGCAGGACAAAAGACACCAGCCTGGGATCATCCTCGCGAATCTGCTGTAATTCCATAGCGCGCTGAACTTGGCGTTCCAAATATTCGAGAATGGCGGTCTCTACTTTCTGCAAACCTTCTTTGGCCTGTGGCGTGCCGAACTCGTTCACCTCCTGAAACAGCTTGATCAATAGCTCATGTTCCTCCCTATACTCCAGCAAAGAGTCCATGCTCTGGTGCACGTTTTCAAGAAATGGTTTGTCGTCCTGCACAGTTTCTTCCGTGATCTTCTTCATGTCAGCAATGATGGAGTGGAGGATCTCTCCGAACAGTTCTTCTTTGTTCTCGAAAAAAGTATAGATCGTACCCTTGCCCACATTCGCAAGTCTGGCAACCTGCTCCATGGTTGTTGCTTTGTAGCCAAACAGAGCGAATGATTTTTCAGCCGAGTCAATGACTTGCTGCCTTCGATCGATTGTTCTCATAGCAAATCCACCTCCTAGTCGTATGGAATGTTAAAGGGTAAACTCGAAATTGACTTGATTACTTAATTGGTCAATTGGTCGTTTATAACTGTAGCACTCGAACAGGCAGAGTGGATGTGATCTTTGTCATGGTGTGGATGGGGGGGATGAAAAAGGTTATTTAGGGGAATCGGTATGTGACTTAGGCAGGTGACGAATGTGATACTCACATGAAAACCCTGGGGGATTCGCACCTCAGATTTTGTCGAAAAGGGGTATTTATTGCCTTTTGGCAAAAGACAGACAGGAATAGATTGAATTATGATATGGAAAGTCATAGGATAATAGTGAAAAACGTGTTTTAGATGGATCGAATCGTTAATAAACGTATTTTTTCGGTGTCGCACTCTGTATGGAGTGCGTGGATTGAAATTCACATGAGCGTTTATTAAGGCTGCAGCCGGATCGAGTCGAACTCCGTATGGAGTGAGTGGATTGAAATAGCCTCATTGGGTAATGGGTCATCATCAAACGGGAGTCGCACTCAGTATGGAGTGCGTGGATTGAAATCGAATAGTACGTGGTCAATCGCCGGTAGAACCTTGGTCGCACTCCGTATGAAATGCAAATCGAATCGCTAAAAAAGTCTTACCTTTCTCTTGCCAAGCATGGATAAGTGGGTAGGACTTTTCTATTTCAGAGAATTAAAAAATATTAAATATAAAAATAATGCCGAAAACTGAAATGGGTATTAAATGCAGCATATTTTAAACTATTTTGTTAGACAAATAGGTTTGACCTATGGTAGAAAAATCAATATAATGTTATTAATTGTAAAATGAGGAGGAAGGGTATGTCGAGGTATTATGATGGATACGGATTAGACTCGACTGTGACACTACTCAGAATAGCTTATGATTTGAATCATTGGAGCGAAATAATTAAACTAAGCGAACCGTTATATGATGAATCCATAAGAATTTACAATTTGAATATGCTAGTTGGAGAAAGGTACACCGAAGAGATACACACAGATCGTGTAATTGTTTATTATATAGGCTATGCTCTGTTGATGCGGGGAATAGCTCATCAAAAATTATTGGAATTTGAAAAAGCCAGAGAATGTATTAAGAGTTATGGTAATCTCAAATGGTTAAGAAGCACAGATGCAGAAACGCTAAATGAAATTAAATATTATACAGAGATTTCTAAAGTTAATTTGATGGTGCTAGATTTATTGGAAGGTAAAGCAGAGGCTTTAGATGAATACCTATCATTTATACTGCAAAGTAAGGAAGAATTGATTTCTGGACTCTTAACATTACTTGAGGCAAATCGATTAAGTGGATTGCCAATAAATAATTTTGAGAGTTTATTTGAAGAGAATATACAGGCCATGAACTGGAATAGAATACCTGATGTGGATGCTTCATATTATCTGAAATTCAGTTATGAGCTTTCAATGTACTACGGAAGAAATGGGAGAAACGACCAGGCGGTACGAGTATTATTAAATTGTGCTTCAAGTCATATGTAAATAAAAATCCATTTTGGTATACGTTGAATAAGAAACTAGAGCTTTTCTAAATGAAAGAAACAAATGCGCATTGACGTAGCAATCTCACATTTATCTTGCCCGTGTTGACGATAAAACTTGAATAGTGATTAGCGGTAGCAGATTTTAGGGGTGCTATCGCTTTTTTTGTGTCCCAAATAAGTAGACCAATTATGACAATTCCAAACTTGAGGATAAAATTGATTACTTCGTATGTAATAAATTTTTCACCTTTTTTTGAAAATATGCTTAGTTTTAATTCATAATATCAACTCTAAAAACTGTTATTAGTAAGACACAAATTCTAGGTTAGACCCAA
This sequence comes from Paenibacillus vandeheii, assembly GCF_030433635.1. Lineage (NCBI taxonomy): Bacteria > Bacillati > Bacillota > Bacilli > Caryophanales > Paenibacillaceae > Paenibacillus > Paenibacillus vandeheii. The sequence goes on from NZ_JAROCD010000002.1 coordinate 34,938, forward strand.
CGGAAATTCCGATCGTATTATTGATTTCACGGTAATCCATGCAAAAAAGAGCCGTATAGTTAACGACCCTTTTCGTTTTTGGGTATGTATTCAAGGAGATCTCCTGGTGTAATCCCAAGCCCATAACAGAGGGCACCGAGAGTATCATAGTCAATACGTTTTGTCGCGTTACCCGCCAATGACGTGATTGTATTACGACTTACACCTGTTAATTCTACAACGTCTTTGTTTTGCAGTCCACGCTCTTTCATAATGTCACCTAGACGGCAGCGAATAACTAATTCGTTCAAGAAGATTCCTCCAATAAAATAATTGCACAATATGTTGACATGTTGACGTTAGCGTAGTATTATGAGTTGAGTATTTATGCACAACATGTTGACATATTGAAGTGTTGGTTGCATTATTACGTTAATCGTAACAAAAGGACTTATCTTTAGCAACATTGTACTCTAACGAATCATGAATTAGGTAACCTATCCTATGAAAATCGTTAAAACGTAATCTCATGTAATATTCGCGCTTGCGTCGTTGAAGCTTAGTCACTGATGTAAGTTCCAGTCAGCAGGTGGAACGTCCACAATCTCTTCCGTTCAAATAGCCATATCATATTAATAATCAAGGAGGCAAACGAAATGATTATATTTGCAAATGATAATACGCATAACAACGACATAATAAGCGCTCAATATAATATGTTCATCGTAAAATTACTCCCGTCTATCTATACGCTTGTGATAAAAGTAAGGGAAGTAAATTCGTAATGAGAGCGGCTGGAAATCTTGAACTTGCTTCGTTAGTTCTCGGCCCATTTGATGAAGATCATCAGTACGTGTTATATGAAGGTTATGTATTGAACGGTCGTCAGATTTTTATTTTAGATGAGGGAACCCTTTGGCTTCGCCATGTTTATAAAGCTCCACATATGGAGCATTTGTATATTGATGGAGACACTGGCGGCATAATCCTTGCAGAAAACTTCAAAGATGACGCAAAGGTATTCGCAGAGTTAATAGTCAGCCGACTGCGTGAAATGGACGCTTTGACATTTCTTACGGATGTTCTACTGTGGACTACGGACCGTGTCGATATGAATCTAAAGCTTGATCGGTTTCAATGAGATATTAATAATACTTGATGCCCAGGTAGGATAATAGCTTTATTAAGGATTAGACTGAGCAAGAAAGCAATTGTTACATTTCTTATGCTCATTGCGTGCTAATCGTGTGTGGATGACTTATAATACGTCATTTCTGCTGTCGCACTCTAACAGTTGCGTGGATTGAAATATCTTTTTTTGATTGATTTTGGGAGATATTGCTAATTCACACTCTATAAACGAGTGTGGAATGAAATTAAAACTGTTTAATGCTCTATATAGTAACAACAACGTGATCATACTCCTCAAATCTACTTAATATTTGAAGATGGAGGAATTAACATTTATGTAGTTGTTTAAGACAATATGTAAAGAAAGGGGGCAAGGGGCCCCCTCCTTTTACAAGTAACAATTATTCCACTCTGTTTCAATCCACGCTTCTCATGAAAAAGCGACGTATACAGTAGCTTAGGTGAAATGAGTTGACAGAATAAGGATAAGGGAATATGTTTGACTAATCGTACAAGAACAATATCATACTCTGAATATGAAAAGTTACTTATCCGATCCTCTAGCTTCAATATCCAACACTCTTTATCAACGCTGACATCATAGCATGCTTCTGGAGGCGTGTATATTATGAATTATGCTCATTCCAAGCGCGACCCTCTCACCCAAGAACTTCTTCCCAGATCAAAATGGCATCCGCTCGATCAACATCTCAGAGAAACTGCACATCAAGCTGCTCAGTTTGCTAGTTATTTCAATTCATCAGATTTAGGTTATATTTTGGGCACAAGCCATGACTATGGCAAAAACAAACCGGAATTTCAAATGAGATTAAATGGTGATACTGCACCTGTTGATCATAAAACAGCAGGAACTTTGCTGGTTCATCACCACTATCCTTTTCCTATTGGATTGATTATGGCCTATGTAGTCTATGGGCATCATGGAGGGTTACCCAACCATATTTCTAATGGGACTCACGTGGGACTTGAACAGATATTAAAACAAGATTTTAACATCATAGCAGAAATACCACCCATGATTCCGGAGTACCGACCATCATTAGTTCCGGTAACAACAGATAATCCTGGCATGTCTCTCTCGCTTTGGATTAGGATGCTTTATTCCGCTTTAGTAGATGCGGATCATTTGGATGCTGAGCGCTACTTTCAGCCACAGAAAAATGAGCTTCGTAATAAATTTCCTTCACTTTCTGAACTACAGACTCAATTTAAACGCAAGCTTACAAATTTATTGGCTAAACCTCAAGATACCAAAGTTGGGCAAGCGAGAAGATCCGTGCTTGAGAGTTGTTTAAACGCTGCGTCTGGAACTGCTGGTTTATACACCTTGACGGCACCTACTGGTAGCGGGAAAACCTGGGCATCATTAGCGTTTGCTTTAGAGCATGCCAAATATCACCCGAAGATGCGGCGTATAATTGTAGCTTTACCGTTTACATCCATAATTGAACAGACAGCAGGACTTTTTCAGCAATTTTTTGGGGAAGAGGCTGTGTTGGAGCACCACAGTAATGTAAGCTTCCGATCGGACCCGGAAAGTGAATTCAGCCCAAAGCAGCTTGCTAGTGAAAACTGGGAGGCGAATTTAATTGTGACTACTCAGGTGCAACTGTTTGAAAGCCTATTCTCCGCAAAGCCTTCAAAGGCACGTAAGCTTCATCGTTTAGCCGGAAGCATCATTATACTGGATGAAGCGCAGGCTATTCCGGCGGATTTACTTAAGCCCACACTAGCAGTTTTGAAAAGCCTTTGTGACTGCTATGGAGTGACCGTGCTGTTCTGTACGGCTACTCAATTACCATTCCAATCGGACTGGCTTAGTGGGATTACACCGACCGAAATTATAGATGACCCTTCCAGTTTGTATGACGATCTTAGACGAGTATCAGTCTCAGACATTGGTAAGAAAACCAATGAGGAGCTATTTGAACAATTGAATGTTCAACAGCGCGCACTCTGTATAGTGAACTCCAGAAAGCAAGCACGAGCATTATATGAGATGTTTTCAAATGACAGAGCGGGGATCTTTCACCTTAGTGGTCTTATGTGCCCAGAACATAGATCCCAGATTTTGCAAGCCATCTCAAGTAGATTAGAGCTTGAAGGAGAACCTTGTATCGTAATCTCGACTAGCCTAATTGAGGCGGGAGTTGATCTTGATTTTCCTGTCGTTTATCGAGAGATTGCTGGAGTAGACTCAATAGCACAGGCAGGCGGCCGGGCGAATCGTGAAGGAACGCTGGAACGGGGGCAATTATATCTATTCGAATCAGTAGATCATCCCCTGAGGAGTGGCTGGTTTAAAACAAGAGCTCAAATCGCGCAGACAGTCCTCAAGGTATACCCTGATCCTTTAGAACCGGAAGCGATTCGCTATTATTTCGAATTGGCGTACGGTGGTAAGGATCGAAACTTAGATGTACATCGTATTCTAGGTGATCTGAATGATGGAGCAAAACAATGCTCATTTCAATTTCGGGAGATATCCGAGAAGTATAAATTTATTGATTCAGATATGGTTCCGATTGTAATTCCGTATGATCATCTGGCTAATAAGTATTTGCTTGAAATTAAAAATTCGTTATATCCAGTTAGATTCAGCCGAAAACTCCAGCGGTATACCGTATCTGTTTATCCAAATGAATTCGATTTACTTTCGAAAGAGAAACGGATTGATACCCTTCATAATTCAATTCATTACCTGACTTCATTGAAAGGGGGAATTGACAAAAACATTGAAGTTTACAGTGAGAAGACCGGTTTGTGTATTCAATCAAGAAAGGAGAAATAGCCTTATGGGATATGGTATAACGCTGCGGGTGAGTGGAGATTATGCACTTTTTACTCGCCCAGAAATGAAAGCAGAACGAGTTAGTTATGATGTGATGACGCCCTCGGCTGCCCGTGGAATTTTGGAAGCAATTCTATGGAAACCCGCAATAAAATGGGTAGTCGACAAAATTACAGTTTTGAACCGAATCGAGTTTGAGTCCATCCGTCGGAATGAATTGGGTTCTAAAGTCCCCCCACGGAATGTAGCTATGGCTATGGCTGGAGCAGCAGTTGATTTACATCAGTATACTACTCCTGATCGTCAGCAGCGTTCTTCACTTCTTTTAACCAAGGTGGATTATTTAATTGACGCTCACTTTGAAATCGTTCCTGACAAAGCCGGGGAATCTGACACACCTGAGAAATTCTTTAATATGTTCCTTAGACGTGCACGGGCTGGACAGTGTTTTCACAATCCTTATCTGGGTTGTCGTGAATTTGCAGCAAGGTTTAAGTTGGTTGAACGTGATGAAGTACGCCCGAGTAGTTATTACGCAGATGAAGTGAATATGGATCTAGGCTGGATGCTATGGGACATAAAATACGGAGAAGAGGTTTTTAAGAAAAAATCAATGTATACCTATGAACCAAAATTTTTCCGAGCAACCATGTGTCAAGGCGTCATTGAAGTACCAGATGAGGTGCACTTATGATTTTGCAGGCGCTATGTGGGTACTATGATCGAATGTTAAAAGAGAAACCGACTGAGATTGCCGAACAAGGTTATGCGGTCACCCCGATATCAAAGTGCATTGTAATTGACCAAGAGGGTAATCTCGTTCAGGTGATCGATCGGATGAAAGAACAAGAATTTACAAATAAGAAAGGAAAAAAAGAATATAAGATTGTTCCGGAGCGTGTGATAACCCCACAGCAGCCTAAGCGAAGCGGAAGTAGGCCGGAGCCTGCCTTTCTATGCGAAAATGCCAACTTTATATTTGGTATCTATGGTGATCCTGCAGGGGCAAAGTATCGTTTTGATGCAAGCGGAGCATTGCATAACGAGGTTTTAGGGGATGTAGATGACGAAGGGGCAAGAGCGATTCTAACATTCTTTCAAAAGCGTAAGCAAGGATCAATCGACTACGGTGTAGCAGACACTTCAAGTCTAAATGATGGCGGGAATATTGTATTTATGCTTTTGGGTGATGTGGATTTTCTCCATCATCGGCCAAATATCAGAGCAGCTTGGGCTACATACAGATTAAACAAACAAGAAAATGCATCCATCGGACAATGTATGGTGACCGGAGAAATCGGACCCATTGCGAGGATTCATGGTAATTTAGATGGATTCGGACAAGATAAGCCCACTGTAGTAGGTTTTAATCAGGATAGTTTCGTTTCTTATCGAAAAGAAAAGGGCGATAACGCTCCAATATCGGAGACAGCGGCTTTTAAATATGTTACGGCTCTTAACATGTTGATCGGAGATCGCAACCACAGTCGAAATGTACACGGAGAAAAAATACTATTCTGGGCCGAAAAGTCATTACCTTTGGAGGAAAACGCTTTAGCTATGCTTCTGGGCGGGGGAAGACTGGAGCCAGAAATAGAGAGAGATGAAATGACCAGTAATAGATTGGCTTCGGTTATGCAACATTTGTATAAAGGAACAAGTCCAGAGGAGTTAGATTTAGCAGTGAATACTCGAATGTATATTCTAAGTATCTCTGCAAATAAAACACGTGTGGTTATTCGCAACTTTTACGTAGATTCAGTAGGGAGTATGATCAAGCGTTTGCAGAGGCACCATGCGGACATTTACATCGAGGGCCCAGATTGGGAGCCTGAGCATCCGTCCTTATCCAAAATTCTGATCGAAACGGCTGTTCGCCGAGATAGCAAAAATGTACCTGCTCCCTATCAGGCATCTTTGGTACGTAGTATTGTGACGGAGAGTTCTTATCCAAACAGTTTATTTATGGCAATGCTAGGCCGAATTCGTTCGGAGGCAGGGGCAGATGCTCATGCAGCAACTAATCGAACAAGAATGGGTGTAATTAGGGGCTGCCTGAACCGTATGGCCCGAAAATCAGGCGAAAAGGAGTGGATCGGTGTGAATCTGGATGATACGAAACAGTCTCAAACGCTTGCTTATACCTTAGGGCGTATTTTTGCCATTTTAAATCAAGCGCAGTATGAGGCTTTGTCTAAAGTAAATGCATCCATTGTGGACAAATATTTAAATGCTGCATTGGCAAGTCCTCGGCAAGTCTTTCCTTCTCTGTTATCAAATGCACAGCATCACTTTAGTAAACTTGCAAAAGCCAAAAGGTATTACACACAACAGGTATTGCGTGAAGTGATGCTCGATATCCCATCTACAGGATTTCCGCAAACACTTAATGCGGAGGGACAAGGGCAATTTATGGTTGGTTTTTACCATCAACAACAGGCTTTTTTCAGAAAGAAAGACAAAGTTATTGGAGAATCGGTTGCCGACAACGAGGGTGATCATATGGAGGAGGGACAAAAAGTAGAAGATATAGTAGAAAAATAAATTTACGACTTATTATATAGGAGGATTTAACATGAGTGAAGTTTTGAAAAATAGATACGAATTCGTCTTGTATTATGATGTGGAAAATGGTAATCCCAATGGAGATCCTGATGCGGGTAATATGCCACGAGTTGATCCGCAGACGGGACATGGAATTGTGACAGATGTAGCTTTAAAACGTAAAGTTCGTAATTATGTTCAGCATGCTCGTGAAGGCCAAAATGGATTTGATATCTACGTAAGCGAAGGGGCTGTGTTGAACAATAAGCAAAAAGAAGCATACGAAGCAACAGGGCTTACAACAAAAGATAACAAAGATGATAAAATGACTGCCCAAGCTTACATGTGTCAGAGGTTTTACGATGTCAGAACTTTTGGAGCAGTGATGGACACTGGTGATTTTAAATGCGGACAAGTACGTGGGCCAGTACAGATTTGTTTCTCCAAAAGTGAAGATCCTATTCTTCCACAAGAGGTTACGATTACACGCATGGCTTCTACGACAGAAAAAGAGAATGCCTCAGAAAATCGGACTATGGGAAGAAAATATGTTGTTCCTTATGCACTGTATAGAGTAGAAGGATTTATCTCTGCTAAATTTGCGCAGAAAACAGGATTCACTGAAGAAGATCTTAATTTTTTCTTTGAATCTTTGAAATTGATGTTTGATCACGATCACTCTGCGGCAAGAGGCAAGATGGCTGCACGTAAACTTTATGTATTTAAACATGAGTCTGAGTTAGGTAACGCACCGGCTGCAACACTCTTTGATTTAATAGAGGCCAAACTTCTGGATGAAAGTGCCCCTCCAAGAGGGTTTAAACATTATGAAATAACTTTAGACAAAGAACACGTACCAGCAGGGGTAGAATTGGTTGAGATGCTGTAAGTTCTTTAATATACTGTTCACCTGGAAAATTTAAAGATAAATAATTGCTTTTATTCGCTGTCGCACTCCGTATGGAGTGCGTGGATTGAAATCCTGTTGGATTCGAACCAACGACCAAGCGCATATAGTCGCACTCCGTATGGAGTGCGTGGATTGAAATTTATATATAATCAATGCAGCCTCATGATAGTTCTTGGTCGCACTCCGTATGGAGTGCGTGGATTGAAATTGCTAATACTTGTTTGCAGTAGGTTGGGCTTAAGCCGTCGCACTCTGTATGAGTGCGTGGATTGAAATTGGACTTGAGCCGATGTTTTCGCATAAGAGGACTTGTCGCACTCTGTATGGAGTGCGTGGATTGAAATTGGTTTGCGTTTATGAACGATCAGCAAAATACGTATGGAAAGCGAAACGTGTTCTTTCAAAGTAACCAGATACAGACAAGCCGGAGGCGCATGTTGGGCGCACTCCGGCTTGTTTGTATTTGTTGAGTTTCATCTTGCTCGTCAGTAAGATAAATTTCTCTTGCAATCATCCAAAATTAAAGATATATTATTAATTAATTAACTGATCATTTAATTAATTGAGGTATATTAGAGAGGGGAATACATTTGGCAAGACCCATCAATGAAGAAAAAAGGCTGGAGCGTCGTAAAGAGATTCTAAAAGAAGCTGTTGTCCTGTTTGCAGAAAGTGGATATTCCAATACCACAACGGCTATCATTGCGAAAAGTGCGGGAGTGACTTCTGGAACCATTTTTCAATATTTCCCTAGCAAAGAAGCTTTATTCTATGCCGCTGTTCTTGAGCCGCTTGCTGATATTCAGATGAAATCAATTGCTTGTCTACAACAAGAGGGAACGCCGGGCGCATTGATTAAGAACATGGTGGCAGAACAATTCAACCATATCTACTTCTATACCAATGAATTGCGGCTTGCCCAATCTGTCTTAGGACAACGAGAAAGATTCCCTGAACTTACACAGGAAGTCCTTGAGAGTATTAAGGTAATGACAGATGAAATCGAAGGTGTCTATGCCAAGGGACAATTAATGGGAGAGTTCAACAAAAGCTTTTCTCCAGCAATGATTTCTCGTGCCTATATCTCTTTCTTAAATGGAGTGGCCTTAACTCTTGGAGAAAGTATTGTTCATCATCCCGAGTGGGAAAATCTGAAGGCGCATGCCTTTTATTTGTTCGGACCCATATCACCTATAGAAAAACTGGAGGAGTCTGAATGAGTCAAACATCATTAGAGCCCAATCATAACGTTCGTGTGAAAAAACGTAAGAAAATTCTATGGAGCCTGGGAATCGTGTTTTTGCTTGTGGTGGCTCTTATATTTTTTATATCGTTTAAAGTAGTAGACACCTTGTTGCACCATCCTAGAGACACGAATGTTAGCTACGAATTGAATATCGATAAAACTCCCTACGAAGAGGTCGAGTTCAAGAGTTTAAAAAATGATAATACGATTAGAGGTACCTTCTTTCCTGCACATGCTGGTGTTAAATCAAGCGATAAGACGATTATTATCGTCCATGGATATACGAGCAATCGTTTAGTCAAAGGGCGGACGCCAAAGTTAGTAGAGCATTTTGTTCCAAAAGGCTACAATATATTAGCATTTGATCTCAGCTCGCAAGGTAAATCCGATGGTGATTTGATTACACTTGGTCTCAATGAAAAATACGATTTGCTGGGAGCCGTAGACTATTTAAAATCCAAGGATCATGCGGGTGATAACATTGGAGTGATCGGCTTTTCAATGGGCGCTGCTACTTCATTGCTGGCCGCGAGTGAAAGTGATGACATCCAAGCTGTAATCGCGGATAGTCCGTTTCGCAATGCCGGTCTATTTCTGAGAGAGGGTCTGCCTTTCTTTTCAGGTTTACCTGCGTTCCCATTCAGTTATACATCGACCTGGATGGCCAATTGGGTCTATAAGGTTGATCTGGATTCCGTATCTCCTAGGGATGCGGTAAAAAAGATGCAAGACAAGCCAGTAATGCTCATCCATGGTACTGGAGATCAGCAAATTAGTTATAAAAATACAGAAGTGATTTATGAGTCCTTAAAAGATAATCCAAGCGCAGAAGTATGGTATCCGGAAAATACGGAGCACATCGATGCGATCAACCACTACCCTACTGAATATTTCCAAAGAGTAGATCGTTTTTTGGATGAGTATGTAGGAAAATAAATGTAGTCCTAGAGAGCTGACTAGTAGAAGGGCTCTCTAACGAGGTGAAAAAACCATAATCTCAAGCATGTTCAGCCTATAGTGGGAAAAACCGCTATAGGCTGAATTTACATAAACTACATTGTTTTAGCCCGGAAGCGTTGAACACCAGGGCTGCTCTCACCTAAAGAAAACACAAGTGAACGAAAAGACAGTCCATTGTTGCCCTCTCACAGGAACGCTAAGATGAAGTTGTTAAAGCGTTTACATTACGTGGTGAAAGGGAGATGAACTCGGATGCCGGAAATTTCAATCAGGCTGTATGAAGGCAGGACGGATGAGCAAAAGCAGGAGATCGTGGAGGTGTTCACTCGTGAGCTTTCACGTATTATCGATCGTGAGCCGGAGTACATTTCCGTTGAATTCAATGAAATCCCATGGGACGAGAATGTTCCTGATAATTTGAGAAACATGCAATCACAGAAGCAGGGAGGGGAGAAGACGTGAAGCCGGCGGATATCGCGCCGCCAAGCCGGGGAACAGCCAGACTTAATTCGTCTGGTCTGGGCACTCGGCTCGGAGATGCGGGACGTTATCTATGGAGATACCGGATACTGTATCTGCTCTCGGTACCGGGCATCCTGTATTTTTTCCTCTTCAAATATGTACCGCTGTTCGGCTCGGTCATTGCTTTTCAGAACTACAACATTTTTAAAGGCATCACGGGAAGTGATTGGGTAGGCCTGGAGCATTTTCAGAAGATGTTCAGCCATTATGATTTTTTACGAATCCTCAATAACACACTTCTGCTCGGACTATATGATCTGGTGATTGCATTCCCGGTTCCGATCTTACTGGCCATTCTGCTAAATGAAGTACGGATGATTGTGTTTAAGCGTTTGCTGCAAACGATTGTATACATGCCTCACTTTCTGTCCTGGGTCGTCATAAGTGGTATCTTCATGGGTATTTTCTCGATGGATGCCGGGGTGGTGAACAAGGCACTTGGATTTCTGGGGATGCAGCCAATCTACTTTCTCGGGGAAGACTCATACATTCGTTCCATTCTAATCGGTTCCGGGATCTGGCGCGACTCCGGGTACGGCACCATTATTTTCCTGGCTGCCATTGCGGGCATCAATCCTGATCTGTATGAGGCGGCAGAGGTGGATGGAGCCGGACGTTTGAAGCAAATATGGTCGATTACCCTGCCATCCTTGCTGCCGACGATTATGATTCTGCTGCTGCTGCACATCGGGAAGTTCCTCGATCTGGGCTTTGAGCGGGTGTACGTATTCCTGAATCCGCTCAATCTGGAATCCGGTGAAATTCTCGATACGTACATCTACAAAGCCGGACTTCTCTCACAGCAATACAGCTATACAACGGCCATCGGGTTGTTCAAGTCCGTTGTTGGCCTGATGCTTATTCTACTGGGTAATTTCTTCAGCAAAAAAACAACCGGCGAAAGCCTGTATTAGGAGGCGAGTTCTATGCGTACCCCCAGTGTCCGTTACCGTATATTCCGCATTGGAAATCTCGTTTTTCTTACGCTGCTCTCGTTGACGATGATTCTGCCTTTCATTAATGTGCTGGCCCAATCACTCAGCAGCTCGGAAGCGATCATGGGCGGAAAGGTCAGCTTCTGGCCTGTTGCTTTTACCTGGATCAATTATGAATATGTATTCGGCGATGCTTCGTTCTGGCGGGCATTTGCGGTATCGGTTGGGGTGACGCTGTTCGGGACGCTGATCAATCTCGCCGCAACGGCATCGCTGGCCTATCCCGTTTCCCGTCCAGAGTACAAAGGACGCTCGCTGGTCGTCATGTTTGTTCTGGTGACCGTTGTATTCTCGGCGCCGCTCATTCCGAACTTTATCCTGATGAAGGAACTGCATCTGGTCAACAATCCGCTGGTACTGATTGTGCCAGGAGCGATTAATGCCTTTAACTTTTTCGTCATGCGCTCGTTCTTCGCACAGCTGCCAGGTGAACTAATCGATGCTGCCCGCATCGATGGCTGCGGGGAATTCGGCATCATCTGGCGTATCGTCATCCCATTGTCCAAACCGGCCATGGCATCACTCGGCATTTTCTATGCGGTAGGCCATTGGAATGCCTACTCCACCGCGCTGTATTATCTGAATGATCCGGCCTGGTGGCCGATCCAGGTAACACTTAAGAAGCTGTTTGAAAGTGATGATATTTCCGTCGATCCGGGCTCTGCCGTCTATAGCACCCTTGCTCATACATCGCCGGAAGGCATCAAAATGGCCACAATCATCATCGCCACCTTACCGATTATTATCATCTACCCTTTCCTGCAAAAGCATTTTGTAAAAGGAATCATGGTCGGCTCCGTCAAATCTTAAGTACAAGAAGTATACAGATCTGACGAAAAACGGGGGAATGGCGATGTTCAGAATCTTGATTGCGGACGATGAGCCGATGATTCGGATGGGTCTGGCGAAGATGATCAAGCAAGCGGGACTGTTCGACTGTGAGATTCGGCAGGCAGCACATGGGGAAGAGGCCCTTCAGGTGGTGGAGGCCTTTCGGCCACACATCCTGTTTACGGATATCCGCATGCCAACGATGGATGGTATTGAGCTGTGTCGACGTTTATCCGAGCAAGGCAGTACGATGCGCATTATTGTGGTCTCCGGTTATTCGGACTTTGAATATGCAAGAGCCTGTATGGATTATGGGGTAAAGCGATATCTGCTGAAGCCTGTGGGACGACAGGAACTCTATGAGCTGTTACTCAAATTGCTGGCATCGGTAGAGGATAAACCTACAGTTTCCCTTGTACCTGTGCGGGAGATGAATAATTGGGCGATGCGCCTGGAAGAGGCCATATGGGAGTTACGGCAGTCCGATGTGACAGAGCTGCTCGCAGCATGGTCAGGTCGTTATCCGGCATATTCCTTGATGCCTGAGCAGACAGCGGAGCTTTTTCAGGAATTGCTCGAATTGATTGTGGCCCGAATGAATGCACGTGGCAACGGAACGATGAGTACGTCCTGCGAGATTAATGTAAGCGCTTCCTCTAAAGAGTGCTTTGAGACTCTAGGCAACGAAATTCACAGATTAATGAAGACGATCAAGGAAAAGCGCAGCGGTAAGCGCAAGCATCCGGTAGAAGAAGCGAAAGCCTATCTGGAGAAGCATTTGAGCCGTGAAGTATCGCTGGATGAGATTGCAGCCAAGCTGGGGCTTAACCCATCCTACTTCAGCCAGCTGTTCAAACAGACGACAGGTCAGACCTTTATCCAATACCGGATACGCAGCAAAATGGAACTGGCCAAGCGCATGCTGGAACAGCCGGGTAACCGGATTACGGATATTTCCTACGAAGTGGGATATGCGGATCATCCCCATTTTACGAAGACGTTCAAGAAGATTACCGGACTGACACCGTCCGAGTACCGCAGCAAGTTGGGCATTGAGTGATGAAGCGCAGCCTGTCGATCCGCCTGTTCTTTCATTTTGCGATCGTGATTACACTTTCTCTGTCCGCCATCGGCTTGTTTACCTATACCTATGCCTCAACCGAAATGAACGACCAGCTTGCGGACAACATCGCCCAAACGATGCGCAATACGGCGTACCAGACCGACCTGTATTTGCAAAATTATGATCGGGCCACGTACTCCATTCTGGCGAGTGGAAGTGTTAAGCAATTTCTGGACATGAATCCGGAGGATAGTTATGCCTATTACGAATACAGCCGTCAGATTAAAACGAACGTGTTCCCGCCTGTTTTTATGTTATATCCGCAGATCAAGTTTCTGTATGTTATCGGGGAAAACGGGCGTGTTGTCATTGATGACAACCAGAATTCAGCCGGTATACCGGATATGGACGCGGCTCTTCAATATAAGGAGCTACTGGCCGCAACGCCTGCAAACGGTGAATCCACATTGCTTACACGCAGTATTCGCAGCGAGCAGAGTGCCAATGTCATTACGATTGCGCGCCGGATCAGAGGAGTGTCATCCTATACCCCCAACGGTGTACTGGCGATGGAAGTAAATGTGCTGGAGCTTGACAAAATATGGGGAGAACTCGATCTCGGCCAGGGCGGATATCAGTATGTGATAGATCAGAATGGAACGGTTATCTATACTCCCGGTGAGGCAGAGGCGCAGACAGCGATGCCATCCAGCAGCGTAAACAGACTTATGCAAATGGAGGCGGGCTCGCTTGAACTGAACACGGATGGCACCAAACGGCTGTTCATTTCGGAGCTTTCCAATTATTCTGGCTGGCGTTTTGTTGCTTCCGTGCCTCTGGAGGAGCTTCAACGACCGATTGCAACCATTCGCTCAACCACATTGTGGGTTGGTGCAGGAACACTGCTGGCTGCACTAGTCGTGGCCTACCGGATCGGAGCTTCTCAAGTGGAACCGATTCGTGTGCTGATGAACGGAATGAGACAGACCGAGAAGGGAATCTGGAACAAGGTGGAGATGAAGGAAAGGCGCGATGAAATCGGCGTGTTGATCCGTAGTTATAATCTGATGGTCAGCCGCTTGTCGGACATGATTGAGAGTGTATACGAGTCGGAGCTGCGCCGTCAAAAATCGGAAATCGAGCTTCAGCAGGAGGCGCTGGAACGGCACCGTGCGGAATTTCAGGCACTTCAGTTGCAGATCAATCCGCATTTCCTCTACAACACCCTGGAGACGATCAAATGTTACGCCGTTGTACAGGATTCGGAAGAAATTACACAGATGGTGGAATCAATGGCCCATATGCTCCGTTATTCCATTCAGACGAACTTGGAGGAAATCACGGTTGCGAATGAACTGAAACATGTGCTGGCCTACCTTTCCATCATGAAGCATCGCATGGATCGGGAGCTCGAAGTGGAGGTCATCATTAGACCGGATCTGTTGTTGGAGAAAATGGTTCGTCTCACCCTTCAGCCACTGGTGGAAAATGTGTTACAACACGCGTTTCCGCGAGGCATGGAGCCCGGTCACTTTATCCGAATCGACGCTCGGCGTCTTGAAGATCGCTTTCTTGTCATCGTCCAAGATAACGGTATGGGCATGGGCGAGGAACGTCTGGAGAAGCTGCGTCGACGTCTGGAATTGAACCGCCTGGCAGGCGAAGATTCTGATGATGTGTACCATCGCGGGGGCATTGGGCTCATGAATGTTCATCGCCGGATTCAGCTTGTTTTTGGAGAAACGTATGGCTTGATGATTGAGAGTGAGCAAGGTTTGGGAACGACCATTACGATGGCGCTTCCGGCGGATCAGCATAGCAAGCGGATTTAATTGAACCTATAACAGGGAGGACGATAGAAAATGAATATTAACTTGCAGAACAAAATTGCGCTGGTCACAGGCTCTAGCGGAGGGATTGGGGCTGCTATTGCCGGGGCATTGGCTCGCTGCGGGGCAAAGGTGGCTGTGAATGGCTTACATAATATGGATCGGGCTGAGGAGGTTGTGGCTGCAATTCGGGATGCTGGCGGTGAAGCAGCAGCATTTCAGGCAGATGTGACGAATGCGAATGCGATTGAATCGATGGTTGGGGATATTACGCTCCGTTTCGGCGGTCCGATTGACCTGTTAGTGAATAATGCGGGACATCTGGTGGAGCGGAGCCCCATTGAAACGATGAGCGAGGAGCTTTACAGCCGAATTATGGATGTGAATCTGAAGAGCGCTGTATTTGTCTCCAAAGCGGTCATTCCAGGCATGAAGGCAGCTGGAGGCGGTCGAATAATCAATTTGACTTCGGTAGCGGCTCATAATGGTGGCGGTCCGGGTGCAGCAATTTACGCAGCCTCCAAGGCAGCAGTCATTGCGTTAACTAAAGGGCTTGCCAAAGAGCTGGCTCCTGGCGGGATTACGGTTAACGCCCTCTCACCGGGCTTCATCGGGCAAACGGCGTTCCATGCAACGTTCACCTCGGAGGAAGGCCGATCTTCTGCGATAAGCAGCATTCCCCTTGGACGGGAAGGCAATCCAGAGGATGTGGCAGGTGCGGCATTGTACCTGTGTTCGGAGCTGGGTTCTTTTATAACGGGAGAAACGCTTGAAATCAATGGCGGAATGTATATGCGTTGATGCTACACCATTGCGATAAGGAGGGGACGATACGATGGAAGTGAAGCGGAAACTTGCAGAAAGACCGTTATACCAACCAATCAGCGGGCCGTTCCATGTGGACTATTCGCCTGATGAACAGACTGTTCTGGCAGAGAATCCGCCGAGGTTTACCTGGATGGCGGCACAGCAGGAGGATGAGAATGCCTATGTGTTACAGGTGTCAGTGGGGCCATCTTTTCAGGACAAAGAGACGATGACCTTTGCACCGCTTCCATATAATTTTTTTACGCCGGACCGGGTGTTTGAACCGGGGGATTATTATTGGCGATATGCGCTGCTTGTAGATCATCGAGTTCAGCAAGGAAGCGAAGCCGAAACGGATGCCGTGCAGGAGAAACAGCAGGAAATGTCGGCATGGAGTGAGGTGCGGAGGTTCACCGTGCCAGAGGGGTTACCCGAGACACCACTTACTTCCCGGGCACAGCGTTACCTTTCCACGGACACGTCTCACCCCCGGCTGTGGCTCGGAGAGAGTGGGCTGCAGGCACTCGCAGATGGTATTGCGTCCGATTCCACATATTGCGGCTGGGATGTATTTATGGCAAATTCCGTTGAGCCGTGGGCAAACCGCGAGCCGATCCGTGAACCGCTGCCTTACCCGGATAACAAACGCGTCGCTCCATTATGGCGTCAAATGTACATTGACTGTCAGGAAGTATTATATGCGATTCGCCATCTGAGCATCGCTGGCCGGGTGCTTCGTGACGAACGGCTGCTGGAAGCGGCGAAAACATGGCTGCTGCACGTGGCCGCTTGGGATACGGCGGGAACAACTTCACGCGATTATAATGACGAGGCAGCCTTTCGGGTTGCCGCCGCACTCGCTTGGGGCTATGACTGGCTGCATGATGAGCTGAACAGCGAAGAGCGACATGCGGTGAGGCGCAGTTTGCTGCGGCGGACAGAGCAGGTGGCCCAGCATGTGATGGTTCGCTCGAAGATCCATCATGTGCCTTACGACAGCCATGCAGTGCGTTCATTATCCTCTGTGCTTGTACCCTGCTGTATGGCGTTGTTGCATGAGGAGCAGCAGGCTGCAGCGTGGCTGGATTATGCAGTCGATTATTACGCCTGCCTATACTCGCCGTGGGGAGGCAGCGATGGCGGCTGGGCGGAGGGCCCGATGTACTGGACGACCGGAATGGCTTATGTTACCGAAGCGATGAATTTGTTGCGAAACTATGCTGGGATCGACTTTTTCCGTCGGCCGTTTTTCGAGCGCACCGGGGATTTTCCGCTCTATGTATATCCACCCGATGCCCGCCGTGCCAGCTTTGGCGATCAGTCTACGCTTGGTGACCCGGTAAACTTGAAAACAGGATATCTTGTCCGCCAATTGGCAGGTGTTACAGGCAATCGTTGGTACCAGTGGTACTTTGAACGTGTACGCCAATCCGATCCGGGGACAGAGGGAGCTTTTTATAACTACGGTTGGTGGGACTTTAACTTTGACGATCTGGTATACCGCCACGATTACCCGCAGGTGGAGGAAGAGGCCCCTGTAGACATCGAACCGCTCAAGTGGTTCCGGGATGTGGGGTGGGTAGCCATGCATCACCGGATGGATAATCCGGATGAGCATATGATGCTGCTGCTCAAGTCGAGCCGATATGGCTCCATTAGCCATAGTCATGCGGATCAGAACAGCTTCACATTGCATGCGTTTGGTGAGCCACTTGCGGCGGATACTGGCTACTATATCGCACACGGCAGCTCCTTTCACAGGGAATGGCGCAGACAGACGCGCTCCAAAAACAACCTGCTGATTGGTGGAGCAGGACAGTACGCCGAGAATAACAAGGTGCTGAACATGGCCGCAACTGGACAGATCGAAGAAGCCTATTGGCGGGACGGTGATGGTTATGTGCGTGCGGTAGCGACCGATGCGTATGCCAGCACGGTACCGCATGTGAAGCGTGTGGTGCGGGAAATTCATTTTCTGCAATCATCGTACTTCGTTATTGTGGACCACATTGATCTGGAGAAGCCGGACCGTGTCCAATGGCTGTTCCATGCACTGCACCCGCTACAGCTGAAAGGGCAGAGCTTCCGTCTCAACGGGAATAAAGGTTAGAGGGTACATTCGTCTATGCCTCCTCCGGTGAGCTGTCGCTCAGTCAGACGGATCAATTCGCAGGCGTGGACCCGGCAGAGTATGAAGGGCTGGAAAAGCATTATCATCTAAGCGCGGAAACGCGGCCCGCTTCAAGCCATAGAATAGTAACGCTGCTTGTGCCGTACAAGATCGAGGAGCCGAAGTACGTTCCCTATTTCATCGATGACCAGGATCATGGCATCCATCTCTATTTTACCGACAACGGTGTAACGAAGAAGATCGAGGTATCCAAGACGTACTAAGGAGTGCTGACCTAAAGAAAACGCAATCTCATCTAAAACATCTCCATTGTTGCAGACGGTGGGGATGTTTTAACATCTAATTTGAAAGCGCTTCACCAACGAGTGGTACCTAAATCTAAATCAGGATGAAAAGAGGGGTAGCATGAAAAAGTGGATGGTCTCAGGCATGGCGCTATTGCTGGTGGCAGCTGTCATGACAGGGTGTAACAAGGGGAGCGGAGCGGCATCCGGTGAGAGCGGGGGAGACGGCAAAACGAAGTTCTCCATGTCACTGCGTACGTTGGCGTATACGTATGTGGAGAAGTCGCCGGACATTAACAAGGATAAATGGGTCAAGAAGCTGGAGGATCTGACCAATACCGATCTGAAAATCGTCCTGGTGCCTCATAAGGAATATGAGCAGAAGATGGTCCAGATGTTTGCCACCAACGATATTCCTGATGTGGTTCAGGGTGACGGCGGGGTCAACGGTAAAGAGATGGCCGGATCGGTCGAAGCCGGAGTATTTCAGCCGCTGGATGAACTGCTGCAGCAGTACGGGCAAGATTTGCTCAAAGCCGTGCCGAAAGAAGCCTGGGACCAGGTAACCCATGACGGCCATATCTATGCCATCCCCGAATATTTATCCAATCCATCTCGTCGGGCAACCTGGATTCGCAAGGATTTGCTGGATCAAACGGGGCTACCGGTGCCTACTACGGTCGAGGAGACTATGGACGTTTTACGTGCCTTTAAGAAGCTTGGCGTGGAGAATCCATATATGGGGCGTGAAGATTTCAAGTATGCAGATACCTTTTTCGGTGCTTATGACGTGCAGCAATTCCTGTCCATGATGGAGCAGCAGGGCGATCAGATTGTACCAAAGTTCATGGATAACGAAAATATGCAGCAAGCCCTGACCGTCTACAAGACCATGTACGAGGAAGGGTTGATCAACAAAGAGTTCGCGACCATCAATTCAACGGTATTCAAAAATACGATCCTCTCTGGCAAGGCGGGCATGTGGTCCATGAACGCCAACGAACTTATTCAATGGGAGAAGCAGATTAAAGCGTCGGTTCCCGATGCCAAAATTGAGATTATCCCTTCGCCTGTCGGTCCGGACGGTAAAGGAGGGTACTATCTGTACGGTCCGGTGACACGGGCTTACTTTATTAACAAAGATGCGGCTGACCCGGCTTCCATTATCCGTTTCTTTAACTGGATGGTGTCCGATGAAGCGGAGAAATTTTTCACGTACGGCACGGAGGGAGAGACCTATACAGAGGATAATGGCGTGATTTCATACACGGCCCCGACGGACTCTGCTGGCGTGGACGAGGAGCGTTACCGTCAGTCGTTCTTATGGTTCGTACAGGACACGACGTACAATAAAGGCTCGTTATCACTGACAGAGGAAGGCAGAAAGCTGATGAATATTTACGATACCATTTTAGCTAAGGAAGGCCGGGATGGCATTAACTTTGATCCGCGTTTGGAGGCTTTTGTACAGAATCCCGATATTGCTCCCAACTCGGATACCCCTCCTCAGGTATTGCTCACACACATGATCAAAATGGTTTATGGGAAGGAGCCGATCTCCGACTGGCCGAAAGTGGTTGAGGAATGGAAATCCAAAGGCGGCGATCGTGCGATTGAGGAAGCCACGCAGAAATTCAAGGACGGTGAAGGCGTATCTTTGCCGCGTCGCTAGAATTGTGCGAGATAAGCAACGACTACAATTAGCATAGGATGTCCTGCTCACCGTGCAGATGAAACACGTCAACGAGAAGCAGCAGCTCCGGAGAACGGACAGATCGCAAGGGCATAATGTCAGAAGAATTGACTACCGTGCGGAGGGGATACAAGTGAATGACTTGTTCAAAACGTGGAAAAAGCGCGTTGTACTTGTTGCCATGTCTGTGATTCTCATTAGCGGCACCATCGTTCCCGTACATGAAGTCCGGGCAATGGATGACGGCGTTTCTCATTCTATTTTAAATGCTGCGCAGGAGGGGAATATCCCGGATCCAGAGGGCCCGGAGCTGGAGATTTACGCGGAAAATTTTGATGACCCGGACAATTTTGGCTCTACAGGTGGAATTGCATTGAGAGCTCCCTGGTTGCAGGAAGGGGCAGGTGGAAGCAAGGCCAAAACGTCTTCTTCCACCACTGCTCCGTCGCTGCCCAACATGATCAAGATGGACGGAACCGATGCGCTTGCGCTGCCGCTAAACCTGACCGGATACGGAAACATCCGGTTGAGCTACTACACGCGTGCTTCTTCCTATATAAGTGGGAGCGTTATTATCGAATGGTCGAAGGACGGCGGCGCATCCTGGACGACGCTGGAGACGTTCGAACTTCCCCCAGGTACTCCAGATGTGAAGAACAAGGAAGGTAATACGCTAAAAAGCTGGACGCTGGGTTCGGAAGCGAACAATAACAGCACGGTGAAAATTCGTTTTCGGACAGGAGATACCATGCAGGCCAACATGTATATCGACAATGTTGCCATTTACGGTCAGGCTATTCCCGGTATAACGCCTGCCCCATCCCCCGTGCCGCCTGGAGAGGAAAATACTGAGTTTACGCCACCACAGGGAGTGACTTTATACGAAGATGTGGAGATTGGCACGGCTGGTGGGCGGGCGATGTATTCATCCATTGCTGTTCCCGAGACAGCGGCAGCTGAACCGATGCCAGTCATGGTCTATATCCATGGAGGTGGATGGAACCACGGGGATCGGAAGCAGGCATTAAACTCCATATGCAATTATGTACTCAAACGCGGTTACATCGGTGTATCTCTGGACTACCGGCTGACGCCTGAGGCGCCTTTCCCTGCCCAGATTCAGGATGTGAAGCTCGCTATCCGATACTTGCGTGCCCATGCAGCCCAGTACAATCTGGACCCGAGTCGGATCGGTGTCTGGGGATCATCGGCGGGAGGCCATCTGGCTGCATTGCTTGGCACAACAGGGGACATGGTAGCTGGTGATACCGTAGTGCTGGATACAGGAGCGACGGTGGAGGTACCTGATCTCGAAGGTTCTGGCGGATGGGCTGAGTATTCTGACAAAGTGCAGGCGGTCGCCGACTGGTACGGACCTGCTGATTTTACGACGACCTTTGCCAATAACTATAGCTCGGTCACGGCCCTGCTTGGCGGGCATCGTGCATTCGATGTACCGGAACAGGCCAGACTTGCCATGCCGGGCACGTATGCTTCACCGGATGATCCACCGTTCTGGATTCGGCACGGCGATGCTGACGCCACTATTCCCTATACCGACAGTGTTACTTTTGCGGGACAGCTTCAATCTGCGGGTGTACCGATGGTGGATATGAAGATCGTACCCGGTCAGGGCCATGGATTTACAGGAACGGCATCCGAGACTGCTAATGCAGAGGCGTGGGCCTTCCTGGATGAACATGTGAAGAACCGGGTCGTTACCGAGCCAATCATATTTAAAAACAATCGAGAAGACACTTCACCTGGAGATGAAGAAGGTGAAGAAGAACGACCGTTGATTGAGAAGGTCATCGCCAGTAAGCTGCCAAGCGATGATGCGGCGATTGACAGCGGCAAGCCTGACCTGAATTTTAATCAGGCAACGGGCTCCAGCACCGGATTGCTCAGCATTTCCTCCACTTCGTCGACCAAGAAATATGTGTATTTCAAGTTTGACATGACCGGAAATGAGCCTGAGGCAGATCGGTATCGATTGCGGATTGCCGCGAAGAAAGGCACGTCGAATACGGATACGGAATTGTCTGTGTTCGGTTTGGATGCAACGGACTGGAGCGAATCATTACTAACTTGGTCGAATGCGCCAGTCCAAAGTCTCAGCGAAAGTTCGCTGCTTGGCACATTCCAGGTCACGGCAGATCGGAATGGAAGCCCGGCAGTCTACGAAGTCGATGTAACCGATTATGTGAAGAGTCGCCAAGAGGCGGGACAGGTGGCATTTCTGCTCGGGGATGCCGGATCAACAGGCGTTTCTGTGAACGTGTACACCAAGGAAGCGAATGGAACGAGCAATCCGCGTCCCCAGTTATCCGTCATCTCTTTAATCGAAGATGGAAGCGACACACACGCGCCAGAGTGGGGGCCGGGCGCCGCGCTGGAGGTTCGTAACTGGGGAACGGAGTTTGCCGAACTGAGATGGCCTGCTGCCAGCGATGATACGGATGTATCTGCTTACCGAATCTATCGGGATGGAGTTCTGCTGGCCGAACAAGGCAAGAAGTCATTCCGGGACAGCGGACTTGCAGCCGGAACATCGTACACGTTTCAAGTGAAGGCCATTGACGAGGCGGGCAACGTCAGCAGTGCTTTATCAACCGACCTGACCACCCTTGTCGTTCCCGTATCCCCCCTGCCTGTTGCTTCCGTCTCGGCAAGCGGCAGCGACGGCAACCTGGCTACCAATACGATCGACAATAACAGCTATACACGCTGGTCTGTTGCCGGAGAGGGACAATGGATCACATTGGATCTGGGGCAGGCGCAGCAAGTCGGCTATGTTGGTGTTGGCTTTTACAAAGGGGATGTAAGGAAGACTTTCTTTGAAATCGAAACGTCTGTTGACGGTGAACTGTGGACGCAGGTGTTCAACGGAGAAAGCAGCGGGGATACGACAGAAATGCAAGCTTTTGATATCCCGGACACTTCTGCACGTTATGTACGAATCACCGGGCACGGCAATTCCGATTCAAGTATTTATACGAGTCTGACCGATGTGCATCTGTATGCCCCCTTTGCAGGGGGAGGCACGCCTGTTGCCCTGATTCCATACATGGAACCGCAACCACCTGAGGGGACGGTGCCATTTGTCGCTCCAGGTCTAACGGAGACAGATGGAACACCACATGCGGTTCATTCCCCACATGCCGTAACCGGACGTACCATTGATGTACGGGATTACGGAATAGATCTGGCTGACAATACGAGCGATGACCGCCCCGCTATACAGGCTGCCATTAATGAGGCGAACGTCGGAGATGAAGTTTTTTTGCCTGATGGCGTGTACAATTTGTTATCCGGGCCAGATGCAACCACCAACCTGATGCTCAAATCCGGGGTGAACCTGAGAGGTGAGAGCAAAGAAGGAACCGTGCTTAAGACTTCACTGGATCAGGTGACGGGAAGTGCCGTCCTGAAAGCATCGGCTCAGCATAGCATTCTTGTATCCAACATGACCCTAACTTCATCTTGGTCCGGCAGCTACACAACCGATCACAAATCCAATAATCCCTCCGCAGGGGGACCGGATAGTGTGATCCACATCGCCAACTATGGCGAGGCTCCATCGTATAACATTACGATTGACGATGTGATTGTAGAGAAATTCAAACGGATGGCGATCCGCATTGAACACAGCAGAGATGTCGTTGTGAAGCATGCAACATTCCGCAATGCAACCGATCTGGGCCCTGGCGGTTCAGGCTACGGAATTTCCATTCAGGGAACGGCCAAGACTGATCGGCTCGGTTTTGAGAATGATACGTTATGGAATGTGGTGGAGGACAGCAACTTTGAGGGTCCTTATCTCAGACATGGAGCGTTGATCCAGTTTGTCGCCCACAACAACGTGCTGCGTGGCAATACGTTTAACGGAACGAAGCTGGATGCTATCGATCTTCATGGTGAACTGGAGTATTTCAATGAAATCTCCGGCAATGTGATTACGGATGTGCTGACAGGTGCAGGGATTGGACTGGGCAATACAGGGGGTTCAGCACCCAGCAACCACAGCAAGTCGGGCAAAGGAAACTACATTCATGACAACACGATCACGAACAGCCAAATCGGCATTTCGGTAACCATGGGCACCCCTGATACAGTAATCGAGGATAATCTCATCAAGAATACAACCACGATTGCAGATGCGGCAGGAATCAAAGTGCTGAACGGACCGGGTACGGTAATACGCGGCAATGTGATCCAGAACAATACTTCCAGCGGTTACTGGGCCGTGCGGCTTGAGCGTGACAAAGGCGATGCCGGAGCAGGCAATATTGGCGAAGGGGATCCCGAGAACGTGTGGATTGAAAATAACCGAATTGAGGGTAACACGAACGGAATCGGTCTTTTTGCCGGCATAGGCATTCGATTGAAATCCAACCTGCTCAGCAATTTGAATGAGGATTATTACAAAGCAGCAGGTGTGACAGTTACCGAGTTATAAATGATCAGAGCAAGTAGCCCAGCAGGAGTTCGGACCTGATGGGCTGCTTTTTGTTGTGAATCATTTATTTAAGATTCATTAAAGGTTTGTCCTCTACGATGGTTTCATAAGCCTAAGTTGCTTAACAGAAATCAAGAAGGAGGATTCAATCATTGAATAGTTTACTACGTAAAGTTGCAGTAACGGCTTTGTCCGTGACGATGGTAACATCATCTTTTGCCTTGGTAGGAAGCCCGAACGCTGCATTTGCCGCAGAAGATACGAGCACCAGCACAGGTGTCACGCAAGCCTATGAATCGTTGTTCCAGACGGACAACGTTATTGATGTGAATGTTACGATTGATGATGCAGACTGGAAGAGTATGCTCGAAAGCCCGCTGGATAAGGATTATAAGAAGGTCAGTGTGGAAGTGGACGGCAACAAGCTGGATAACGTTGGTTTCTCCACCAAGGGCAATCTGACTTTGAAATCCGTAGCTTCAATGGAAGATTCGGACCGTTACAGCTTCAGACTGAAATTCGATAAATACGACAAAACACAAACCCTGCTCGGTTTGGACAAAATGGTCCTGAACAACAACTACGCCGATCCATCGTACATGCGTGAAGTTCTTCATTATGAAGCACTGCGCAGCATTGGCATGGATGTACCGATGACGAACTACGTTAACTTGTATGTAAACGGCGAACTGGTTGGTTTCTATACCGGGGTCGAAGCGGTAGATGACAGCTATCTGGAACGCAATTACGGTGAAGATTATGAGGACGGTGTCCTCTACGATACGGATGAGAAGAGTTACCTGCAATATTCAGAAGGCAGTGACTACAGCACCATCACGGAAGATTTGGGTACGGACGAGAACAAAACCAAACTCAAAAACTTTATCAAAACGCTGAATGACATGCCCGAAGGTGAGAAAGGCGATATTGAGAGCGTACTGGACGTCGATTCGGCGCTGAAATATATCGCGGGCAATATGGTCTTTGGTAACTATGACAGCTATAGCGGCGACAAAGGGCATAACTACATGCTGTATGGAGATGCCGATGGCAAGTTCACCGTTGTACCTTGGGACTTTAACATGTCCTTTAATGGATATTCCGGTGGAGGCGGACGTGGAACAACGACAACCGGATCGACCACGACCAACACCAACGCAACGAATGTATCCGTGGACGAGCCTGTACTGGGCATTAGCATGGAAAATGTACCGATGATCAACAACTTGCTAGAAGTGCCTGAGTATAAGGAAAAATACATGAGCTACGTCAACGAGTTGACGGATTATCTGGAAGGCATCCAAGACCGCATCACAGGTCTGGCTGACATCATTCGTCCTTATGTAGAAGCAGATCCAACGAAATTCTACACAACGGAGCAGTTTGAATCCAACATTGCATATTCTGCCAACGCTGATACAACAGGCGGTATGGGTGGCATGGGTGGCACACCACCGGAAGGATTCGAAGGTATGACTCCGCCAGAGGGTATGGAAGGTATGACACCTCCGGAAGGTTTTGATGGCATGACACCTCCAGATGGTACGACACCGCCGGATGGAACAACGGGAACAGGAACAACGGGAACAGGAACAACGGGAACAGGAACAACGGACAGCACAGGCAATACCCAGACACGTCCTGGCGGTAACTTTGGCGGAGGCGGAGGTATGGGCTCCATGGCAGCAGGATCGCTGACGACGTTTGCCCTGAACCGACTTGCCAATCTGCAAGAGCAACTTGGACGTGAAGTAACGCCTTTGCCTGAGACTTCGGAAGATACAGGCACGACAGGCACGGATAATGGAACAGGAACGACGGACAAAACGATTACCGTAACCCTGGATGGCAAATCGATTACGTTCCCCGATCAAGCTCCGCTAGAGCAAAGTGGCCGAGTGATGGTACCTGTGAACGCTATCCTTGAAGCTTTGGGTGCAGAAGTGACATGGGACAAAACAGCGAAAACCGTAACTGCCGTTCTCAATGACCAGACACTGGTGCTCCAGATCGGAAGCAGCACAGCAACGGTAAATGGTGAAACGCTCGAAATTGATGCCCCAGCCATTATCAAGAACAGTCGCACGCTTGTACCGGTACGCTTCATCTCTGAAGGATTGGGACTGACCGTGGATTGGGATCAAACGGCTGCACAAGTGAGCCTTACTTCCAAATAATCAGGATTGAATAAAAGGGACTCGATGAGCACATCGAGTTCCTTTTATGTTCGCCTCAAAGTTATAATCAACAACCAATGAACTGAAAGAAATAAAATTTTTGAATATGATTATTGATCAATAATACTGTAGGATATGTCATTGCATCAAAAAGTCAGAAACCTTACTTTTAAATAACAAAATGACTACTTATGTTCAATTCATATTGCCTAATTACTTTTTACGAGGAGTGTAGCTTGAATGAAGAAACAGGGGTTAAATCCATACCTTCCATCCTGGGAGTATGTTCCTGATAGTGAGCCTTATGTATTTGACGGCAGAGTTTATGTATATGGCTCGCATGACCGATTTAACGGACATGTCTTTTGCTTGAACGACTATGTGTGTTGGTCGGCCCCAGTGAACGACCTTGGGAATTGGCGAAACGAGGGGGTAATCTACCGAAAAACAGATGATCCGCTAAATACGGACGGCAGTATGTGCCTCTATGCGCCAGACGTTACGTTAGGTCCTGACGGACGGTATTATCTGTATTATGTGCTGGATAAAGTGCCGGTTGTTTCGGTGGCTGTGTGCGATACACCTGCCGGCAAATATGAATTCTACGGTTACGTAGAATATGCCGACGGCACTCGATTGGGAGAAAGAGAAGGGGACGAGCCACAATTCGATCCCGGCGTGTTGACCGAAGGACAGCATACGTATCTTTATACCGGATTCTGTGCCGCCGGAGACAAATCGAGACATGGCGCGATGGTGACGGTCCTTGGTCCGAACATGCTGACGATTGTGGATGATCCCGTATTCGTAGCACCGAGTCAACCATACAGCGAGGGCAGCGGATTTGAAGGACATGAATTCTTTGAAGCACCTTCCATCCGGAAGAGAGGGGACGTCTACTACTTGGTATATTCCTCTATCGTCATGCATGAATTATGCTATGCCACCAGTACATTTCCAAACAAAGGGTTTGAATATCAGGGCGTTATCGTTAGCAACTGCGATCTACATATCGATTCCTATAAACCGGCTGACAAGCCGATGTATTACGGCGGCAATAACCATGGCAGCATGATCGAAATGAACGGGGACTGGTATATTTTCTATCACCGCCATACAAACGGGGATGCATTCAACCGTCAGGGCTGCATCGAAAAGATTTCTTTTGACGAGGACGGAAACATTCCTCAGGTGGAAATGACGTCCTGCGGTCCGAATGGGGGGCCTCTTGAAGGAAAAGGGGAGTTCCCCGCATACCTGGCATGTAATCTTTTTACGAAAGATGATCAAATGTATACAGGTGGATTCGGAGAGGGTGCATGGCTGGACAGCCGCTTTCCGAAGATTACCCAGGATGGAAGAGACGGCGATGAAGAGACCGGATATATTGCCAATATGGTGGAATCAGCAACGGCAGGGTTTAAATATTTCGATTGTAACGGAATCCGCCAGGTCACGATCAAGGTGCGCGGATATTGTAATGGAGTCTTCGAGGTCAAAACAGCATGGGACGGTCCTGTTCTGGGAATGATCCCGGTACATTTTACAAATAATTGGAAAAAATACACGGCCGAGATTACCGTTCCGGACGGTAGACAGGCATTGTATTTTACTTACAAGGGAGCGGGAGGCGCGAGCTTGGCTTCATTTACATTAGAATAAACCGGCTGAACAGATTCGACCGGCGTAAAGATAGAGCAGCTGCTGATAATCCAGCAGCTGCTTATTTAATGTGAACACTACAAAGGATTTCTTCAATCATCAGGATGATCGGCTGCCGCAGCCTGCTGGGAATGACTGCGAAATTCGCTTGGCGGGATGCCTGTCCACCGCTTGAACTGACGGCTAAAATGCGCAATGGTCTTATACCCCAGCATCATCGCAATATGATCAATGTTCAGGTCTGTTTGCTTTAACAGCCGCTGGGCTTCGTTCAGAAGGGTTTCGGACAAAAACTTGCGCGGTGCTGTGCCATATACCTGCCGAAAGATCCGATTGACCTGCGACGGGCTAATGTTCAGCGACTTGGCGATGTCTTGGATCCAGGTTCGCTCGTTCTCCTGGATTTCACCATGAAGATGGATATATCTTACGGAATCCTCAATATACTCAGCAATTTGATGGGCGATGGTTTCTTTTCTGGATAGGGTAACAGAGGCATTCTGGGATAACTGGCCGACCAGGGAGCCGAGCAGTTCGAAGACGGCGGCATGAACCTTCATTTGTTTGGAGGAAGACAGCGAGATGGACAAGTGCTCTGTGGCCAGATCATACAGTGTAGACAGTGAAGAGGACAGTCCCATAGCTAAATCCGAATCTGCCGGATAATAAATGTCCTTGTAGCGATTGAGTTCTCTGCAAAAGGACGTATCGTGTACGCTGAAATGAACGGAAAAGTAAGTGAAGCCCTGCGGTCCCGCACCGGTGCAGGAATGGGTCATACCGGGGCGGATGAACAGAAGGTCTCCAACCGACTGACGGTATAACTGTCCATTGACCACCATGTTCATCTGTCCGTCCATCATCCAATGGATTTCATACATCGAATGCTCATGGGAAGGATACGTCCAGCTGGAATCTACTTTTCTTGCATGCAGCCCCATTAATTGAAAAGACATACGAACATCGGGCAGACGGCCTAAATACACGGCTTCTGAAAGCTTGACCACAGCAACCCAACCCCCTCGTATTGTTCTATATTCCAGAAACGGATCGATTCGTATAGATTCATCTTAACAGAAAAACAATGCGTGAAAAGGGTAAATCGTCGGAGTGATTAGAACATCGTCATGAGGCATAGCTGGTGCTATGGTAGAATTATCAACCCGATGGGGTAGAATGGGGGCAAGCTTGAATGCGAATTATTCGATTTCTGGAGGGACAACAGAAGTGGCTGGCAGCCGTTACGGATGATGAAAAAGCCTATCGTTTGCCACAGGCAGATTTTATGACTTTGATCTATCAAGCAAGAGAGCAGGGAATTTCTCCAGTTCAATTAGTTGAAAGCGCTTTTAAACCATTAAATGAGTTGACCGACAATTGGACTTCCCTGCACCTGATCACTCCATTGGATGCTCCGGAAGTATGGGCGGCAGGTGTTACGTATCAGCGGAGCCGGGAAGCGCGGAATTATGAAGCCACGGATGGCAAGCTGGATGCGAAGACCTTTTACGATAAGGTTTACGATGCAGAGAGGCCGGAGATCTTTTTTAAATCCACAGCAGCCCGCACCGTTGGACCGAATGAAGCTGTCACGCTGCGCAGCGACTCCACTTGGCAGATCCCGGAGCCTGAGCTTGGATTGGTGCTTGCTGCTGATGGCTGCATTGTGGGCTACATCGTTGGCAATGACATGAGCTGCCGCGATATTGAAGGGGAAAACCCGCTGTATCTGCCACAAGCAAAAATGTGGCGCAATTCCTGCTCCATAGGTCCTGCAATTCGACTTGCGGAAACGGTGCAGAATCCCTATGCGTTCAGCATCGTCTGCGAGATATATCGCGGAGGAGGAATGGTTGTCAAGAGTGAGGCGAGCACGAGTGAATTAAATCGAAAGCTGGATGAGCTGGTCTCCTTTCTGGCAAGGGACAACGATTTGTTTGATGGCACAGTACTTTTGACAGGCACAAGCATCGTGCCACCCAATGATTTTACGCTTGAACCCGGAGACCGCATAGAAATATCCATTAGCGATATCGGAACACTCGTTAATCCTGTCATTTCAAACTAGTTTATAAGGAGGATGAATGCTATGACCGCATTTCAGGTAGAGCAGACATACAGAAATTATATTAACGGAGAATGGGTGCAGGCTGTGTCCGGAGAAACCGAACCCAGCATAAATCCGGCGAATCGGAATGAGGTCGTGGGATATGTACCAGACTCCGGCGTAGAGGATCTGAACCGGGCTGTTGCAGCGGCGAAGGCCGCAGCGAGGGATTGGCGGAGGTTAACCGGTGCGGAGCGCGGTAACTATCTATTTCAGGCCGCGAACGTGCTGGAACGCCGGGCCGATGAGGTTGCGGAGGCGATGACAAGGGAAATGGGCAAAACACTCCCTGAAGCTAAAGGAGAGACGATGCGCGGAGTCGCGATCTTAAGGTATTACGCTGGTGAAGGCATGCGAAAAACGGGCGATGTCATTCCTTCGACGGATAGCGAAGCGCTGATGTTTACGACCCGTGTACCGCTTGGCGTCGTAGGCGTTATTGCTCCGTGGAACTTCCCTGTAGCTATTCCGATTTGGAAGACGGCTCCGGCCTTGATTTACGGCAATACAGTTGTATTAAAGCCGGCACAGGAAACGGCGGTCACTGCGGCGCTAATGATGGAATGCTTTGAGGAGGCGGGCATTCCGGCTGGCGTTCTCAATCTTATATGCGGCAGAGGCTCGGTGATTGGATCTGCACTTGCTGAGCATCAGGATGTGGGCGGGATTACGTTCACAGGCTCCAATGAAGTTGGTAAGCGTGTCGGCGCCGCAGCACTGGGACGAGGGGCCAAGTATCAACTTGAAATGGGTGGGAAAAACCCGATCATCATCGCGGCAGACGCTGACCTGGATTTGGCTGTCGAGGCCACCATCAGCGGTGGTTTGAAATCTACCGGCCAAAAATGCACGGCCACCAGCCGGGTCATTATTGAACGAAAAGTATATGACGCCTTTAAAGAAAAGCTCCTATCGCAAATCCAGGAGATCCGACTGGGTGACGGCATGTCTTCGGGAAGCTGGATGGGTCCATGTGCGAACGAAGGACAGCTCAAGACCGTGCTGAGCTATATTCAAAAAGGACAGGATGAAGGTGCCGTTCTGCTGGCAGGTGGACAAAGACCGGACGACCCAGCGCTTGCGGAAGGATTTTATGTCCAGCCGACCGTATTTGAAGGTGTCGAATCGCACATGTCTATCGCCCGGGAAGAAATCTTCGGCCCGGTGCTTGCATTAATGCCAGTGGATTCCTTGGAAGAAGCTATAGAGGTGGCTAATGACAACGATTATGGTTTAAGTGCTTCCATTTATACACAAAATGTCGGAGCTATGCTGACTTTCATCCGGGATATGGATGCAGGATTGGTCAGGATCAATGCGGAAACGGCTGGCGTAGAGCTGCAGGCTCCGTTCGGTGGAATGAAGATGTCGAGTTCACACTCCAGGGAACAGGGACAAGCGGCTATCGAGTTTTTCACGGCTATCAAAACGGTCTTCGTGAAGTCATAAACTGTGGGAGGCTATCATGTACGAACAGATTATGTCGATTATGGGGGAGAAGGAGTCTGACTGCTTCGATATCATAGCACATGCTCCAGGGGCAGCAGGACGTCTGCCTTTAACCGATGATTTGCTGCGGAATGCTCCAAGCGGCGACTTGTTCGGCATGTCCCAGAATGTTGGAATGGGCTGGAAGCCCGGAGAATTGAACGGTAAACAGTATCTGATCCTAAGTACTCAAGGTGGTATCCGCAATGAGGACGGCAGTCCCGCAGCTCTCGGCTACCATACGGGCCACTGGGAAGTCGGTCTGCTGATGAAAGCTGCCGCGGAAGAACTATCGAGTCGTGGAGGAATCCCGTTTGCCGGATATGTCAGCGACCCTTGTGATGGCAGATCACAGGGAACGACCGGTATGTTCGACTCGCTCCCCTACCGGAACGATGCCGCTATGGTGTTTCGCAGACTGATTCGCTCACTGCCGACGCGTAAAGGCGTGATCGGCGTCGCAACGTGTGACAAAGGTCTGCCAGCGATGATGCTCGCGCTTGCAGGCATGCCGCAGCTGCCGGGAGTGATCGTTCCCGGTGGCGTCACGCTTCCGCCCATCGATGGAGAGGACGCTGGTAAAATTCAGACCATCGGCGCACGATACGTCAACGGAGAAATCTCTCTGGAAATGGCATCGGATTTAGGATGTCGGGCTTGTGCTACCCCGGGGGGAGGCTGTCAGTTTCTAGGTACCGCGGCAACAGCCCAGGTCGTAGCAGAGGCCATGGGTATGACGGTGCCGCATGCTGCCCTTGCCCCTTCCGGTCAGCCCATCTGGATCGAGATGGCGCGCCAATCCTCACGCGCACTGATCAACATGGAGTCCCAGGGGATGAGGATGGCGGACATTGTTACAGATGCGTCGATTCGCAATGCCATGACCGTTCATGCCGCGTTCGGCGGATCTACGAATCTGCTTCTTCACATACCAGCTATTGCCCATGCAGCGGGTTTAACTGTGCCCGCAGTACAGGACTGGATACAGGTCAACAAGAATGTTCCGAGACTGGTGAGTGCCCTGCCGAACGGACCAATCTTCCACCCGACCATTCGGGTTTTTCAGGCCGGAGGTGTGCCCGAGGTCATGCTGCACCTCAGAAAGCTTGGTCTGCTGGATGAGTCTGTACCTACCGTGACTGGTACGTCATTGGGCCAGGTGCTGGATTGGTGGGAATCGTCGGAACGCCGGCATCTCATGCGAAAGCAACTGAAAGAGAAGGACGGCATTGATCCGGACAGTGTCATCATGAGCGTAGAACAATCGCAGCGTCTTGGAATTTCATCGACTGTGACATTTCCAACCGGGAATATCGCTCCGGAAGGCTCTGTCATTAAATCTACATCTATTGATCCTTCGGTGCTGGATGAGCATGGCGTGTATCGTCATCGTGGCCGGGCAAAGGTGTTCACAACCGAACGTGAGGCGATCCGTGCAATTAAAACAGGCGGTGTTCTGGCCGGTGATGTTGTGGTCCTGCTTGGACGTGGGCCCTCTGGGACCGGGATGGAGGAAACGTATCAGCTTACGTCTGCGCTCAAACATTTGCCTTTTGGCAAATATGTGTCGCTCATCACCGATGCCCGGTTCTCCGGTGTGTCCACCGGAGCGTGTATTGGCCATGTTGGCCCCGAAGCGCTGGCAGGCGGGCCGATCGGCAAGCTGCGAAGCGGAGACTTGATTGACATCGTCGTGGATCGGGGCACGCTGGAGGGCAGTGTTAATTTTGTCGGAGAAGGGGAGACGGAGGTTTCGCCGGAAGAAGGAGCCCTCATCCTGGCACAAAGGCCTTTTCATCCCGATATGCGGCCTGATGTAGATTTGCCGGATGATACCCGGCTGTGGGCTGCGCTGCAATCCGTCAGCGGTGGTACATGGAGAGGAAATGTGTACGATGTAGAGCGAATCATAACCGCGCTGGAAGCTGGCAAAAAAGCGCTAGGCTGGTACTGAAATCAACCCATTCTAGTACATTTTCCGTACCTATTTTGTACAGATCATCACTTTTTACCGGAGGTTTCTTCAATGAATATGATCACGAACCCCATTCTTCGCGGTTTTCATCCCGATCCGTCCATATGCCGGGCGGGAGAAGATTATTATATCGCCACTTCCACCTTTGAATGGTTCCCGGGTGTACGGATTCACTATTCCCGGGATCTGGTTCATTGGCGGCCGATAGCTTCTCCGCTGACCCGTATCACACAGTTGAACATGGAAGGAAACATTAACTCCGGAGGGGTATGGGCTCCCTGCCTTAGCTACGACAACGGCGTGTTTTACCTTATCTACACCGATGTCAAAAGCCGGGTAGGCGCTTTTAAAGATACCCACAATTACCTAGTAACAGCAACGGATATCGAAGGCCCTTGGTCCGATCCGGTGTATCTGAACAGCAGCGGCTTTGATCCTTCCTTATTTCATGATGAAGACGGACGCAAGTGGCTGGTCAATATGATTTGGGATCACCGTAAGGGCAAGAACCGGTTTGCGGGCATCGTTCTGCAGGAATATTCCGTCCGGGAACAAAAGATGGTCGGGCCTGCGGTCAACCTATTTAAGGGAACTGAATTAGGACTGACCGAAGCGCCGCATCTGTATAAGCACAAGGACTATTATTATCTAGTAACGGCTGAAGGGGGAACCGGTTATGAACATGCGGTTACGGTAGCACGTTCCCGTACGTTACAAGGCCCTTATGAGGTTGACCCTGCCAATCCAATCCTCACTTCATACGGCAGGCCGGATTTAGCCCTGCAAAAGGCAGGTCACGGCAGTCTCGTCGAAACACACACCGGCGAATGGTACATGGCTCATCTGGTCGGCAGACCTGTTAATGAGAAATTTTGCATCCTTGGACGTGAGACTGCTCTTCAGCAGTGCGCTTGGAGCGATGACGGCTGGCTGAGGCTTGCGAGCGGTGACCGGTATCCCGAGGTTCAGGTGCCTGCACCGAAGATCGCGGCACACCCATTCGAACTGGCAGCGGAGATGGACCACTTTGATCAATTCGAGCTCCAGAACGATTGGAATACACTTCGTATACCACCGGACCCGGCTTGGCTCAGCCTGACGGAACGTCCCGGTTACTTGCGCTTGCATGGAATGGAATCCATGAGCTCAACACACAGGCAAAGCATGGTCGCCCGGAGACTGCAGGCTTTGGAGTGCGAAGCCGAAACTTGTCTGGAATTTGCGCCGGACCATCCACAGCAAATGGCAGGATTGATTCTGTACTACGATACCCAAGACTATCTCTATTTACGGGTAACTTATCATGAAGAGAAGGGGCTGTGCTTGGGGATTATTCAGTCCAGGTACGGGATATATGACGAGCTGCTGGAGGATATCCCGTTAAAATCAGTGAACCGGATCCGGTTAAAGGTTGTGGTGGATCATGATCGTGCCTGCTTTTGTTATGCGTTAGAGGATGATCCATCCTGGTATCCGGCAGGCGGCTGGACGGATATCACACATCTGTCCGATGAATCACCGGAATATATCCGGTTTACGGGAACCTATATCGGTCTTTGTGCGCAGGATGTGGGTGGGACCCGGAAACACGCGGATTTTGATTACTTTGTATATAAAGAAACGAACAACCAAACGGCTTCATTACATTTCTAGCAGCATTCTCCTTGATACCTATAAGAACGTTTTATTTATTATTTCTGGTACAATGAGGGAAAAGGAGGGAACACATATGGCTCCCGATAAAACAAAACTTTTCCCTAACGACAATATTCGTACCGTTTGTTACATTCAAAATTTGCCACCGCGCTCCAATGTGCTGATCGGTGATTATACGTATTATAGTGACAACAGTCGTCCACCTGAGCAATTTTATGACCGCATTCAGCATCATTATGATTTCCTGGGTGATCGTCTGGTGATCGGCAAATTTTGCGCAATTGCCGAAGGCGTGACATTCATTATGAATGGTGCCAATCATCGAATGGAGGGCATGACGACTTATCCCTTCAATATTTTCGGTGGTGGTTGGGAGAGAGTTACCCCTACGCTGGATCAGCTTCCTTTTAAGGGAGACACTGTATTGGGAAACGACGTCTGGATTGGGCAAAATGTAACCATCATGCCTGGTGTAACCATCGGAGACGGTGCCATCGTCGCTTCCAATGCGACAGTCACCAAGAACATCGAGCCCTACACCATTGTAGGAGGCAACCCGGCCAAGCCAATCAAACAACGCTTCGATGATGAGATCATTACTTTGCTGCTGGAACTGAAATGGTGGGATCAGGATGAGGCGTGGATGGACGCATATTTGGAACAACTGGTCTCTACATATGATCCGCAGACATTGCGTGAGCTTCTGAAGAGCAAGTAGAGAAAGCGTACGTGAATTGATTTGCAAAAAAATGAGGCTATAGCTGGTTCCTTACGGAGCCGGCTTGTTTTATTTTGAACTCCATATGCTCCATATGCTCCATGTGCTCATCATCATCACACTTCATGAAAACTTACATTTCCACGCTAAGTCCCTGGATGGAAGAGGGTAGAGAGCCAATCCATCTGTAGGTGGACTTAATTCCCGCGGAATTCGGCTACACTGAATGTAGATCGAAGGACATGTGGAGAAGGTGAGGAAAAAAACATGATGAATATTGTGATTATAGCCGTCATTGTTCTATTGTTATCTCTGAGGGAGAAGGAAGTGAAGACATCCCGTTTATGGTTGTTACCAGCGATTCTTGCGTTTTGGGTGCTTTCGAGCATAGCACAGACGCCACTAACGGTGGGAAACATCCTGTTATATATTGTTTTTCTCATCATAGGTTGCGGGCTTGGTGCGTGGCGTGTGCATCTGGAGCAGCTTCGAGTCCATCCAACCACAGGCAAAATGATGTCCAAGGGATCACTGGCCAGCAGCTTGCTCCTGATCGTGGTTATGATGCTGAGACAGCTCGCCAGCCAATGGGATGTGCATCATGCTGTGGTTTCACTGAGCAGTGCTCTGTTGTTTCTGCCTTTGGGAAGCATTGCTGCCCGGCGTTATTTTCTGTATGCCAAAGTCCAGCGTTTTCAAGGCAGAGGTGTATAATCGTTTCACATTTTAGGATTGGAAAGGATAGCTATGCAGAACGATTCGAAATGGATGCGGATTCGAACGGTTGTACTGGATCATACAGCAGATATCATTTTAACGTTGTTACTGCTCTACAGTCTGATTGAGCCCCTCAAAGAATTGTCGTGGGTCGAGTTGGGTGCAGGACTGATCGTTAGGCTGCCGTACCTGATGTTGGTTTGGGTTCCACAGTCACTTCGAAATGAGCGGATGCGGACGTTAGGGGTATTGGTGATTTGGGTCGTGACGCTGCTCTATGCCCAGTTCTTCCAAGCCGAGAGTCGCATATTTGAATTAACCTTTTATCTCATCGGATATACTGCGCTGAAGCTGCCCCTCCATCGTTCTTCGTTGCTTGGTATCATTATTCTCATCGGGAATGCGGCGCTGCTCTATGTGGATGAATACGAAGCTAATCAGATTCTGGTGTATTCGATGGCTCACGCTGTAACCTATATTCTTTGCTGGGCCGCAAGAATCAGGCGTGAAAGCAGACAGGACAGCAAGCGGCATTATGAGGAATTGCAGAAGGTTCACGCTGAACTGACACATGCCCATCAGGAGCTTCAGGATACACATCAGGAGCTGGAGCAGGCTACCGTTCGATTGATGCAGTATGCTGTGCTTGAGGAACGGAGCCGGATCTCGATGGATTTGCACGACAGTGTTGGCAACCGATTGACCTCCATTATTGTTCAGCTTCAGGCATTACCTTATATGATGAAGATGGACGCAGCGGAAGCGGACAAAGCGATGGGAACAATACTTGAAGTGGTCAGACAATGTCTCCAGGAGGTTCGAACCGTTGCCCATCAGATGGGCAGCAATGAAGCCGGCCTCGGCCTGGTCGCCTTGACGAGTCTGGTGAATGAGATACGAGAGATGGCAGGCTTCACGATCAAACTCACTCCCCAGGAGCAGACGAGTCATTGGACGCCAGAAACGTCCGAACTATTGTACCGTGTACTTCAGGAAGCGTTAACGAATATCATTCGTCATGCCCAGGCTTCCCAAGTGAAGGTGGACATATTGGAGAAGGAGAATCAGCTTTATATGATTGTGGAGGATAACGGAATGTATCAAAAAGAAAATCCGATCTCCCCCGGTTTCGGGCTGTCGAGTATGAGAGCAAGGAGTGAAAGGGCAGGCGGTTCCTTGTCCATTGATGCGGTCGACCCACATGGAATGAGGCTAACCCTTACGATTCCTCAAGATGCGAAGGAGATGATGGGAGGTGATGAACAATAATGGAGCAGAACATACGTGTACTACTCGTGGACGACCAGCATCTGGTCCGGCATGGGCTCCGTTTTATTATTAATGCACAGCAGGACATGGAAGTGGTAGGCGAAGCGGGCGGGGGACATGAAGCAGTCCGCCTGGCAGCTGAGGTTCGTCCACATGTGGTATTGATGGATGTGCAGATGGAAGCAGGAGACGGACTCGAAGCGACAGCGGAGTTGCTGAAGTTGCTGCCTGATTGCAAAGTGGTCATCCTGACCACATTCGATCATGAGGACTATGTGTACAAAGGAATACGTGCCGGGGCCGTCGGATATTTGCTCAAGGATGCGGCACCGGATGAACTTGTTGATGCGGTCCGTGCTGCGTATCGGGGGGAGGCTATCTACCGCACTGCGGTGGCAGCCAAGGTGATCGGCCTTGCCATTCGTTCAGCGCCGAGTCATTCGGATTCAGTGAAGGAAACGGTAGCAAACGAACAACTGCCTGAACCCTTTACCGGACGGGAATTGGAAGTTTTGCAAGAGATGGCATACGGATTACGGAATGAGGAGATTGCCCGCAAGCTTTTTATTGGAGAGAGCACAGTCAAGACTCATGTACATCGTATTCTGCAAAAGATTCAGGTGGAAGACCGCACACAGGCGGTCGTCTTTGCCATTCGTAATGGATTCGTCAAGTAAACCGTTCTGTAGCCTCTGTGGAGTAATATACAAATTCAGTACATAACCAGCTGCCCCATGCGGAGCTGGTTATTTCGTGTGACCGCAAAAACAATGTCTCAATATTGAGAAAAGAGATGGAATGTTTGGTGTGAGATAAGTCATAGAATAACATTAAGTAAGCGCTTCCAATAATGTCAAAATGAATTCACGGAGGGGTTCAGGATGCGATTCAAGACTGCTGCAAAACCGCTCGTTGCTTTGTTCATGTCTGTCACGCTGTTAGCCGCATGCCAAAGTGTTCAGCCACCATCAGTAAGTGAACCACAAGGGACGGTGGATACACCGACCACGACAACACAGAACGAACCTGCACCACAAACCAACAAGGAGACCCCGCGTAACGAGACCTTGTATATCAACGGGCTGCAATGGGGGCCACCTACGAACTTTAATTTGTTGAGCGGAAATCCCGCATTTCCTGTGAATTACGGCAACTCCAGGGAACTGGTATATGAGACGCTGTTCATGGTGAATCAGCTGGACGGCGGGCTTGAACCTCTCCTGGGCAAGTCGTATGAATGGACGGATGAAACCACACTGCGCATTGAATTGAATGCGGATGCGAAGTGGAGCGACGGGACGGCTTTTACGGCAGATGATGTTGTATATACCTATGAGCTGGGCAAAAAATACGATATCAACTGGAGCAGCTTCTGGACTTACATCAGTGAGGTGAAAGCAGATGGAGCACAGGCCGTGGAAATCAAGCTGAACCCCGATAACCCGAACAAACTGACCGTACTGGACAGCATTGAACTGATTCCGATGCTGCCGAAGCACGTCTGGGCAGAGATCGAGAAGAAGAACAACAATGATCTGACCGCGATTCGCAAAGAGATCAATGACAATCCGGTGGGCACCGGAGCATATAAGCTTCATTTTTATAACGACCAGAAAATTACGATTGCTCGTGACGACAACTACTGGGGCCAGAAATTGTTTGGCAAGTTGCCTGCTCCGAAGTACATCACGCATGTGATCTACAAAGATAATGCCGCAGGTGATTTGGCGTTCAAGAGCGGTCAAGTGGACGTCTCGCAGCAGTTTATCCCTCAGGTGTGGAAGATGTGGGAAGGCGGGGCTGCCGTCAAAACGTATCTGAAGGATGCGCCGTATTATCTGCCCGGTTCCATGCCAAGTATTTTCTTCAATCTGTCCAAAGCTGGACTCGATAATGCAGACGTTCGCAGGGCTATTGCCATGAGCATTAACTATGACAAAATCTCGGAGCTCGCCATGAGCGGATACTCTGCACCGATGCAGCCTTCCCTGACCTTGAACTCGGACGCCGAGTCCAAATACATTGACCAGGATGCCATCAAGTCGTTGCAATGGACGATGGATATTGAAGGAGCCAATGCCCTGCTCGACAAAATTGGAGCGAAAAAAGGCAAGGATGGCATCCGTGTCCTTAACGGCACACGCCTTGGGCCTTTCGAAGTTGAATGCCCTTACGGGTGGTCCGACTGGAACGCTGCTCTGGAGATCGTAGCACAGAGTGCAAAGGCCATCGGCATCGAAATCCGCACCAAATTCCCGGAATCCCCGGTGTGGACCAATGATCTGCAAACCGGCAAATTCGATATCATCATGAACACACCTGCGGGCGGGGTCAGCCCAAGCCAGCCATGGAACCGTGCGATGACGATCATGTACTCCAAAGGGGTTGCCCCAATGGGCGAGATGGCGTTCTGGAACTGGGGACGTTACCAGAATGACCGCGCAGACGCCATTATTGAAGAGATTCCATCCGTGTCTGACGAGGCGAAGCTGAAGTCACTGTACACCGAACTGAATACCATCTGGCTGAAAGACATTCCTTCCATTCCGCTGATGTACAGACCATGGGTGTTCGACACCGTGAACGAATCCGTCTGGAAAGGCTTCCCGACCGAAGGAGATGGCACTAACATTCCGCCGCAAATCTCGATGGACGGAGCAGGCATCAAGGCGTTGTATCAGATTCACAATTAAGGAACTCATAATGAGGCAGGACACGATGAAGTAACACGCCAATTCAGACATAAGGCCCTTATCCGCTAAACTCGGGGGTGCTAAATCCTATGAATGCCTATTCCAGATATGTCGCCAAAAAAGTATTCTGGTACGGCCTGACCCTGGTCATCGCCATCGGACTGAATTTTATTTTGCCAAGACTGATTGAGGGCAACCCGGTGAGCATGATCGCTTCCAAAATGACGTCAGGCATGACCGACTCGGATTCCATCAAGCGGGTGTATGAGACGTTTACGGTTGAGTTCGGCATTGATCAGCCGCTGTGGACCCAATTCGGCATCTATTTGAAAAATCTGTTCACAGGCAATCTGGGTACGTCCTTTGGACTGTATCCGAAGCCTGTGACGGACATTCTGGCCTCCGCCGTCCCTTGGACGGTGGGGCTTCAGCTTCCGGCCATCCTGGTCGGATGGATTATTGGCAATTTGCTCGGTGCCATTGCGGCGTACCGGAAGGGTGTTTTTGATAAAGTGCTGTTTCCGGTAGCGTTGTTTATCAATTCCATTCCTTTTTTTACTCTGGCTATTATTATGCTGTATGTCTTTGCGTTATCACTGAAATGGTTTCCGCTATCAGGCGGATATGACTTCCAGATGGTGCCGCAGCTGAGCTTCGATTTCATCATGTCCGTGGTTCGCCACCATACTTTGCCGTTCCTCTCCATTGTGCTCGTGACCATTGGCGGTCAGGCTATTGGCATGCGGGAGATGTCCATCTATGAGCTGAATTCCGACTATGTGCTGTACAGTAAACTGCTGGGCATACGCGACGGAAAGATCTCCCGTTACGTCTTCCGCAACGCCATGCTGCCGCAAATTACGGGACTTGCGCTCTCCATCGGCACGATGGTGGGCGGGTCACTGATCTGTGAGATTGTCTTCAGTTATCCGGGCATCGGCACATGGCTGTTCACGGCCATACGGCAGCTGGATTATCCTCTAATCTCGGGGTGCACGCTGCTGATTGCTATTGCTGTCTTACTTGCCAATTTTACCATCGATGTCATCTACGGCTTCATTGACCCGCGCATCAAGGCCGCTCAAATGGAGGAACAGTGATATGAAGCATTCGATCTCGATTTTGCTGAAGTCACCCAAATTCATGATCGGCGCGGTGACTTTTGTCGGCATGCTGCTCTTGGTTACGATCTATCCGCTCATCAATCGCAGTGATCCTCTGGAGATGATTGCAATGGCATTCCAGCCGCCTGGCGATGGCCTGCTATTAGGATCGGACAATTTTGGAAGGGACATTTTCCTTGAATTGATGTATGGCATTCAGACGTCCATACGAGTCGGACTGATCGCGGGTGTGTTTGCGACTGTGATCGGTCTCGTTATGGGCCTGGTGTCAGGATATATCGGAGGAATGCTGGATAACTTTCTAACGGCGATCACGAATATTTTCATCGTTATTCCTTCGTTCATCATCCTGATCTTGATCTCGGTCAGCATTGATTCACGCAGTTCCCTGGTGACGGCCATTATTATCGGAATAACCAGCTGGCCTTGGACAGCCCGGGCTGTGCGAGCCCAGACGACATCTCTTCGCAGCCGGGATCATGTGCATATTGCGAAAATTTCGGGACACAGTACGCCGCGGATCATTATTCATGAGATTTTGCCGTATATCGCGTCTTATGTAGTGATGGCTTTTGTACTCCAGACGGCCTCGGGCATCCTGTCCGAAGCTTCCATCTCCATGCTGGGGCTGGGACCGTATAATACGATCTCACTCGGCATTCTGATGAACTGGGCATTGGTGTTCGAAGCACCAGTAGCAGGGGCATGGTGGGCATTCATTCCTGCGGCGCTGGCGATTGCCGTCATTACCTTCTCGCTTTATCTGATGAATACGGGCATGGACGAAATTTTCAATCCGAAAATAAGGAGCTAAGACCATGAACCAACCTATACTTCAGGTCAGCGGTCTCAAAACCTACTACCGTACCCGGCTCAAGGAAAATGTCTTTGCCGTTGACGGGGTGGAGTTCGGACTGAAAGAGGGGCAGACTCTTGGTATTGCAGGTGAATCGGGCTGTGGCAAATCGACGCTGGCACTTAGCCTGATGGGCTTTTATTTCCCGCCCCTGCATTATGGCAGTGGTTCGATCCGGATCAATGGTACCGATATTATGCAGTTGAACAAAGAGCAGCTTCGTGCTCGAATTCTGGGCAAGGAAATTGCCTATATTCCACAGGCCGCCATGAATGCACTGAATCCAACGCTGCGGATTATCAGGTTTATTGAAGACATCATGAAGGAGCATCGTCCGGAGATGAAACGTCCGGATGTGCGGAAGATGGCTACGGAGCGCTTCCAATCATTGAATCTGTCGCCGGATGTGCTGGATATGTATCCAAATGAATTGTCCGGCGGTATGAAGCAGCGTACGGTCATCGCGATCTCCACGATTCTGAATCCGAATGTGCTGATTGCGGATGAACCTACTTCGGCACTGGACGTCACTTCTCAGAAGGCGGTCATTCGTCTGTTGAAGGATTTGCTGAAACGCAAGGTCATCAAGTCACTGGTGTTCATCACACATGAGCTGCCATTGCTGTACCATGTCACGGATGAAATTATGGTCATGTATGCCGGGGAGATCGTGGAGCGAGGAACGGCAGAGCAAATGATTTTCAATCCACTGCATCCATACACTCGCAAGCTGATGGGCTCCATTATTGTGCCGGAAGAGGGCATGAAGGAGCATAAGCTGGCTGCGATTCCCGGTGCACCACCGAATCTGAAAAATGTGCCGGAAGGCTGTCGCTTCGCAGAGCGCTGTACATTGGTGACCGACGAGTGCCGACAGGGAAAAATTGAGAACATTCATGTTGATGGGCGCATATATCGCTGTCTCCTGACGCCGGAGATGCTGGAGCAGATCAGGGTGCAGGAGCAGGAAGATCATTTCGAGCAGGAGCGGAATGATGAGTTCCAGGAGAGGGAACAGAACCAAGAGGAGAACGCTTCAAACGGAGAAGAAGTCCAGGATGTTCAAGTTGACACAGACGATAGTGCAGACCAATGAAATGATTCCTTCTGGGCGTAGTGGGCTCGGATCAAGGCTCCCCGAAAGGAGTGAGGTAGTATGACGATGGGCAAGGTGCTGATCAGCGGCCGCCATCTGACCAAGGTGTACGGTACAGGTAATCGCAAAAAGGCAGCGGTGGACGATGTAAGCTTTGATTTTCATGAAGGGGAGATTATCTCCATTGTGGGAGAGAGCGGCAGTGGTAAGACCACGCTTGCGAAAATGATTATGGGATTGCTCAAGGAATCGGGTGGAGCGATTGAATACGATGGCAAGCCCAGACAGCTGAAGCGGTACCGCGAGCGAAAAGCCTATTGGAAGGATATCCAGGCCATTTTCCAGGACCCATTCTCTTCGTTTAACGTGTTTCACCGGGTGGAAAAGCTGCTGGTGGACTGTATCAAACTTCAGGGGCTGAAGCTGAACAAGGACGAGGAATATGCCAAAATGAAGGAAGCCTGTTCTTTCGTTAACCTGAAGTTCGAGGAATTATACAACAAATATCCGTTTGAGCTGTCCGGTGGACAGATGCAACGGCTTATGATTGCTCGCATTTTCATGCTGCATCCCAAGGTGCTGATTGCGGATGAACCGACTTCCATGGTGGATGCCTGCTCGCGTTCAACCATTCTGGATATGCTGCTCAAGCTGCGTGACGAGAACCGCATGACCATTGTGTTTATTACGCACGACGTGGGGCTGGCTTATTATGTGAGCGACACGATCTGTATTATGGAGCATGGACGAATGGTGGAGGCAGGGAGAGCAGAGGAGGTCATTCACCATGCAGAGCATCCCTATACCAAGCAATTAATCAATGACGTACCCAAAATTCATTCTCCCTGGGTGCTCGATTGACACAAATCAAGCCCTGGACCGTGTTGAGCGGAACAGGGCTTCTTATTGTCCAAGATGAAAGGTTCGTTTTAGCGAGTGG
This sequence comes from Paenibacillus vandeheii, assembly GCF_030433635.1. NCBI lineage: Bacteria > Bacillati > Bacillota > Bacilli > Caryophanales > Paenibacillaceae > Paenibacillus > Paenibacillus vandeheii. Next base: position 79,612 of record NZ_JAROCD010000002.1, read on the forward strand.
GTGGTTGTGGCGTCTGTGCAGACTCTTCTAATGGGGGTGTTGAATGGGTGTGATCTTCCGCGTTATTCTGGTCTGTCTGCTTGCCGGAATAAAAGTTAATGATATCATCAACCGTAGAAAACACGACATTTACATCAAAATGTTCATTGTGTGTTTGAATAAAAACCTCTTTTCCAATCCTGTTGTTGCTGTTTAGTTTAAAGCTTCTTTCATCGTTAATCCGGCTGTAAATACAGGAACCTTACCTGCTGGAAGTTGAATTTCTTTGCCCGTTCTGCGGCTCTTGCCCGTACGTGCTTCACGATTGCGTACTTCGAATTTGCCGAATCCGACCAGTTGAACCTCTTTGCCTTCTTTTAATGCTTCCAAAATTGAATCTAATACAACGGTAACGGCCTTTTCAGCGTTCTTTTTGGAGAATCCGCCGTTTTTGGCTACTTCTGTGATCAATTGTTCTTTATCCATTTGTCATACCTCACTTTTCGTATTTGGTTGAAATAAAACAAAAAGCTGCCTTGTACAGGCAGCCTTAATATAATTAAACTTTAGTAACGTTCTCAGCTTGTGGTCCACGGTTACCTTGAGTTACTTCAAATTGGACGCGTTGTCCTTCATCCAAAGATTTGTAGCCGTCGCCTTGAATTGCACTGAAATGAACGAATACGTCTGTTCCTTCTTCAGTTTCGATAAAGCCAAATCCTTTATCCGCGTTAAACCATTTCACTGTACCTGTTTGCATGTGATTCCTCCAAAAAAATAAGTTTTTTAACGACCATTTTGAAAAGGTTAATTTAGAAAATTAACGCTAATCAGGTATATTCAAACCCACAGACTTGATGTCCGCTAATGTATCGATTAATATGATAATACCATGTCCGCTAATATAAGTCAAGATTTGGAGGTTTTTTCTAATGGATAAGGGTTCTGGTACTTCGGTACAAGGGGAAATGGTTGTTCAAGAATTCATACATATGCTTACGATTCAGGGAGAATTGACTCCCAAAACCTTGAAGGAATATGCAAGTGATTTGAAGCATTTTACCGAATGGTATAGAGGAAACGATGCACGGGGTGAAGGAATCTCATTCCAAATCGAGGACGTGCATACATCAACTTTAATCAGTTACCGGGAAGATTCACAGAAAGTAATGCAATTGAAACCATCTACCATTAATCGCAGACTAATTACATTGAAACGTTTTTTCAAGTGGGTTGCATCGGCGGCCAGGATTAACATGGATCCTTCCAAACCGCTGAAGTTCATTCCGGAAGACAAGGTTAGCCCACGCCGAATGACAACCGAGGAAGAACAATCGTTCATATCTGCGGTCGAGAACGGCAACTCGCTTCGGGATCAGACCATCCTTACTCTCATGTTTCATACGGGGTTGCGAACGATGGAGGTATGCAATCTTGCTCCCACAGATATTGAATTGGGAAAACGAAGCGGGCAACTCACCGTGAGGGCCGATAAACGAAACGGTCAACGGAAAATCCCGCTGAATATGACGTGTATTGCGATGTTGAAGGCGTATATGGCTGGACTTGATCTGGATAGTCCTTACCTGTTTCCTTCCGAGAAAACCAGTGATCGCTTAACGGAGAGGGCACTGCGCCATTTGATCAAAAAGGTGATGACCACAGCCGGACTGGAAGGGCTAAGTTCCCATGATCTTCGTCATCGGTTCGGATACGCTATGGCCGAGCATACACCACTGCATCGCTTGGCCGAAATGATGGGGCATACCAATCCCGATACCACCATGATTTACGTGAAGGGGTTAAATGCCAAACTATCTTCGTCAGTAGAAGAGGATGGAGAAGCGGAATCGGATTAAAGCACATGCAGCAATTGAGCATGAGTGTACACAGCAGTGGATAGAACTGGACCTAAGCAGTTCCCTCTTGAGAATGATTAATGCCCTAGCCCGCTGAAGTGGGTTAGGGCCTATTTATTTCCTGCGAACGACTTACATACCACTCGTCTTTTCCATTTTCATTGATTCGGGTATCCATCATTATCATGGCATAGGTTCCATCATGCTTTTCCCAAAAGAGTATCGCCTTTGTATGATCTGGATGTAAAAGCAAGGCTGGCATGATGTCCCCTTTTTCCAACATAGTTCTTCGTTCGTTACTATAATAGGCAGCGATGAAGGAAGATTGCTCTTTATGGGGAAGTGTGGTTAATGAATCCTCCAAGCTGTTGAACAGTTTCCATTCAGTTATATTTTGTTTCTCACCATTCTCATTCAACGTATTACGTATCGCCTCTATTCCTTCGCTCCATGATTTTGATAGCTTCTCCTGAAGTTCTTGAGGTTGGTCCTCCCAGTGCGAAGACTCAGTGGATGCCTCAAATCGATCGGTTCGAATCGTCTCTGTGATTGCACCACTGCAGATTAATATTGCGGCAATACCGGTCGTTATCACTCCGGATTTCAAGTAATTCATCAATGGATGGACTCCTTTCCTATTTCATAATTAACTCCTTTCAATAATTTACCATATATTCCGTTTGTGAGCGCTCATTATATTAATCTTTCACTTCATAAAGTAAGCGGTTACACAATCGAATTTATATTGTATATTATGATGGCAACCTTGGATCATATCGACATATACATTATTGCTTGGGCTTAAGGCCCCTTAAATAAAGGAGGAATCCGAACGTGTACCGGGTATTGCTGGTGGATGATGAAGAGGATGTACGCGAAGGGTTGGTCGTAGAGGTGGATTGGGAAGCGCTGGATCTGCGCATTGTTGGTCTGGCGGAGAATGGCCGGGAAGCACTTGAAATGGCAGAACGGGTAGAGCCGGATATTGTGGTGACAGACATCAGTATGCCTTTTATGGATGGACTTGAACTTGCCAAAAGGTTACGGGAGCGTAATCCGCTTGTGAAAGTGGTGATTTTGACCGGATATGATGAATTTGACTACGCCCGGCAAGCGGTCTCGCTGAGTGTGGATGAATATTTACTGAAGCCCTTCTCGGCAGGACATCTGACAGAACTGCTTACCAGATTGCGTGCGCAGATGGAGTCAGAAGTAGCAGAACGGGAAAATGTACAACAGCTGCGCGATCACTATTATACAAGCTTACCCTTGCTGCAGGCAGATCTGATGGCAACTTTGCTGCATCGGCAGAAATCGCTGGAATATATTCATGACAAAGCGAAGCAATGCGGACTGGATCTGCACGGTGAACGGTATGGTGTCTCTGTACTGACCCTCCATATGGATGGAGAAGGGAAGAAAACGCCGCGGCGTGAGCAAGCGGAAACTTCACAGGCACGGAATGCTGAGATAGTGCAGCAAGGAGTGGATCGCGAGCCGTCTGGTGCTGAACGTCAAAATACACTTGAACATAGACAAGGTACAGGACAGTCTTTGCTTCAATCGGAGGATGCGGAGTTGAAGCAATTTGCTGCGCTGAACATTGCAGCAGAAGTGTGGACGGAACACGGGGCCGGACATGCTTTTATGCATCAGGAGACGATTGTACTGCTTTACGTGGACCGCTGGGGTGCAGCAGAGGGGGAGAAACGCCAGCAGCAGGCACTCGAAAATGTCATGCGCAGCATCAACCACTACTTGCGCATTCCGGCTACCGTAGGATCAGGACAGATTGTAAATACACTGGCGGGTGTAAAGCATGCCTATGAAGATGCACTATTAGCGCTGGATTACCGACTTGTGCCAGGGACCGATCCGCTCATCTATATTGCCGATGTCGAGCGGCAGACGGCGGGCAAGCTTCGTTTTGACGAGTTGAAGCAGCAGACACTGACACGTTGTCTGAAGGCGGGCACACAGACGGAACTGGAAGAAGCGCTGGAGATCATTTTCCGGGAAATTACGGTAGAGCATGGGCGAAGTGACATTCAGCTCTATCTGATAGAAGTTTTAACGACCGTCTGGAAGGCAGCTCAGGCATCAGGTGAGGCGATGGAGGACATCTTTGGGGCGGGGTTTCAATTGTACGCCGATTTGTTCCGTTTGCCAGGGTTGTCCGAGGCACAGGGCAAGGTGCGGGAGGTATGTCTGCTTGTACAACATCGCATCGCCAGCGGACGGCAGCATGTATACAAGGATATTGTGGAACAGGCGTTATCGTTTACCAAAGAACATTATGCTGACCCGGATCTGTCCATTCAGAAGGTATGCGGGCATCTGCATATTAGCTCGGGATATTTTTGTGGCATTTTCAAAAAAGAAGTGCAGCTCACCTTTCTGCAATATCTGATGCAGATCCGTATGGAAGCGGCCAAGGAACTGCTTCGCTCCACGGAGCTGAAGTCGTTTGAGATTGCGGGTCAGGTAGGTTTCGCCGAACCGAATTATTTCAGTTTTTGTTTTAAAAAACATATCGGCGTCTCGCCCAAAGAATATCGTAAACAGGCAGCACTAACTGCCAGTGAAGGTTCAATCCGATGAAACCGTCTGACGGATGGATGAAATCCCTTTGGCTAAGGCTGCGATCCAGATTGCGTTCATCAAGAGTCAGCAGTATCCGCTTTATTATTACGTGGTCCTTCTCTGTCTTCATCGTATTGGTGCTAACCACCATGGCGCTGCTGCTGCATGACAAATTCACACAGGCTGCGGAGCGAAGTGCGGAGCTGACGACGAGACAGATCGTGGACCAGGTCAGTTACAATCTGGAGGATTATGTTCGCAGCATGTCGCATCTGTATCGAGCCATCGAAGAACATATGCTGCGGGATGGCACGTGGGAAGGGGACCAGGTAGACAAACAGCTCGACACGCTGCTTAGCAGCCGCGAGGATATCATCTCTATTACTTTGCTGGATTCAACAGGGCACTTGCTCAAGAACAGACCTTCAGCCGAATTAAAACCGAGTGCCCATGTGACACAGCAAGGGTGGTTTCAATCTGCGCTTAGAGTGCCGGATCACCTTAGTTTCTCGCTGCCTCATATCCAGAACATGTACACAGGCCCATACAAATGGGTCGTTTCCATGAGCAAAGGCATTACCGTACGGCAAAATGGTCAGGATCGGCAGGTCATTTTGCTGGTGGATATCAACTTCAAACAAATGGATGAACTGAGCCGCCGGGTCAGTCTGGGACAACGGGGATATGTCTATATCATCGACGAGAGTGCAGGTAATATCGTATACCACCCACAGCAGCAATTGATGTACATGGGGCTCAAAAGTGAGAATATCGAACAGGCACTGGTTGCAACGGGCAGTTATGAAGATGAGGCGGATGGGCAGAAAAGGCTGAATACGGTCAAGTCAGTCGCCAATATCGGATGGAAGATCGTAGGTGTTGCCTACCTGGATGAGATCATGACAACCCGCAAGGAGGTCAATGGATATCTGATTCGAGTGCTGCTGGTTGTACTGGTATTGGTCATCCTGGTTTCACTGTTCCTCTCTTCCAGTCTGACACGTCCGATCCGGCGCATGGAACGAAAGATGAAGGCGGTGGAGCGAGGGGATTTCAACGTGGAGTTACCTATCGAAGGGCCGCTGGAAGTGGAACGTTTATCCCGTCGCTTTAACCTGATGGTCTATAAAATCCGTACCTTGATGAGTGAAATTATCCATGAACAGGAACAGAAACGGCGTCTTGAACTGGAAGCTTTGCAGGCTCAGATTAATCCGCATTTCCTTTATAACACGTTGAATTCGGTCGTACGCATGGTGGGTATGAGCCGGAATGAGGAAGTCATTACGATGATTACTTCGTTATCCCGATTGTTTCGCATCAGTCTCAGTCAAGGCAAAACGATTATTACGGTCAAAGAAGAACTGGAGCACGCCCATCATTACCTGACAATTCAGCAAATGCGATTCAAGCGAAAATTCAATTTCAGCATGAATGCGGATGAGGACACACTGGACTGCCTGACACTTAAGCTGGTGCTTCAACCACTCATTGAAAATGCCATCGTACATGGCATTGAGTATCACATGGACGAGGGATGCATTGAGATTCGTGTATATCGGGAGGAAGATAAGCTGGTGTTCCGCATTACGGATAATGGGGTCGGCATGACGGAAGAACAGATGTCGAAACTCCTGGTGGGCAGTCCTATCGTGAAAAGTGGTGCAGGATCAGGTGTAGCTGTACGCAATGTGCATGATCGGATTCAGCTCTATTATGGCGAAGCTTACGGTCTTGAATTCGATAGTGAACTGGAAGAAGGCACAACGGTCTGGATTCGGATTCCGATCCAATGGGAACGAGAGGAGGACAATGCTCATGATGAACAATAAAGGGAACAGCATGTGCACCAAGCGAACCAATAAGTCGAATAAGATGATTAGAACGGACTGGATCGGACATTTGGTTAAGAAAATAAAAATCTGCTCCCGCGTAGAAGTCATACGGATGAGAGTCATTATCCTTCGTTATATGGCCATGACAGCAGCCGTCTGCTGCCTGTTGTTATGTATGGCGTGTGGGTTGTCGAACGCTGATCCGGCCGGGTCGCCGCCGCGCATTGCACTGATTACGCCAGCGGGAACCGGAGAACTCGCAGAAGCGATACGTCTTGGGGCAGAAGCGGCTGCCAAAGAAGCGGGGGCTGATCTGATTACGGTGGAGGCTTTTCCCTCCGAGGGGTTAACTTACGCGCCATCTAACCCCGACTTCACAGCAGGACGGATAAAGGTTAAGCAGGAGCATTTGCAAAATGGAACTTACCCATTGAGCGAGCGTGAACAAGCCCAGGTCGATGCCGTATCACTGGCACTGGAACAGGGAGCCTCGGCCCTGTTGATCGATCCCCTGAGTCAGAAGGCACTCAGCGACATCATCCAGAAGGCACAGACAATGGGTATCAACGGCATGGTTATCCCCGTGATTTTGTTGAATGATGAGTTTCCTGTAAAAGGCATAACGAGTGTTATCTCGATGGATAACGTAGAGGCTGGACGGCAGGCAGGCCAGGCCATGGCTGTGCTGCTGGGAGGACGAGGGCGAGTTGCCATGCTCGGTCCTGATCCTGTAAATCCGGGTCTGATTAACCGAGAACAAGGGGTAGAGGAATCACTAGCCCGTTATCCGGACATTCATGTGGAGACACAATCCGTGTGCAGCACCCGGGATGGTTGCTGGCAGGCGACGAAGCAACTGCTTGATCAGCGGAAGGTGGACGGAATAATTGCCCTTCAGGAACCTGCTTCTCTGGGTGCAGCGGATGAATTGAACCGGCGAATTTCCGAGAGAAATGGGAACAAGGTAAAGATTGTGGGATTTGGCAGTGAACAGCAGCAGTTAGAACAGTTACAGGAAGGCAGAATTCAGCACTTAATTGTACAAAACGGATTCAGCGCAGGATATCTTGGCGTGAATCAGGCCGTTGCACGGCTGAACAATCAACAGGTGCAAGCCAGAGTAACGCTGGAAACGAAGCTGGTCAGTACGGACAATATGTTCTGGATGGATAACCAGAAGCTGCTGTTTCCTTTTGTACAATGAAGACAGGAAGATAATTGAGGAAGATTTCGATAAAACAGAGGAAGATATTGTATTCGAATTTATTGTAAACCCTTTCATAATAAAGATATCGGTAAAGCCGAATGAACTTGGGGGAGGTCATTAGGATATGAAGAAAACGTGGATGACATTGTTGCTTACAGCATGTATGGTTGCGGCGGCGGGGTGCAGCAGTGGCGGAGACAGTGCAGGCGGAAGTACGGGAACAGATGCAGGAGGTCAGGCAGCAGGAGGAACAGAAACGCCGAAGATCGGTGTGGCGATCTATAAGTTCGATGATACGTTCATGACGGGGGTAAGGAATGCGATGACCGCAGCAGCGGAAGGCAAAGCCACACTCGATATCGTGGATAGCCAGAACGCACAGCCAACCCAGAATGAAAAAGTCGATCTGTTTGTATCCAAGAAGTACAATGCAATGGCCGTGAATCCGGTGGACCGGACCGCAGCAGGCGTCATTATTGACAAAGCCAAAGCGGCAAGCATTCCGGTGGTCTTTTTGAACCGTGAGCCTGTTGCCGAAGACATGAACAAGTGGGATAAAGTGTATTACGTTGGAGCCAAGGCGGAAGAGTCCGGCACGATCTCGGGTCAGCTCATTGTGGATTACTGGAAGGCTCACCCTGAGGCAGATAAAAACGGGGACGGCAAGCTGCAATACGTCATGCTGAAAGGTGAACCGGGCCACCAGGATGCTGAGCTGCGGACCAAATATTCCGTTCAGGCCATTCAGGATGCAGGTATCGAGGTAGAGGCGCTGGCGGAAGATACGGCGATGTGGGATCGGGTCAAAGGCCAGGAAAAAATGCAGGCGTTCCTCGCCTCCCATGGAGACAAGATCGAAGCGGTACTGGCTAACAACGATGACATGGCACTTGGCGCCATTGAGGCGTTGAAAGCAGCCGGATACTTCAAGGACGGTAAAACGATGCCGGTTGTCGGTGTAGATGCGACCGCTCCAGCCATTCAGGCTCTTCAGGACGGAACGATGCTGGGTACGGTGTTGAATGATGCCAAGAACCAGGGCGCAGCAACGGTTGCACTCGCTTCCGTACTCGCGAAGGGTGAGACGCCAACGAAGGAAAATACGGGTTATGACATTACGGATGGCAAATACGTCTGGATTGCATACAAAAAAATTACGAAAGACAACATTGCCGACGCCCAATAACAGCAGCCAACAGGGACGTCCGTCATGAGAGGGCGTCCTTTTTTTGCCGGGTTTACGGAAGGAGAGGATGAAAGATGGAATCACCTTACCTGCTGGAGATGGATGGAATATCCAAAGCATTTCCGGGCGTGCAGGCACTGAGTCAAGTCACATTGAAGGTAAAGCCGGGCACGGTACATGCGCTGATGGGAGAGAACGGAGCGGGCAAATCCACCCTAATGAAATGTCTGTTCGGTATGTATCGCCCGGATGAAGGAACGATTCGGATGGACGGCAATGAGGTGGAGATTCCGAGTTCGAAAGCGGCGCTTCAGCATGGTATATCGATGATTCATCAGGAGCTGAATCCGGTACCTCATCGTCCGGTGATGGAGAACATTTGGCTCGGACGGTTTCCCAAGTGGGGACTGCTGGTGGATGAGAAACAAATGTATGCTGATACATTGAGCCTGTTCCAGGATCTCAATCTGGAGATTGATCCCAAGGCTCTGGCCGGAACTCTATCCGTTTCCAAAATACAGTCGATGGAAATCGCCAAAGCAGTCTCTTTTCAATCCAAAGTCATCGTGATGGATGAGCCAACGTCCTCGCTCACGGGCAAGGAAGTGGACCAGCTCTTCGCCATTATTAATCAGCTGCGCAGTCGCGGCGTGTCCATTATCTACATTTCGCACAAGATGGAGGAAATTCTGACGATCTCGGATGAGGTCACGATTATGCGGGATGGCTTTGTGGTGGGTACTTGGGATGCTGCCGATTTAACGACCGATCTGATCATTACCCGCATGGTTGGACGTGATCTGGATGAACGGTTCCCGGAACGGACGAATGTACCTGGAGAAGTGATTTTGAAGGCAGAAGGCTTAACCTCCAGCCAGCCGAATTCGTTCAGGGACGTGACGTTTGAACTGAGGAAAGGCGAAGTGCTTGGAATCGGCGGTCTTGTTGGGGCACAGCGAACAGAATTGATTGAGTCGCTGTTTGGCTTACGCGGACTTGCTTCAGGTACGATATCAATTCATGGACGCAAGGTGAAGATCAAGTCGCCCGCCGCAGCGAAGCGCCATAACATAGCGCTGCTGACCGAGGAGCGAAGAGTCACGGGGATTTTTCCAGTGTTGTCTGTATATGAAAATACCATTATTGCGAGTCTCGGACGTTACCGGAATCGGATTGGTCTGTTAGATGAGAAGAAAGGCCGAGATGAGGCACATGAGCAGACTCAGAAGTTCAGAACCAAAACGCCTTCGGTTAACACGCTAATTCGCAACCTTTCTGGCGGTAATCAGCAGAAGGTGCTACTGGCTAGATGGTTGTTGACTGATCCGGAAATTCTACTGCTCGATGAACCTACACGCGGGATTGATGTGGGCGCCAAATTTGAAATCTACACCATTATTACGGAACTGGCCCGCCAGGGCAAAAGCATTGTTATGATCAGTTCGGAGATGCCCGAACTGCTGGGCATGTCCGATCGAATTATGGTCATGAGCGAAGGACGGCTCACCGGAATCGTGGATGGAGCCGAGGCAACAGAGCAGGATATCATGAGGCTGGCCGCACAGCAGCGGATGGCTTAGTCAGGAGGGAATACATGAACACACAGGTTATCAATCAGGTGAAGCAGTACGTGGCGCAGCGTGCGATCTTTATTGTGCTGATCCTGCTCATTATTGGTATTGCTATTGCCGATCCACACTTTCTTGCTTTCTCTACACTTCGGGATATATTACAACAGTCCTCCACACGGGCCATTATTGCGCTGGGTGCGGCGTTTATCCTGGTGACGGGTGGGGTCGATTTGTCGGCAGGACGGGTCGTTGGTCTGACGGCTGTTGTATCCGCATCCATGCTGCAAATAGACGAATATGCGAATCGGTTCTTTCCTGATCTGCCACACTTATGGGTGGGATTTCCGATCATCATCGGGATCTTCGCTGGTCTTGCGGTCGGACTCGTTAACGGCATCATTGTAGCCAAACTGCATGTTCCACCCTTTATCGCGACACTGGGAACGATGGTTGCAGTATATGGTTTGAACTCGATTTACTTTGATACCGAACCCAACCAGTCACAACCAATTGGTGGACTGAGACAGGACTTTACTGTTATCGGATCTGGTTACATTGATCTTGGTGGTGGTTATTCCATTCCGTATATCGTATTGATTGCCATAGCTGTTGCGCTGATCTGCTGGGTGGTCTTTAACAAGACTCGCCTCGGGAAGAACATGTACGCCATTGGTGGCAACATTCAGGCTGCACATGTGTCCGGCATTCACGTGGCACGCAACCTGATTGCGTTGTATGCCATTGCAGGTGCATTGTATGGATTGGGCGGTGTGCTGGAAGCCGCGCGTACGGGCGGTGCAACGAACAATTACGGCAACATGTATGAGCTGGATGCCATTGCCGCTTGCGTTGTGGGGGGCGTCTCCACTGCGGGTGGTATTGGTACGGTGCCCGGTGTAATGGCAGGGGTGCTGATCTTTGGGGTTATCAACTATGGTCTGACCTTTATCGGGGTAAGTCCTTACTGGCAGCTCATTATTAAAGGGTTGATTATTGTGGCCGCTGTGGCATTTGATATCCGTAAGTATATGGCGAAAAAATAAAAATGATGTAATGAAGTATAAGGCCAGCTTCCTGGAATGATAGGGGGCTGGCCTTATACTTGTTTTACTTTTTTAATGAAATATAGTCCATATTATACCATAAAGTGGAAAGATCATAACGCTAGTAATCAGCATGAAACCACCGACCTTGTAGGCCACCTTTGTACCATAGTGAGAATGATACTTGCGGGCAATCAAAAAGGAAGATAACCAAAAGATTATAGCTACCATAAAGGGAATGTTAAATCCTTGATGACCATTGCTATAAATAGGCAAGTTCAGTAGATTAAACAAATAGTGACTGATCTTAAACTTTTCTGGGCCCCAAGGAAAATTAAAAGCAAAGCCCAGAACAAGCACAAGCAGAGAAAATGTCCCGATGCCCAAAGGTTTTCTTTGTATTATCATGCTTATCCCTCCATAACCAAGGTGATATCCTAAATAAACCCATTAATGTATTGTAACATAGTGTTGGGCAATGTGATGTAAAATAGTTTCGCATTCTCCGTTTTCCTATAAACCGTTTGTCCTACTTTAATAATAAATTTATACATTCATGTGAATTTGACAAGGTTCCACTAATCGACAACATTAGCTAAACATAATCGATATAATACATGTAATTGAGGTATTTGATGTGAGTAATATGTCAAAGGGGGCGAGGCTTTTTGCTAAGTTACACGATGAAAATGCTTATTTTCCCGCTGGGATGTCTGCTTGTTATCCTGTCCTCTTATTTTCTAGGGCTTACTCCCCATCTCACGTTAATGATATGTGCTGGTGTGTTATTTGTAGCAAGTGTATATGGGGAGAAACGTTATCCTGCACTGCGTAACGTCCACTGGGTCTTTCTTGGTTTATTCCACTACTTCAGTGAATTGAACTGGTGCAATATGTTGTATTACCTGCTCATTATGTCGATGATTCAGGATAAACAGCGTGTCACGCAGACGTTACCCATTTCGATGCTGCTTGTGCTCGAATATACAGTGATTCGGCTTTCGTATGTGACGATTGATACATATGCTTTGCTGGCATCCCTGTTTGACATGTTAACTGCGATAGTCATTATATTTCTGTATCATACCTTAAGTGCAAGTGAGGCAGAGAAGCGCAGACTTCGAGAGAAAAATCATTTTTTGACCCTCCATGATCCACTCACCGGGCTGCTGAATTACGAAGGATACATGGATGCCCTTAATAAAACGGTGGAGGAGCACCACTCCTTTTTGCTGATTATCCTGAATATTCAGAATCTCAACGGGTTTGACAAAGAGGTCGAAGACAACTGGTGCGGCGTAATCAGAAATACGGGCGAGAGCATTACAAAACAATTTTCGGATTCGTATGGTATATCCCGCTATGCAGGAGATCGCTATGCAGTCATTTTGCCTGAGACACAGGACATTGAAGAACGCATGACATCACTCCTGTCAGGGGATTTGCGGGAGTTGCAGGTGAACTACAGTATTTCCCTGTATCCGGGAATGTCCGATACGCTGCAGCACTTTATTACGGTGGCGGAGGACAGTTTATTCCAGCATCAGCGCAATAAATGGTTGAAAAACGAAGAGGAGGTCTTCCGTTCCGAAAGACTCCGGGCTGTTGGTGAACTGGCCGCTGGCATGGCTCACGAAATTCGCAACCCGCTGACGGCCATTCGCGGATTCCTGCAGTTGTCACGGGGGCAGGCCTTCAATATCGCTCCGTGGTATGAAGTCATTATGGGGGAGATCACACGGGTTACGGAACTGACGGCTGAGTTTTTGCAATTTTCGAAACCACACACCAATCACATGAAACCTGAACGAGTGGGGCATTGTCTCGAACGAGTCATGTCGTTAACTGAGTCGGATGCAGCATCACGGGGTCATCGGATTACGCTTGAAATGACTGGTGAGCCAGTCGTGGTCAACATGGATCGGGACAAGATCGTACAGGTACTGATCAACCTGATTCGTAATGCATTTGAAGCGATGACAGACCCCGGTGAGGTGCATATTGATCTGTTGCATGATGGAGATAAAGCACTTATCTCGATTAGCGATACGGGCAGCGGTATTCCGGAGAAATCTTTGGCCACGATCTTTAATCCATTCTATACAACCAAGGAAGAAGGTACAGGACTTGGACTGGCGCTCTGTCAGAAAATCGCTCTGGACCATCATGGAAAAATCACCGTTCATAGTGAAATGGGGATTGGCTCTACGTTCACCCTTCATTTACCAATGGGAGCGTAATTCCAATCATAAAAAACGCCGCATTCGGGTTCCAGAAGAACCGTTTGCGGCGTTTTTGGGTGTGTATTCTAATCAATCCATGAAGATGAACCCAATCAGCTAAGCTGACCCTGATGCAACTGATAATAAAAACCTTGCTGCTGCATCAACTCATCGTGGCTGCCTCGTTCGGCAATTTTGCCGTCATCGATGACGAGAATCTGATCGGCTTCACGGATCGTGCTTAGCCTGTGGGCGATGACGAAGCTGGTGCGATCCTTCATCAAGGTTCGCATTGCTTCCTGAATCTGCATTTCGGTGCGAGTATCGATGCTGCTGGTCGCTTCATCCAGAATAAGAATGGCAGGATCAGCGAGAATGGCACGAGCGATGGTTAACAGTTGTCGCTGTCCCTGACTCAGATTGCTGCCACCGGAAATGATTGGGGTGTCGTAACCCTGCGATAATTTGCGGATGAAGGAATGGGCATTGGCCAGCTTCGCCGCTTGCTGAATCTGTTCGTCTGTTGCATCCGGTTTGCCGTAGGCAATATTGTCACGAATGGTTCCGGAGAATAGATAAGCATCCTGTAACACAATGCCAAGTTCGCGCCGAAGCTGATCTTTCTCAAGTTCCGAGATGTCGCAGCCATCAATGGTAATTCGCCCGCCCGTAATCTCATAGAAACGGGGCAGCAGGTTGATAATGGTTGTTTTACCCGCACCAGTCGGTCCAACAAGTGCAATCATCTCGCCTGGCTTGGCGGTAAAGCTGACCTTTTTGAGAATTTCTCTCTCAGGGCTATACCCAAAGGATACCTCCTCAAATACCACTTTACCTTGAATCTGTTCCAGCTGTTTCTTCTGTTCTTCCACGTATTCACTTGGGGTATCAATAATGTGGAATACACGTTCAGCACCTGCAATGGCTGCCTGAATCAGATTATACTGGTTCGCCAGATCATTGATGGGCCGCTCAATCTGGCGGGAGTAGGCAAGAAAACTCACAATCAGCCCGATGGACGTCAGATCATGATAAGCCATCCATCCACCTACCGCTGCCAGTATGGCAAAGCCGATATTGTTCATGACATTCATCGTTGGCCCGACCAGACCGGATACGCTCTGAGCCTGGGTACTGGAAGTGCGAAGCTTCTCGTTCAGGTTCTGAAAATGTTTATGCGCCTGCTCCTGACGATTATAAGCTGCGACCACCTTTTGTCCGGCAATGGTCTCCTGAGCGTAGCCATTAAGCTCTCCAAGCAGCTTCTGTTGTGCAGTAAAATGTTTGCGTGTTCTTGAAGCGATCAGACGAGTGGCGATCGTAATCAGGGGAACCGTCACCAAACTGAGCAGAGTCAGTCGGACATCCAGGGCAAACATAATCGACAGGGAGCCAACCAGCAAGATGGCGCTGGACATCAGCTGGGTTACACTTTGATTCAGCGTCGTGGACACGTTATCGATATCATTGGTAGCCCGGCTCATCAGATCACCGCTCTGATTTTTGTCAAAAAAGTGGATCGGTAGCTGCTGCAGCCTAGAAAACAAAGCATGGCGCAGATCCTTCACGGTCAGTTGGGATACGCCGATCATGACATAGGATTGAGCCCACATCATGAACGAGCCGAGCACGTATACAGTCAGCAGTAGCATGCATTCTTTCAACAGACCATCCGTCAATTTGGGAACGATATGTTCATTGACCGCACGACCGAGCAGATAAGGTCCTGCCAGATTAAGCAACGTTCCAAGAGCCGTCAGTACCAGAGCCGAGATAACCCCTTTGCGATGACGTCCCATGTATGACCATACTCGAATGATGGCGTGCCGGGCGTTCTTGGCTCTTACTTTAGGAACCGGACCTCGGCCGGGTGGCCCAGGTCTTCCGATCGGCGGAATAACGGTCTGATGGATGGAGGAAGAAGCATCTTTAGCCAAATTGAACATTCTCCTTCCGTTGCTGCGAATAATAAATGGATTGGTAGTGTGACGAATGGGCCATGAGATGCTCATGTGTCCCACTGGCCACGACCTCTCCTTCATCAAGCACGTAAATGCAGTCTGCATCCTTCACGGAAGAAATCCGTTGTGCAATCAGGAAGGTGGTGCTGTTTTTCATTAGGGAATGCAAGGCTTTCTGAATGCTCGCTTCCGTGCGCAGATCGACGGCGCTGGTGCTATCGTCCAGAATCAGAACTTCCGGTTGCATGAGTAGGGCACGAGCGATGGATATCCGCTGTTTCTGTCCACCCGATAGATTGACCCCGCGCTGGCCCAACTCCGTGTCATACCCCTCTTTCAGACTCATAATAAAATCGTCCGCTGCCGCTGCTTGAGCTGCGGCACGCAGTTCAGCTTCCGTTGCGTCAGGTCTGCCGAAGCAGATGTTATCCCGGATGCTGCCACTGAACAGAATGGACTCCTGCAACACGATGGACACTCGGCTGCGAAGGTCATGGAGATCCCAGTTACGCACGTTCACTCCATTCACAAGCACTTCACCCTGTGAGGCATCATACAAACGGGGAATGAGCTGTACCAATGATGTTTTACCTGATCCTGTAGATCCGAGCAAGGCGACTTTTTCTCCCGGTTTAGCCGTCAGTGTAATTCCAGATAGGGTATGCTCCCCATCATAGCGGAAATAGACGTCCCTGAATTCTACCTGACCAGCTGTGCTGGAGGGCCAATGAATCGGCCGATGTTCGGACCCGTCCTGCGATGGCTGTTCTATCCCGGACACATCATGCCCGGATCGAATATCTGCCTGGGTATGAAGCACCTCATTGATCCGTGCAGCAGACACCTTGGCGCGGGAGAAGCTCATCATCATCATGCCGATTGAAGTGAGGGACGAAAGTACAACGGTCACGTAGTTGATAAAAGCAATCAGATCCCCGGCGGCAATATTGCCTCCCACAACCTGAAAGCCCCCAAACCAGAGCACCGCTACAATGGTAGTATTCAGCATCAGGCTTAATACCGGTGCATTCAGCGATACGATGCGCCATGCTTTCACTGCCGTATGGGTGTAGTCTTCATTGGCTTGCTGGAAACGTTTCTTCTCCTGACGTGCGCGTGCAAAAGCTTTGACGACACGAATGCCGGAAAGATTCTCCTGAAGAACCCCGTTCACCTTGTCTAGCTTGTTCTGAACGCTGGCGAAGAGCGGATAGGAAGCGGAAATCAGGATATATAAGATGATAAACAGAATCGGCACGGACAAAATGAGAATTAACGCCAGTTTGACACTGATCGTAAACGCCATAATAATACTGCCGATAATCAGCATCGGCGAACGGATAAACATGCGCAGAAGCATCTGTACAAAGGTCTGCATCTGGGTGATATCACTCGTCAGGCGGGTGATCAGCGAGCCCTCCTGGAAGGTATCCAGATTACGGAACGAGAACTTCTGGATATGATCAAACAATTCCTGGCGCAGATCGGTGCCGTATCCAACGGCAGCTTTGCTTGAAAACAGCGTACATCCTGCACCGCCAACCCATCCGATTAACGCAAAAAGAAGCATAAACAAACCTGTAGTCACGATGTGGGACAGGTTCCCTGCAAGCACACCATCATCCACAATGCTGGACATCAGCTTGGGTTGAAGCAGGTCCATGGCAACCTCAAGGACCATGAGCAGCGGAGCAAGAATGGCCGCTGACTTATACGGGGTAAGGAATCGTTTTAACGTCCACAATAGGAAAAATCACCTCATCCGTTATGAAATAATCATGTTGCAAATATTCTTGAGACAGAAGCACATCATTTAATATTCTTGCAGATTCTGAACCATGCGCCGGGCGAGCTCCGACATGAGTTGCGATTCTTCAGGTGTAAAATCTTTTTGAGCTTGGTGTTCAAGCTCCTGGAATACTTCTCTCAGTTCCTTAAGCGCATCACGGCCCTGATCGGTCAGATAGACACGCAGACTGCGCAGATCCTTAGGGTCGGCTTCACGCCGTACAAACCCCGAGCTTTCCATGCGTTTCAGCATAACTGTTACCGTTGCAGGGGCGCGGCGCAGCTGTTCGGCCAACTGTTTCTGGGTCTGACCATCTTCCCGTTCAAGCTGGAATAACAGCGGCGGTTGTCCAGGATATAACTCAGGGTGGTTGACAAGCTTCTCATGAACCTTGTATCGCTGTAGCTTGACGAGTTCCGATAACTGGCCCATTAAACGTTCATTCCGAGCTGATTTCATAACTGCTTCCATCCTTTTAATTAGTCGACTAACTAAATGATAAGTTTCCTTTGACATATCGTCAAGTGATTTTTGATATTCCGAAGATGCTTGTTAGAGCGAGACATAATGTGGGTTTGTGAAGGGATGGGAAATATTGACGCGGGTCAGAAGTATATGTTAGATTGTTATTATCTAATTGTTAATAACAAAATGTTAATAACAGAATGGGGTCTTTCGAAATGACACATGCGGGTAATTCGGATCAAAATTCATCAGATCATCAGAATCACGTGAACATAAGCGAACAACAGTTTCTTGAAACCTATGACGCAGGCGATTACGAACGTCCTTCCGTTACCGTGGACATGTTGGTATTTACAATACGAAATGAAACGCAGGAGAATTATCGCAAACTCGCGGAGCCAGAGCTCCAGCTGCTGCTGATTCGTCGGGGAGGTCATCCCTATATGGGGCAGTGGGCGCTTCCGGGTGGATTTGTCTCTATGCAGGAATCGCTGGAAGATGCCGCCAGACGGGAACTTTTTACCGAAACCGGACTGGATGATATTTATCTGGAGCAGCTCTATACCTGGGGGGATGTGCATCGTGATCCGCGTACGCGTGTAATCAGCTGTTCTTACATGGCGCTGGTCGACAGCAGCGAGCTGCAGCTTCAGGCTGGCGACGATGCCAGCGAAGCGGACTGGTTTCGGATGGAGCAGCGGCTACAGGAGGAGAAACGTCATATCCATGAGCGTGGACGCGTGACGGAGCGCAGGGTGCAGTTGATTTTGACCAATGGAACAGAGGAATTGTCGGCTGTCATTGAGACGAAGGAAACAGTGGAAGGTAGAATGCGTCACAGCAATATTTCGGTGAATGAGGTTCAAGGAATTGCCTTTGATCATGCGAAGATCATACATTACGCGCTGGAACGTCTGCGGGCCAAGGTGGAATATACGGATATTGCTTTTAATCTGATGCCGGAGACATTCACATTAACTGCTCTCCAGAAAGTATACGAAATCATCAGTGGCAAAAAACTGCTGGCTGCCGCTTTCCGGCGCAAAATCGCCGAATGGGTTATCGAAACGGGTGAGTATACGGGGAATGCAGGACATCGTCCATCCCGTTTGTACAGATTGAATCCGGAAAGATTGGCCCCATAAAGTTAGGAGGGAATTTCGATGGAGAAGTTTACATTTTTCTGGCGTACAGCGTCTCCGTTCTCGCAGTGGCATCCGGCGGATTTTACCGTCAATGGCGTTCACTACAGCAGTGCGGAGCAATATATGATGCACCAGAAAGCGCTGCTTTTCGGCGATGAGGTTATTGCAGACAAGATCCTGAGAGCAGGCTCCGCTTCCGTACAAAAAAAGCTGGGCAGACAGGTCGCAGGATTCGACCAGACTGTATGGGAAGAGGAGTGCAAACGTATTGTCTATGAGGGCAACGAAGCCAAATTCACCCAAAACAAACAACTACTGACCACGCTGCTCGCCACCCGAGGAACGACTCTTGTAGAGGCAAGCCCGGATGACCGCATCTGGGGTGTTGGGCTGGCGGAGGAAGACCCGCGCATTCGCAATAGAAGAACGTGGCGGGGGACCAACTGGCTGGGTGAGATTCTCACCTGTCTAAGAGAAAATATAGGAAGTGATGAAGATGAACGACCAACAACATAAGAACGATATTCAGAATAACAACCGCAATATAACAACAGGCGTCAACAGCACGAATGCACGCTCCAAACGTTCTCGTATTGCCCATCAGACACTGGTTATTTTGGAAGCAGGAGAATATGTGAACGGATATGATCGCCGGGTTCAGATCGGTGCGGACTTACAGCGAGCGATCCGGGATTCGGTATTATACCGTCCTACGGAGCTTATCGCTCTTCGAGAAAAGCGAAGTGAAGAAATGATTCGAATGCAAGCTCCGGCGGAAGCTTCAGCCTTTCGCATCGAGGTTACGGGCGAGACCACACTCGCGGCCGCTTCACGCCTTTCTGTGGATGAAGGAAGGAAAGATGTTGTTTGCCTGAACTTTGCATCGGCGAAAAACCCCGGTGGCGGCTTCCTGGGAGGCAGCCAGGCACAGGAGGAAAGCTTGGCTCGGGCTACAGGACTGTACCCATGTATCGCCCAAATGAACGAAATGTATGATTACAATCGCAAGCAGCGGTCTTGTTTGTACTCCGATTACATGATCTATTCGCCTGCTGTTCCGGTGATCCGTGATGATGAGGATCGGCTGCTCGACAAATATAATCTGACGGCATTCATCACAGCGCCTGCTGTAAATGCAGGAGTGGTGAGAGAGCGGGGAGATGCTGATGATCAGCAAATTGAGTCCGTCATGAAAGGGCGCATTCGCTATATTCTGGACGTGGCCGCGCTGCATGGGCATCAAACTATTGTATTAGGCGCATATGGCTGCGGTGTATTCAGGAATGATCCGGCAAAGGTAGCGGAATATTTCCATGATGTATTGGTAAGAGAGAACTTCAAGCATTCCTTTGAGCGCATCGTATTTGCTGTATTGGACCGGACAGCCGGACAGAAAACGTTCAAAGCATTTGAGGATCGTTTGGCTGGAGAATGATTTGGAGAAGTTTACAAAGTCAAAAGGTATAAGGGAGAGGACAGGTATGAAGTTTCGCGAGATACAGCAGGATTTGTTTGCCATGGATGATCACTACACGCTTGCACACTGCATTTCTGCGGATGCCCGGATGGGTGCAGGAATTGCTGTACAGTTTCGGCAGCGATTTGGATTGGAGGTTCTTCAGGAGCAGGCGCAGCAGGAGCCGCTTGAGATCGGACAATGTTATCCGGTGGGGCGGACACTGAATCTGGTCACCAAGGCCAAGTTCTCTAACAAACCAACCTATTCGTCGTTTACTCGTGCCGTGGAATCCATGCGTGACGTTTGTGCCAGAGAAGGGATCAACAAACTGGCGATGCCGCAAATTGGCTGCGGGCTGGACAGGTTGAAGTGGGATAAGGTGAGAGTCATTATCCAGGATGCTTTTGCCGAAACAGATGTTGAGATCGTCGTTTGTACCTTGTGATTAGACTTTGTGGATGGACTTTTATCTTCAGATACAATTTTGAATACAAAAAAACCTCTGCTTTGAGCGGATGGAGAGAGCATGTTAGCTAACTCTGTTCCAATCTACAAAGAGAGGTTTTTTGATGTTTTATTATGGGTTGTGCGTAAGGATTATTTTATTTCTTGGAAAACATTTCTTTGGCTTCATCCATGGCCATTTTGTTGCCGATTGAAGAATAATCCAGCCAAGGCTGAGCACCGATCGGGTAGACATGGCCTGCTTTGACAGCCTTAAGCCTCTGCCAGATTGGATTGTTTTGCAGTTCTTTGAACATGCTCTGAGCTTCATCATCCGAGTTCACCACAACAAAGATCGCATCTGCGTCAAAGTCGGGCAGCACTTCACGGGAAACGACCTGATAGGGTTTGGACGAATCGAATTCCTCAATGCCTTTAGCTGGGGTCAACCCCAAATCCTCATACAAAATCGGCCCCATCGGACGGCGTGGACTGAACACACGCAATTCTTTGGCAGTAACACGGATAGCCATTACGGTGCCATCCCCAATGGTGTCATGGATTAGAGATTTCACTTCATCCGTTTCTGTCGCATAATGCTGAATATATTGCTCGGCTTCCTTCTCACGGTTCACGAGTTTGCCAATGTCTTTTAAGTGGTCGCGCCACGTGCCATCATCCAGATTGAAGACGTGTACAGGAGCAATTTTCTCGAATTTGGCGATATCATCACCGGAAAATTCTTCGTCCAGGTAGATGACATCCGGTTTCAGGGCAAGTAAAGCTTCCATGTCCGGGTCCTTAACGGGACCGAGCGGTGTTGTATTTTGAAGACGGTCAGCAACGTGGGACAGGAAGGCTTTGGCTTCCCCGCCGATTACCGAACCAACCGGAGTAATCCCGAGAGACAGCAGGTCATTGGTCAGATGGATCGACATGGATGCGATGCGTTGGTCTCCGGAAGCGGAATTGGTGTCCTGTGTAGCGTTCGAAGTGTCCGTAGTGGAACCTTCCGAAGCAGAGGATGAATTATTGGCGTTCCCGCAGGCTGCGAGTACAAGCACCAGACAGATGCTCATGAAGAGCATAAGGTTTTTCTTTAACATGGGTAATCTCAATCTCCTTGAACATCTCATGGATGTCGTTTTTATGTTGGGTATAACGGTGGAATCATTGGATTGTTGCGGTAAAGCTATTACTTGGTTCGTACCAGCAGGTATAAAAAGTAAGGTGCGCCTATCGCCGCGACCACGACGCCTGCCGGAATGGAATTGGGCTGAAAGATCGTTCGCCCAACCGTATCGGCGGCGACCAGAATAACCATACCGATGAGTCCGGCGGCTGGGATCAGATGGCGATGCATCGGGCCAACCAGTCTGCGGGCCAGATGAGGCGCCGCCAGACCAATGAATCCAATCCCGCCAGCCATGGACACACTGACCGCAGACAATGCCACTGTGCACAATAGCAAAATAACACGTTGGGATCGGACGGGTGTACCAATACTTGTCGCGGCAGCATCTCCCAGATTAAAGGCATCCAGCGTTTTGGAGCGACTCCATATGTACGAGATGCAGAGTACAATCCATGGAAGCAGAGCCTGGACATGAACCCAGTCTCTGCCCCAGACGCTGCCTGCCAGCCAGCGAGCGGCGAAGGAATAGGTATCTTCATCCAAACGGAGGGACAAATACAGCGTCAAGGCATGGAATCCGGCCGCTACGGCAATGCCCACCAGAATCAGCTTAATGGGGGATACTCCGTTATGACGATCATAGGATAGCAGCATGATAATTAGCGCCGCGGCGACACTGCCTGCAAAAGCAAACAACGGAATCAGCAAGGCAACCGAGCCGTTCATGGAATGGGCGAAGCTTACAAATACCATCAATCCAAAGGCCGCTCCTGCATGCAATCCAAGGATGCCTGGATCGGCAAGTGGATTGCGTGTAATACCTTGCAGCGCAGCACCAGCGACGCCGAGGCCTGCTCCAGCCAGTACAGTAACCAGAATGCGTGGCAGTCGATAGTCAAACAATACAATCTGATCATCCGGCGTACCATTGCCTAGCAGGGTGTGAAGCACGGCCATTGGTGACAGGCGAATCGTTCCCGTGTTGAGGCTGATCACGATGACGGCACAGGCTATGCAGAGCAGCGTAACACTGACCGCTATGGAACGTTTTCCTCGTGAGGGTGTATTGGAGTTCATCGCTACAAGGCCCTCCTTTCTTTACGGGCCAGATAGAGGAAGAAGGGTACACCGACAAAGGCGACCATAATGCCTACTGCCAGTTCCTGAGGCGGATTCACAATGCGTGATCCCAGATCGGCGAGCACTAGCAAGACGGCTCCGAGCAGGGAGGACATCGGAATGATAAGTCGATAATCCACGCCAACCAATTTGCGAGAGATGTGTGGAATAACTAATCCAACGAAGCCGATTGAGCCTACAGCAGATACGGATACGCCAGCCAGCACTACAACCGCCGTCAGGGCAAACAGCCTGGTCCAGCGGAGGTTGATCCCGAGATTAATCGCAACTTCTTCTCCGAGCGACATAAGGGAGACACGACGGGCCATGGGCATGGTGAGCACGAGGGCAACCAGCAGCACAGGCAGAATAAGCTTCAGATGCCGCCATTCAATACCGCCGAAACCACCCGCATACCAGAAGGCCAAATCCTGACTCAGGTCAAAATATATGGCTACACCAGTGCTGAGCGAACTTAACATCGCTGCAATAACGGCACCCGCAACGGTAAGCCTTATCGACGTCAGTCCTCCGGGAGCGGCCATGCCCAATAGGAAAATGAGCAGAGTGCCCAGAACAGCCCCTGCAAATGACAGGAACATGATCCAGCCATAAGGTAATCCCGGCCAGAAAGCGAAGCTGAGAGCCACGACAAAGGTAGCTCCTGCATTGATTCCCAATATGCCGGTGTCTGCCAGCGGATTGCGTGTAATCCCCTGCATGAGCGCTCCGGCCACAGCAAAGGCGGCGCCAATGACAGCAGCTGCAATGACACGTGGCAGCCGCAGCTCGTGAATAATCTGATGCGGTGTCAAAGCCGGGTTGTACTGAAATATGGCAGTCCATACGGTCTCCAGTGTTAACCCCTTGGCCCCCAGAGAAATGGCGACAAACATACTAAGCAGCAGCGCGGCAATAGCTGCCAAAAACATCAAGCCCACCGTCACTGCGGATTTTTGTGATTTGGACGGACGTTGTGACAGTCCCGGATGTTGAATGCGGGTCACTCCTTTGTTACCAACAACACCTTGCTGTTGTTATTGATTATCATTATCAATTAGTGAACATTATAAAATCTTAATTCAGGCCCGTACATGGCATAAATTAAGATTATAGAGATGGACATTTTTTAGATTACAGAAATGTGGCTTTGTTCGTCAACATGGAGAGCGCTTCTTCGAGCTGGATGTTGATGGAATAGGGAGCGTATACCACCCATGAATTCCAGTCTATGACATGCACGCGTCCGTTTTTTACTGCGGGATAGTTTTTCCACAACGGATCTGTAGTAATCTGCTGCAGCAGGGCGCTCCGATCATGCATGGATGTAACTGCAATCAGGAGCACATCTGCTTCCAGGCCATCCCATTCCCCAGGCGTGAAGGACATCCAGTTGAAACCTACACCGACAGGTTTGCCTGCCAACTCTCTCTGAATCTGATCGGGAGCGGCCAGTTGCAGGCTGCGGTAAAATACATGGCCGAAGTTGCGATTGCTGTACATGCGCGGTCCTTTTGCAGTTAAGGTACAGACAGCGACGGTGACTTGCCCTGCCGTTTCCCTAACCTTTTTGCGTGCCCGCTCCGCCTTGCGCTCATACCGATCAAGCCACTCCTTCGCCGCTTGAGTACGATCCACGATAGAGGCGATTTTCTGCAAATGACCGAAGATGTCTGTCTGATTCCAAGGAATGGTGATGATTGGAGCCACATCTCCGATATGTTCCATCGCTATAGCTGCTGCGTTATCCTTGGTTAGAATCAAATCGGGATTCACATCAAGGAATGCCTGGCGTCCCTGTTCCCAGGGTTCATAGGCATGGAACGGCAGCGTCAACGATTTGGGAACATGGGGCAGATGGCCCTGGATCTGAGCCGCACATGGTGTGATGCCAAGTGTCATCAGGTGATCGGTGTATGGATAGGAGAGCGATACGATATTTCGATGGACCTGCTTGGCATAGGAAGTTGGCGCATAACCGGCATGGTTCCTGAACCGTCGGCTGAAATAGAATTCGTCCCGATAGCCTACCTGGCGGGCCACATCACGAATACGCAGATCTGAAGTCATGAGCAGTTCCTTGGCCCGATTCATTCGTAAATGAGTGATATATTCGATTGGATTTTTCTGCATCCGGCTCTTGAACAGCTGTGAATAATACGATGGGTGCATGCCGGCCAATTCGGCCAGCTTCTCCAGCTTGATTTCGTTCATATAGTTTTCACGCATATACTGCAAGGTTGATCTGAGCCACTGTTCAGGCTCGTCCTGTCCTTCCGCATCCGACTGACCTTCCTGCGGCCAGAGCATATGAAGCAGATCGGTCAGGAGCAGCTGCACTTTCAAGCTGTTTTGTGAAGCTTCAGTTGTTAATTGTGCGGCAATTCGCTGTATCCCATAGTAAGGGCCTTGAATCCACCCTGTGACAGGTGAACCAAGCTCTCGCTCATATATTCGCCGTTCTTCCGTTTTCTCGGCAACCCGAAACAGATCGAAATGAATGATATACAGTTCAATTTCATGGTCAGCATCAGAGTAGAGCTCCAGAGAAGTTCCCGGCGTACACAGGAAGGCGGACTTGCGGGCAACAAGGGTTTCGATATCGTTCGCCACCAGTTTGCCCGTGAATTTGTGCATGTAGACAAAGGTATGGTGAGGGAGTTTGGTCTGACTCCATTGCCAATGCGTATTTACGGTGATCAGCTCTGCCTGACAAAGTTCGAGCAGCGCATCGTTCAGAAAAGCACTCATTTCCGTTCGTGAAATGGATTCATCAGCGCGTTTCGGCTGATCCGGTTGGGTCAACATGTGGGCGGTACATGGGTTAGGGTTGTTGCTCGAATGGATTAACATGGTGTGACCTCCTTTCCTGACAGATTGGATGTATCATAGCGAGCGCAACCGCATATCCGATGTGAACCACTGTCGGTATGTCATCAGGCTGAGCAGGATGCTGGTAATTGCGGCTGAGCTGGTAAAAGCAAATACGATCAGAATCTGGTAACGAACGGCCTCAACCGGATCGGCACCCGCAATAATCATACCTGTCATCATGCCAGGAAGCTGTACGAGTCCTACCGTTTTCATCCCATCGATCGTGGGTATCATGCTGGATTTCACGGAACGTTTCAACACGTCCTGAAAAGCACGTCTTGGCGTTGCCCCCAATGCAAGCAGGGATTCAATCTCACCTTTGGAGGACTCGACCTCGCGTTTCATCTGGTTCAGAAACAGCCCGGACACCACCATGGCATTACCGATGGTCATGCCGCTCAATGGAATAATGTATTGGGGAGTAGGCTCCACGATACCCAGACCTAACAATAACCCCATCATAAGCAGCTCCGTAACCGTAATTGCAGCCGCAATATATAAGGAAATCCAGCGAAGTCCTTTTCCGCGTTTGCCGGCATTAATGGAAGCTACTGTAATCATGAATCCGACAATGGCAATAATCAGAGCGGGGTGGTCCGAGTTAAAAATAAATTGAAGTACATAGCCGACAAGCAACAGCTGTACAGCGGAACGAACAGTGCCTATGGCAATATCCTTCTCCAGATCAAGCTTCTGCCAGACCGAGATGAGCATGGTGAGCATTACAAATATAATGGTAAAACTCAGAGCGATGAGTGACATGATTTCTCCTTATTCTGCCACAGGGGCAGGACGCATAATGAATTGTCTGGCCAATTCGGTGGACGGATTGTCAAAAAAACGGGCTGTTGGCTGACGCTCAAGCAAGGTCTGGTTGCCCATGAACCAGGTGGTTGTACTGAATGATTGTGCCTGTTCCTGATCATGTGTAACCCAGACAAGAGAAGTGCCTTCCTGCTGGCTCCATCGGGTCAATTGTTCTTCCACGAATCGGGCGTTAGTCCGGTCCAAGGAGGCAGTCACTTCGTCCAGCAGCAGCACCTCGGGCCGCAGCATCATGGAACGGATCAGGGCTATGCGCTGTTTCTCCCCACCGGAGAGGTCGCTGGCCCGCTTTTGAATATCAAGATCCTCCAATCCCATCCCTGCAAGCAGTCGTTGGGCCAAGTTCTGATCATAGGGCTGCTTGTGAAGCAAGTGTACCGTTTTCAGGTTATCTTCCACACTGCCTGCCAGCATAACAGCCTGTTGTGCCACATAAGTCATGCGCATACGCCAGGTACGTGGGTCCGAATCCCGGTAAGAGATTCCTTTCCAGATCAGGTCTCCTTCATCAGGAATATCCAGTAGGGCGAGGATGCGAAGCAATGTGCTTTTCCCCTGGCCGGATGCACCGAGTATCGCAATACGCTCTCCCTGATCCACTGCTGCGTTCACTTTTTCGAATAAAATACGCTGTTCGGTTATACCGAGACGTTTCACTAGCTTATTAATGGTTAAAAGTGTGGACAAAGTCGGGTCGTCCTTTCATCCGTGATCTGCAATTATCTTAGCAAAAATACGGAATAATTGAAATGAGAGTGGATCTCAATTCGTTTGTTGAATGTAGATCATGGAATGGGGGAGATGAAACCGGTCTGACGCAAGCGGTTCTTTTTGGTAAAATAAAGAAGACTCCGTGTTGGCCTAATCAAGATCGTGATCTTTTTAAAATATTTGATATCAGGGGAGGCTTTACGATGACGAAAGTTGTTGGACGGGACAAAGTAAATTGGGGCATTATGGGCACAGGATGGATTGCATCTCAGTTCGCGCGGGATTTGGAGCATGCCGGGAACGCCGTAAAAGCAGCGGTAGGTTCACGAACAGCCGAAAGCGCAGAGAAGTTTGCAGCTGAATATGGTTTTGCACGCGCTTACGGTTCATATGATGAAATGCTGCAGGACCCTGAAGTGGATATTATTTATGTGGCAACTCCCCATCCGTTACATAAGGAAAATGTGCTTGCCTGTCTGGAAGCGGGCAAAGCGGTACTCTGTGAGAAACCGTTTACGATGAATGCCCGTCAGCTGGAGCAATTGGTGGAGAAGGCGCGTGAGCGCAAGCTTTTTCTCATGGAAGGCATGTGGACACGCTTTCTGCCGCCGATCACTCAGGCCAGAGCATGGATTGCGGAAGGCAGAATCGGCGAGGTACGTCTGGTCAAAGCAGACTTTGGTTTCCGTGTAGGCTGGGAGCCGGAAGGCAGGTTGCTTAACCCGGATCTGGGTGGAGGTGCTTTGCTCGATGCAGGCGTATATCCGATCTCCTTTGCGTCCATGATTTTTGGCGAGCAGCCTCAGCATGTGTGGAGTACGGCGAACATTGGACAGACGGGTGTGGATGAACAATTCTCCGTACTGTTGTCTTATTCCGAAGGTCGTTCTGCATCGCTGAATGGGGCCATTCGGCTTAACCTCAGTAACGAGGCGGTCATATATGGCACAGAAGGATACATTCGTTTACCGCTCTTCTTGGCAGGCAAGGAAGCTTATCTTCACGTGAACGGGCAGGAGGAACCGGAGAAATTTACCGATGACCGGACGTGTATTGGATATGCGTTTGAAGCGGAGGAGGCAGGGCGCTGCATCCTGGAAGGACGCACGGAGAGCAGAACGATCCCACTGGATGAATCCCTGGAAATCATGAAGCTGATGGACACGATTCGTGGGCAATGGGGCCTGCGTTACAAATCCGAAATAAATAGATAGGAGTGGTGAAGCGATGGTGAAAATTCTGATCTCCGGATTTGAACCTTTTGGCGGGGACGCGGTGAATCCGACGGGAGAACTGATGGAAGCACTTGCACTTGAAGTGATGGAGGGAGCGGAGTTGAAAACAGTACTGCTGCCTGTGCACTTCAATGAATGTGCAGATCTGCTAATCGCAGAGATGGAATCCTATCAACCGGATGTCGTCATCGCCTGTGGTCTGGCTAAAGGCAGGACGGCTGTTACACCTGAACGGATTGCGGTCAATGTGAAAGACATTCCTCCTGGCTCTTATGCGGACAATCAGGGCCAGCGTCCCGTGGACGAGCTCATTATCGAAGGCAGCCCCGACGGCCTATTCTCCACGCTGCCGATTCGTGCAATGGTGAATAACATGGGGACAGCAGGCATCCCGGCTGCGGTGTCCAATACGGCAGGCACGTATATTTGCAACAATACGATGTATCGGGTGCTGGACCATATCCTATTGAAACAGCTTCCGATTCGTGCCGGATTTGTACATTTTCCGGCTTCAACAGAGATGGCTGTGCTTCAGCCTTCGGTGCCGTCATTGCCCATCCCCATGATGCTGGATGCTCTGCGGGTTATGATTCGTACGGTAGTGGCGGAGTGATAGAGTTTGAATCGTTGTAAGGTGTAAGAAGAACGATGAATTACATTGGAATGCTGCGTGGTCAGTTCAACATGCGGAGTGTTTGGAACAACATGGTGTAGAGGTTCGTTTTATTGTTGAAATAGCTTAAAAAGGGGTGTCCTATGGTCATGAACATGACTTACAGGACACCCCTTTTTGTTATAGGTAGTGGCATTGAGTGGCTGTACAGCCACTTGGGGGGCATTGAACAAATCAAAAAACCAACCAACCAACTGAATCGTATTTATGCCGGGCTTATTAGATCCGCAACAAATCCAGATCGAACTCAGGAACAAGTCCTTCTTTCATCGCTCGTCCAAGCAGCGCGGTAATTGCACCGTAACCGTCATCGCCCAGGTTGGCGCTGAACTCGTTAACATACAAGCCGATATGCTGCGCAGTTACATCCGGGTCCATCTCTTGTGCATGTTCCATGACGTAGTCTTTGGACTCATCCGGATGCGCCCAAGCATATTCCACCGAGGCACGTGCCCAACCCGCAAGAGCGTGCGCATCCAGGTTACGACGGGCGATGATGGCTCCAAGCGGGATTGGCAGGCCTGTGTCACTTTCCCACCAGTTACCGAGATCTGTCATAAGTTTGAGATCATAGTTCTGGTACGTGAAGCGTGCTTCATGGATAACCAATCCTGCATCGATCTCGCCGTCCCGGACAGCAGGCATAATCTGGTCGAATGGCATAACGACAATCTCGCCTACGCCGCCGGGAACATTTTGTGCTGCCCAGAGACGGAACAGCAGGTAGGCTGTCGAACGTTCGCTTGGTACGGCAACTCGGCGTCCCGAGAGATAGGACGGATCGGTTGTGCCGTTTGCGGTCAACACAAGCGGACCACATCCTCTGCCAAGTGCGCCGCCCGCAGGCAAGAGCGCATATTCATTCAGCACATAAGGCAGTGCTGCATAGGATATTTTCATGACTTCAGGTGTATCTGGTCCATCCGGATTAGCCGCAAGGCCGTTGGTAATATCGATGTCCGCATAACGGATATCAAGCTCAGGTGCACCAGGAATCAGTCCATGCACCCAGGCGTGAAAGATAAATGTATCGTTAGGACAAGGGGAAAATGCAATTTTCATGATGTAAGTACCTCCCGTAAAATGGAACTTGCAGCCTGGAGCGAATCTAGGGCGTCCTTGATGCGCCAGGCGTCGCGGTCGCGTGGACCGACCGCGTTGGATATAGCCCGCAGTTCGAGTGCAGGCACGCCGAACTGCTTGGCTGCGGTTGCCACGCCGAAGCCTTCCATGCCTTCGGCGGCGGCATCCGGCACGCGGCGCAGCAGCTCCGCGGCCGTCTCGGCAGTTCCGGTCGCCGTGGATACGGTGACCGCCGTGCCTCCGCTGACAGCGAGCCCTGCCCGCTGCAGCTCATGGCGCAGGCGTGCGGCAAGCGCCGCGTCCGCCGCCACACGGGACGAGCCGAAGCCGAGCTCGTCCACGCTGAGGAAGCCATCTGGCGTCTGCGAGCCCAGATCGGCGGCAACCATGGCGTCGGCCACCACGAGAGAGCCGACGTCAGCCCGGCCGGGGAACCCGCCGCCGATGCCGGCACTGACCACCAGCGTGTACGCTGGGGTCAGTCCGGTTCCGGCCAGGGGCCCCGGCCTTGAGGATGCGGCAGATGTCTGGGCCGCATCGGGTTCGCTTGGCGTGGCGGAGCCTTGCGCCAGCGCATTTGCGCCAGCCGCTGCTGAGGCAAATGCCAGCGCGGCAGCGGTTCCGGCTGCAGCCGAGGCAGGGCCTACGCCCGCTGCAATCACATCAAAGCGTGCCGCAGCCTGATCACCCAGGCCGCGGAGTACGGCCTCTTTTTCCGCATCAACGGCGGTTACGATTAATACACGTTGTATCGAAGATGCTGATGCCGACTTTGTTTCTAAGCGACTTGCCATATTGGTGGTTGCTGAACGATTGTGTTCTATAGAATCATTCTGTTTCTGTTCATTCATCCCGGATTCTCCCTTATGAAGTGTTAGATTCAAAGCTGTATACCCTCATCAAGATCATGCTGTCTATCTGAACTGGACATTCATTCTAATCGACAAATATTCAATATGTACGCACAAAGCGGACGCTAAGACCACGGTAAAGACAACAAGCGAAGCGAGCAAATGAACAAGCACATATTTCTTCTCCATCATAACGGAAGGGTAAAGAGCTGAACAAGCTTTGAACGTATTTAGCCCAAAAAGTGTGTTAACCACCTATAACAACCAGCCCGATCCGAACCTATTCAATCCACACTAATCCGCCAATCCGAACCAAGAAATTGCATCCTTTTCATTTCAGAGTGATTTATTTCTTTAGCATATATGTCATTTCAATCATATATAAACCTAACGCGAAAAATACGATAAGTCAAAGTAATGGGTTGACAATCTGTATCAACTGTATTAATAATGGTAGTACAGTTAATACACCTTAATGTTGGAACCAATACACTTCATATACAGTCATCGTTCTCAATAGGGTATTACAACATTTATAGAGAGGAGGTGCGGGATGTTCGAATTGGATGTACGCAGCCGTAAGGCGATCTATGAGCAGCTGGTGGACAAAATCAAAGAAATGATCGTGTACGGTGTTCTCCAACCCGATGAGCAGCTGCCTTCCGTTCGCACGCTGTCCGGGCAGCTTACTGTTAATCCGAATACGATTCAGAAAGCGTACCGGGAACTTGAACGTGAAGGCTATATTTATTCATTACAGGGAAAAGGGAGCTTCGTATCATCGTCCGTGGAACATCCGAATGCTGCCATGAGAGATGAAATTAGAGCGGCTCTGGTGAAGCTGATTGCGGAAGCTTCGTATTCCGGTTTGACCAAAGCCGATATGACGCTTTTATTTGAGGAAGCGATGGCCCGCATAGAAAAGGGGGAGCCGAATGATTGAGCTGAACCAGGTCATCAAAGCGTTTGAACAGGAAAAGGCAGTGGATGGTGTAACGTTGCAGGTACATAAGGGGTCCATCTATGGTTTGCTTGGTTCCAATGGGGCAGGCAAGACGTCGTTGCTCAAAATTATGGCAGGCATCTATCGACAGGACAGCGGCACGGTTCGCATGGATGGGCAAGAAATATATGAAAATATGGATCTCAAGGGCCGCACCATTTTTATGGCCGATTCCCCATACTTTTTCCCACAATCGTCCATCCATCAGATGGCGGCCTTCTATCGTTCGGTATATCCGCGTTGGAATGAGGAGAGATTCGTACAGCTCAGCAGTGTATTTAAACTAGATGTCAAAAGAAAACTGCATCGCATGTCCAAAGGCATGCGTCGTCAGGCAGCCGTATGGCTTGGACTTAGCTGTATGCCTGAAGTGCTGCTTATGGATGAGCCGATCGATGGACTTGATCCCGTCATGCGGCAGCAGATCAAGAATCTGCTGTTCCAGGAAGCAGCGGAGCGTCAAGTGACGATTCTGATCTCGTCCCACAATTTGCGTGAGATTGAAGACCTGTGCGACCATGTTGCCATCATGCACAAAGGCCGGATTATCGTAGAGAAAGATCTGGATGATCTGAAGGCGGATACGCATAAAATTCAGGTTGCTTTCCGTCATCCAGATCATGCCAAGGCAATGGATGAACAGGTGAATATTTTGCATGAAGAGAAGCGGGGGAGTGTATCCCTGTTTATTGTGAAAGGCAATCGCGAGGCTGTGACGGAACGATTCCGTGCATTGGATCCGTATCTGCTGGATGTGCTGCCGCTGACGCTGGAAGAAATATTTATCTATGAAATGGAGGATGCAGGATATGATATTCAACCGATTGTTCTGTAACCGGGGCATCCTGTTCCAAAATTTCAGGCAGCACGGGTGGATCGGCATCTTGTACCTGATCACGTTGTTGTTTTCGCTACCGCTTTATATCGCGACGGAGTACCGGGAAGTGCCTCAGAAAATAACAAGTTTGTTTCAGGCGAATGGTCAGGTACAGATTCTGTTTGCCATTACGCTTCCGGTAGCTGCGGGTATTTTTCTGTTCCGGTATGTGCAATCCGGTGCACCTTCGGATCTGTTCCACAGTTTGCCGCTGCGTCGCAAGCATCTGTTGACCGTTAATTTGTTGACAGGATTTATGATGATACTGCTTCCGATCTGGATAACAACTGCCATTACAGGTTGGGTATGGGGCGTTTTGGATCAGCCCGCGTTTATATTCGGAGGTAGTTCAATCTGGATGTGGGGCCTCAGTATGAGCATTTACTCGTTGTTTATGTTCATGTTAGCTGTGGTGGTAGGCATGTGCATTGGACAGTCCGTATTGCAGGGACTCACCGTGTACGCGCTTTTGTTGTTGCCTGTTGTCGTATGGTTCATTTTATCCCTGCATCTTCAGCATTACCTGCTTGGATATCCGTACGATGATGTTGGAAGTAATGCAGAAAAAATATCTTTAGTCCTTCGCATGGCTTCAATTAGTGGAGCTCCTGTGATCGGTTGGGAACTTATTATTTATTCATTATTGACACTGTTGTTCATCCCGCTGTCTTACGTATTCTATGCGAAGAGACAGGTGGAGTCTGCTACCCAAGCGGTGACGTTTACGCTTGTTAAACCCATATTCCGATTTGGTTTAATGTTTACGCTGGTTTTAATTGGCGGAGCCTACTTCACCATTATTGCTCCAAGGGGATCATCGGGGTGGGGCATCTTCGGATATATCCTCGGTGGTATTGTCGGTTATATTGTTGCCGAGATGATTATCCGCAAGACGTGGCTCATCTGGAGCAGCAAGCTGCTGCCCAAGTTCGCTTTATATGGTATCGTGGCTGGATTGATTTTGTATGTACCCGTCGCTGATTGGAATGGATATGCGGCCCGTGTGCCTGAGCTGAATAAAGTCAACAGTATCAAGCTTGGAGGGGAAAGGTACACCTATACTAATGGTGTATCACAGAAGGTGGATGATGCTCCATTCTATTCGAATGATGCAGAATATATGGAAGCTGTCCTTGCCCTCCACCAAAAGATCGTGGATTCGGACCTTCCTCTGCTGGATGCTTCCTTCAATCAAGGTATGCGTAATGACGAGTATGTGTTTATTAACTACAAGCTGAATAACGGCAAGGTAATGAAACGTAAGTACTACATTCCGGAAGCTGAATTCCATCAGGAATTGATGGCGCTGAAGCAGTCTCGGGATTATAAAAAATTCACATATGATACCTATAAGCTGGAAGAGGACGCACTGAGTATCGGGCTTCGCTCCACGATTAGCTCCTATCGAAAAGTGTACATCAGCAATCCAGAACAAGTCCGTGAATTCAAGGAATTGTTGAAAAAGGATATTTTGGATCAGACGTATGAAGAACAGCGCTCCCCATGGCAGTCTTTTGCATACGCGGAAATGAATCAGGCGTCATCATCTTCTAATTCTAATCAGCCGAAGGAGATGTGGAATTTTGAAATCAAACCCAACTTCGAACGAGTGCTGGCATGGTTGAAAGAGAACCATTTATATGATCAGCTTCAAGTCCCAGCAGACGAAATTGCTTCGGCGCAATTTGCGAAGCAGGAGATCGATAGTCCAGGAAATCCGAAGACGATTTATCCACAATCAGAGTATATTGACGATAATTTGAATGGCAACAAGCAGGTCGCTACTAAAAATAAAAAAATAATCAGCGATCTGCTTCAACGTCAACGGTCTGCATATATAACAGATAAAGATACCCTCTATCAGATCAAGTTGAATGTCACCCGCGGGGAGAACATCTACATGATACTGAAAGAAGAAGACCTGACAGAAGAGATGAAAGCCATCTTGGTCGGACAATAAGACAATCTTTAAGCGGGAAGGGTTCTCCCGGTAAATATGTTGATTTCTCTATCTGACTTGACCAGATACACCGTATGGAATATATTAGAAAAAGGAACGATTCGATTCGAAATTGGTGACTGTTTCGTCGAATCCCATATGGAACGGCTTATGAGGGAAGCACCCGTAAGAGCAGGCAATTCGCCTGACTTGCGGGTGCTTTTTTTTGTTTTTGCCAGTTTGATATCAGGGATCGTGATCCAATCAAATCGAATCACCGCACAGACACATTCAGCAGGTTATATCTATCAATTCAATCGAAGGGAGCAGAAGAAAATGCATACAGAAATATTTTGGATGGACCAGGAAAATAACCTATCAGGTCTTAGTTCATGTTCAGAACGAGCCAGTCAATCCGGCTTTAATGAGAGGAATGCTGAGGAGCAACAGATCATGAATCAATCCCGTATGAGGAGCATGAGAAGTCATAGCTTCATGAGCAACCGATACGGGTCACGACCTAACCTTCGGGCTAACGTATGGACCCGTATGAGCCTGGGACTCATCATCATGTTCAGTATGAGTGTGATGTATTATTCCTCCACTGCTGAAGCGGCGGGTCCTGAGCTTGGCGTAACCGCACAGAAGGCGTGGGAGACCGTTCTGAGCAAAGCAGATTCACAGACAAAGTTATCCCTGCAACGAGCGTACGAGAACGTTGGGAACTGGACGACGCAGGAGCAAACTTGGGAACAAAAGACAAAGACCATTCATGCCGCCAATACCAAAGAGCTGGAGCAATTACGAGTGAATATAAGGCAAATCGATGATGCAAAGATCACAGGTTTAAACGAAAAGGTAAAACAAACCGAAGCCCGCTATGAGCCTTTGTTTGCCTTATACAGCTCAGTGAACAGGCAGCTTGACGCTGCCAAAGCGATCAAAAACAAGGAGTGGAGTGCGGCTATTCGTACCCAAGCGGATACATTGAAACCTGTTGTTCAGCTTGCCCGAGAAGACATTCGTTTCAAGAAAAAGGAGCTTGCCGAAGCCCGCAAATGGAAAAGTACAGAAATGAAACGGCTGCGTACTTTACTGGCTGGAGCCGATCAGGTGAAGAAGCAGATTCAAACGGGTAAAAAACAGGCGAGCCTGTCGAGAGAACGATATTCAAACGCGTTACAGCAGTTCAAACAGAGTACAAAGCTAGGCCAGTCTTCACGTGTATTAAGCTCGTTGAACGCATTGGCTGCAGCGGCAGAGAAATGGGCAGGCTCCAAACAACATATTTATACACTGGAACAGAAAGTAAGTGCTACCTATGCTAAAGTCAGTCAGGAACTGACCAAGAGACCTAAATAAAAGTACACCATATCAAAGCGCCATAAAAAACATCATAACAAACAACCTATCTCACCGCACTGTACTATACTATATTATCCATTCTGCCACTACCGAAAAACAACAGTATAGTCGATGAGAAGACAGGACTGTGGTACACTCGAAGCAAACGAGGCGGCAGGAGGATATGAATGGCAGACAAAGAAGATTTGACCCGGTTCGGCGTGGCATTTCCCACACCTCTGATCGAACAGTTTGACCATTATATTGAAGAACAGGGGTACAAAAACCGTTCGGAAGCTTTCCGTGATTTGGTCCGCAAAACATTGCTGGAGCCTTCTGCATTGCATGCCGAGCAGGATGTAGCGGGAACTATTGTGATGGTGTATGACCACCATATCAGTGATCTCCCTATTCGGTTGATGGAGCTGCAGCATGAGGCGCACCATGACATCATCTCAAACATGCATGTGCACCTGAACCATGATCAGTGTTTGGAGGTTATTGCGGTACGGGGAAACCTGGGACGATTACGTCATCTGCATCAGCAAATCCAGGTTCAAAAAGGAGTGCTGTATGCAGAGCTGTCTGTAACGTATGTGGATGAGCTTAATAAAATGGCAAGCCATCATGACCATAGTCACAATCATGATCATGATCATAGTCAAATTGACCATAATGATCGACATCATCCTGATTCTTCAACGGATTAACTTCAAAATTTCAATAACCAATCCATTGGCTTTCGCTTAGTTCA
This sequence comes from Paenibacillus vandeheii, assembly GCF_030433635.1. Classification (NCBI taxonomy): domain Bacteria; kingdom Bacillati; phylum Bacillota; class Bacilli; order Caryophanales; family Paenibacillaceae; genus Paenibacillus; species Paenibacillus vandeheii. The sequence goes on from NZ_JAROCD010000002.1 coordinate 116,783, forward strand.
CTTAGTCCATAGCCCGTATTTAGAACAACAGATCATTGGTCCAGAACCGATAATCTGTTGTTTTTTTGTTTGTTATAATACCTCACCTCAAATAAGGGGTTCTCTATTGATTCTCTAATAACCTCATTTAAATCCCCATTAAATGAAAATAAATGGATTTTAAAGTTAAGTTTGTTGACACAATAAAACTGTTTTGTGCTACAATTTTCAGAAAAAGTAACACGAAATTGGATTGAACAGCAAAAATTAAAGGGGGAACAGCGTAGATGAGCGGATTTTCATGGGGGAAACGATCAGTTAGAGCAGGATTAGGCATTTTGCTTAGTTGTGCTGTTGGGCTATCGGGATGTACACAGGGGAAGTCATCAACAATAGAGAATGCCCAGCAGGCAGCTTCTCTCCCAAAAGACGAATTGGTGTTGGCCGTGGGTACGGAACCGGAAGGTGGATTCGATCCGACTACGGGTTGGGGACAGTATGGTTCGCCGCTTTTCCAGAGTACCTTGCTAAAAAGGGATGCGAAGCTTCAATTGGTCAATGATCTGGCGACAGACCATACCGTCAGTAAAGATGGTCTGATCTGGACCGTTACACTCCGGGATGATGTAAAGTTCTCCGATGGCGAGCCACTGACGGCCGAAGATGTCAGGTTTACGTTTGAAAAGGCTGCCAAGAGCGGATCGGTCATCGATTTGACCAATATGGCTAATGTGGAAGCCCCAGATGCGACAACGGTCGTCTTCACATTAAAGTCGCCGCAGTCCACGTTTATCAGTCTTCTGACTACGCTAGGTATTGTGCCTGAGCACGCCTATGGTCCTGATTATGCCGAGCATCCGGTCGGGTCGGGTCCATACAAGCTGGTGCAGTGGGATAAAGGGCAGCAGGCCATCGTTGAGGCGAATGAGCAGTATTACGGGAAAAAGTCCACATTCCATAAACTGACGTTTCTCTATCTCGATGAGGATGCAGCCATTGCAGCTGCACAGGCAGGAAGCGTCGATATTGCCGCCATCCCGGCGGCATTCAGCAAGCAGCAGGTAAGTGGCATGAAGCTGGAATCGGTAAAAACAGTCGATAACCGGGGCATCATGTTCCCGATGCAACCGGCAGGCGCTAAGTCTGGTGACGGCCTGCCGGCAGGTAACGACGTTACGTCCGACATCTCCATTCGCAAAGCGGTGAATGTGGCAATCGACCGAACTGCTTTGGTCGAAGGGGTGCTGGAGGGACATGGTCGTCCAGCCTATTCGGTCAGTGATGATCTGCCTTGGAGCAATCCGGATTCTGTATTTGCAGATGCGAATCTGGATGAAGCGAAGCAGATTCTGGCTGATGGTGGCTGGACGGATACTGACAGTGACGGAATTGTCGAGAAGAACGGCACAAAGGCCGAGTTCAATCTGCTTTATTTTGCAGGGGATTTAACAAGACAATCTCTGGCTCTGGCTGCTGCGGATATGGTGGCTCAGGCTGGGATCAAGATCAATGTGGAAGGCAAGAGCCGCGAAGAGACAAAAAAGCTGGCCTATACCAATGCTGTATTATTTGGCTGGGGAAGTCACGATCCGCTTGAAACATACAACCTCTACAGCAGTACCCACAAAGGGGAAGGTTACTACAACACAGGATTGTACAGCAATTCAACCGTGGACCACTGGATGCAACAGGCCCTCCAAGCGACAACGGAAGAAGAGGCATTGCCCTTCTGGCAGAACGCTGAGTGGGATGGATCAACAGGATTCAGTTACCAGGGCGATGCGCCATGGGCATGGCTGGTGAACATTGATCATCTGTATCTGGTGAAGAATGGTTTAAATATCGGTGAACAGCAGATCCATCCACATGGTCATGGGTGGCCTGTGACATCCAACCTGGAAGAGTGGTCCTGGGATGAAGATTCGAAATAGAAACGCTGCGGTAGCTTTAGCCTGAATTGGGGAGAGATTGGATGGAGGACAGGGTGGGATGGGTCAGATTTGTCGGCTTTAAAATGCTGCGGCTTGTATCTTTGCTGGCAGGAGTCAGCGTGGTGTCTTTTATATTGATGCAATTCTCTCCAGTGGACCCGGTGGAGGCCTACATTGGTGGAGACATGATCAGGGTGAGCGCAGAGCAGCGCACTCTGATTGAAGAACGTTGGGGACTCAATGATTCACCCGTAGAACGACTGTTTACTTGGGGGCAGGCGCTGATTCAGGGTGATCTGGGAACCTCGATGATCTATAGACAGCCGGTTGCAGACATCATCCAGGAACGATTCATGAATTCTGTCACTCTTATGGCGGTGGCATGGATGTTATCCGGTCTGATTGGATTCGGTCTGGGTGTTGTTGCTGCCATGAGAAGAGATTCGCGGCTGGATCGTCTGATCTGTTGGTACTGCTACACACTGGCTTCCACGCCAGTATTCTGGATTGCGCTGTTATTGCTCATGGTTTTCGGTGTATGGCTTGGCTGGCTTCCGGTTGGACTTGGTGTACCTGCGGGCATGGCGGCAGATCAAGTGACATGGGGGGATCGGGCCATACACATGATTCTTCCTGCACTGACGTTGAGTCTGACGGGCGTCGCCGCCATCGCCTTGCATACCCGGCAGAAGCTGGTGGATGTGTTGGACTCGGACTATATCCTTTTTGCGAGGGCACGAGGTGAGCGAGGTGTTCAACTGTTTCGTCGTCATGGGTTCAGGCATGTGGTGCTGCCAGCTTTGACGCTGCAATTGGCTTCATTTAGTGAATTGTTCGGTGGGGCCGTGCTCGCGGAGCAGGTGTTTTCCTATCCCGGACTGGGGCAGGCAACGGTTCAGGCGGGATTACGTGGTGACGTGCCGCTGCTGTTGGGGCTTGTGCTGTGCAGTGCGATATTTGTGTTTACAGGCAATATGCTGGCCGATATTCTGTACCGGTTCATTGATCCGCGCATGAAGGAGGAGACGATAGGATGAAGCAGACGTTGGAACGTCACTCCCGGCCTGCCACTCAAGTTTCACAGAACCAAGAAGTAAAGTCTGCGAATGGTAAGCGGAGCAACAAAGGAGGGAGGGAATCAGTACTTCCACATGCTCAAGGAGCAAAAGGATATCCCGATCCCGGCGTCAGCAATCCTCGTTTTCGTAATCCGCGCAAATGGGCACTTATCTGGGGCAGCCTGGGCGTGATCTGGATCACCATCGTGTGGCTGACAGGCAGGCTGCTTCCCGGGGAATCGACGCTGACCTCCTTGATGGATCGGAATCTGGCTCCGTCCTGGGTACATCCTTTCGGTACGGATTGGCTGGGACGAGATATGTTCATGCGTACATTAAAAGGATTGGCAACGAGCATTCAGGTAGGTTTGCTTGCGGCTTGCGGCGGCGGTTTGATTGCGCTGGTGCTGGGTCTGGCTGCTGCTTCTGGGAAAGCTGCGGATCGGGTGATCTCATGGGTTATTGACCTCTTCCTGAGCGTCCCACACCTGGTATCGCTGGTGATGCTCGCCTTTGTATTCGGTGGAGGTTTGCCTGGGGTGGCGTTAGCAATTGCCCTCACCCATTGGCCGAATCTGGCCCGGATTGTACGGGCAGAGATGATTCAGCTGAAATCAGCGGAGTATATTCATATCTCACGCAGGCTGGGTCAATCCCGAATGCGTATTGCGGTGCAGCATATGCTGCCGCATCTGGTCCCACAGCTGTTCGTGGGTGTGCTGTTAATCTTCCCCCATGCAATTCTGCATGAGGCAGCGATTACGTTCCTCGGGCTGGGGCTGTCGCCGCAGCAGCCAGCGATCGGGATTATTTTGTCCGAGTCGATGAGATATTTGTCCGCAGGCATGTGGTGGCTGGCCTTTTTCCCGGGACTCGCATTGTTGTTGGTCGTTCGTGCGTTCGATGTGCTGGGTGGTAGTCTGAAGACATTAACGGGTACCGGCAGTTCAAGGGAGGTGGGTTAACATGGCTCTTCTGGAAGTGGAGGGAGTATCGGTTTCATTCCGGCGCGCGCGGGGGTGGTTTGGGCACGAGGAGACCCATGTTATTCAGGATCTGAATCTGTCTGTAAATGAAGGTGAGATTGTCGCGGTCGTCGGGGCGAGCGGATCTGGTAAAAGTGTATTGGCACAGGCGATCATGGGCATTCTTCCTGCCAATGCCAAGCTGGAGGGCCGGATCAGCTATGCGGGCGAACCCTTAACCTTGGAGCGGCAGCTTCATCTGCGTGGCGATGAGCTGGTGTACATTCCTCAATCGGTCAGTTATCTGGACCCGTTATTGAAGGTAGGCAGGCAGATTCAACCCGTAAGCCAAAAGTCAGGGCGAAAGCATCGATCGACACCCCGATCCGTGATACAAAGGGCAGAGCAGGAGTTGTCAGGGCGCTATCACTTGCCTCAGGGCACGTCAGGGAAATATCCATTTCAATTGTCAGGTGGCATGGCCCGACGCGTGCTGATGGCTACAGCAACTTCGGGTGAGCCGAAACTGATTATTGCGGATGAGCCGACACCTGGCATCCATCCCGAAGTGCTGGCTGAAACGATGAAGCAATTTCGACAACTTGCGAATGAAGGCGTTGGCATCCTTTGGATTACCCATGATATTACGACTGCCTTGACGGCAGCAGATCGCATATCCGTATTTTACGCAGGCTCCAATGTAGAGACGGCACAGATTTGTGATTTCACGGGAAAGGGCGAACGTTTAAGACATCCATACACGAAGGCTCTTTGGAACGCTTTGCCGCAAAATGATTTCCAACCCTTATCTGGTACACAGCCTGTAGCGGGTCAACAGCTGGCAGAAGGATGCTCTTTTGCACCTCGTTGCATTGGAGCAACCATGGCATGTACCAACGGCAGACCTGAGCTGCGCGAAATCCGTGGCGGGGAAGTGAGGTGTATACATGCCACTTGAAGCTCAAAAGACAGGGTATCGTTATCACAAAGATACCTGGGTATTTCAGGATTTAAATATGGAAGTACAGCAGGGAGAAATCGTTGGCTTGTGGGGGCCTAGTGGTTGTGGCAAAACAAGTCTGGGACGTATCCTTGCAGGTTATGTGGAACCGTTGGCAGGTCAAGTGCTGCTGGATGGGAAGCCGCTTCCCAAAACCGGAGCCTGTCCGGTTCAGCTTGTATTCCAGCATCCGGAGAAAGCCGTGAATCCACGCTGGCGCATGCGTCGTGTGCTGAAGGAGGCGGCAATCGAGGATCAGGGATTGCTTGATGACTTGGGTATTCAAACGAATTGGATGGATCGCAGGCCCGGTGAGTTGTCAGGCGGCGAATTGCAACGATTCTGCGTAGCGCGCGCACTCGGCTCGGCAACTCGATACGTGATCGCCGATGAGATGACCACCATGCTGGATGCGATCACCCAGGCACAGATCTGGCATAGCGTGATGAACATCGCACGTCAGCGCAATCTGGGACTGCTGATCATCAGTCATGATCAAGACTTGCTGGACAGGTTATGTGATCGGATTATTCAAATGCCAACATTGTAGTATGCTGGATATCCGTATTTTGCATCATTCGATTTTCTATCACTAATGGGTACAAATTATAAAAGGGGTGTCCGGGTAGTCCATCATGACATTAATCATGAAAATGACTACGGGACACCCTCTTTACAATTTTAACGAACTATACAGGCTCTATTAGCCGAAATTTTGAAAATATAGCTTTGCATCTAATTGAACTCATTCCGCCGACAGTCTGCTCACCAGCACAGACAATCTGCGCATGGCTTCTTCTACTGTTGAACGTGGACAGGCCACATTCATGCGCATGAATCCTGTGCCTTCCACTCCGAAAATGCTCCCATCATTGAAAGCGAGTCCCGCTTCTTTGAGCAGCATCGTACACAGTTGCGCATGCGGGATATTCAGCTTCCGAAAATCCATCCACAGCAGGTAAGTTGCTTCTGGAAGCTGGATTCCGATTTGCGGCATATGCTCCGCGACATACTCCTGCACGTATTCCATATTTCCGCGGATATAGGAAAGACAGTCATCCAGCCATTCTTCAGCTCCGGTGTAGGCAGCTTCGGCTGCAACTGCTCCCAGCGTACTGATGTTGGCAAGCCCCATCGTTTTCACTCCCTGCATGAACGTTTCCCGCAGCTTGGCATTTGGAATGATGATATTGGAGGTGCAGAGACCTGGAATGTTGAACGTTTTGCTTGGTGCTGTGCAGATGATGCTGAGATCAGCGACAGCTTCGGAAATAAGAGCAAGCGGTGTATGTGCACCATGTCGGTGAACCAGATCGGCATGAATCTCATCCGAAACGATGAGTATATCATATTGCACGCAGAGCGCAGCAAGGCTTTGAAGCTCCTCACGAGTCCATACTCGTCCCACCGGATTGTGAGGACTGCACAGAATCAGCATTTTGACCCGACCCGTCTTCAGGCAGGATTCCAAATGCTCCAGATCCATAGCGTAATGTCCATCGTTCTCCACCAATGGATTGGTCATCAGCTCTCTGCCCTGACCGCGGACCACTTCATAGAAGGGGGCATATACCGGAGTCTGGATTACTACCGCATCTCCCGGTTCAGTGAAACGTTGTACAGCAATGCTGAGTGCAGGCACAATCCCCGGGGTGAATACGATCCAATCCTCGTTAATGCTCCAGTTGTGACGCCGCTCCATCCATCCCGATAGCGCTGTGTGATATGCATTTGTTCGAACCGTATAGCCAAAAATTCCATGCTCCATTCGATTCTTCAGCGCCTGAATGACCGAGGGTGGAGCGGCGAAATCCATATCGGCAACCCACATGGGGAGCGCATCTGCGACGCCAAAAATCTCTTCAAGCGCATCCCATTTCTCTGATCCTGTGGAGAGCCGACTAATCGGCTCGTCAAATGGTTGATTATTGTTCTTGCTCATGACTTAAATCCCCCCTTGATATCCGTTCCTTCGACTACAATCGACAGATTATTATCTAATAAATTGGCTGATTTCGCAACTTGTAACCAGCAGAATAGATTCCATTTTGTAAGGGGCTATTTCCAGGACTTTTGTTCATCTAGAAACAGTGATTCGAGCGTGCAAAGGGATACCCCCACGGCAGTAACTATCCCATACCCAAATATGAACACAGTAAAAACCACCAGAAAAGGTCAAGATTTTGACCCTTCTACTGGTGGTTTTTGTTAATTCATTATTCCTTCTCGCTCACGCAAAAAAGAGAAGCAAGAAGAAGCTGATTTATTTTTATATCATATCATGTGATCTTATGATGGCATTACAGGTGCTCATTGAACCATCCAGCAATATGCTCCAGCCGACGTACCCTTAAGTGCGGGTGGCCTCCGCGGGACAACTCGTGATTGGCTCCCGGGAAACGAACGAACCGGGTCGTCTGTTTGCGTCGCTTCAAAGCAACATACAACTGTTCTGCCTGTTCAATCGGACAACGCAGATCCTGCTCACCATGCAATATCAGGAGCGGGGTGTTAACGTTGCCGACATAGGCAAGCGGGGAGTGTTTCCATAACTTTTCGGTGTCATCCCACGCATTACCGCCAATCTGGTCCTCCGTGAAAAAGAATCCAATATCACTGACCCCGTAGAACGAGAGCCAGTTCGAGATCGAACGCTGAGTGACGGCTGCCTTGAAACGGTCGGTATGTCCAACGATCCAGTTGGTCATGAAGCCGCCATAGCTGCCGCCAGTGACGCCAAGACGGGACTCGTCGATAAACGGATATCGGGACAACGCATAATCCATGGCTTCCATCAAATCACGATAATCACCGCCGCCATAGTCACCACGGCAGGCATTCACGAATTGTTGTCCGTATCCGAGACCACCCCGCGGATTGATATATACAACAGCGTATCCCTGTGCTGCGAGGATCTGAAACTCATGCATAAACGTAAAACCATACATCATATGTGGACCGCCATGAATTTCAAGGATGGTTGGGACTTTGACTCCTTCCACCATGCCAGCCGGTTTCAACATCCAGCCTTGCAGTCTTAAGCCGTCAGAGGAATCAAACCAGAAGGTCTCTGGTGTGCTAAGCTGAATCTCTTCTTCCAGTTGAGGATTGCTATGGGTTAATTGAATAGGCACGGCCCCAACTTCATCAGGTTGAGTATACAGAAAGAGATCACCAGGACGAAGTACGTCTGCTACGGCAGCCACGATCTGTCCATTTTCCAGCTCAGCAAACTGATAGAATTCTTTCTCGTTCGGCAAGATGTATTCGGCATGACTGCCGTCCCGCGCAAATCGGGCAATTCGGACACTGCCTTCAATAGTGGCAAGACAGAGGATGGATGAACCATCGCGACTGAATACCGGACCCGTATTGGTTAAGTGTGAGCGCATATCACCAACGAGGCTGTGATTCATCTGTACATCCCAATCCTTGCTCAGGCATGTGGGTTTGCCACCCGAGATTGGAAGGGTGTAGAGCTTGACCAACGTAGCATTTCCATAAGAACGGTCGCTGGCAAGTAGCGCAAGGGATTGTCCATCAGGAGCGTATGTCAGCCGGCCGAAAGAGTATCCTTCCGGGGTCAACTGCTGTATGTCAGATCCGTCAGCCGTGGCACGATACACGTGGTTCGTCAGGGTGTAATCGTTATGCTGCTCGCCCTCTTCAGGCATCTGAGCGATCCAGGCAATGGACTCTCCATCCGGTGACCAAGCATAGTCCCCAACATCATAATGGCCTGTAGTTACAGGGATAGCCTCTCCGCCTTCGGCTGGAACACGGAAGAGATGGGTTCGTCTGCCATTCCACAGTCCGCCACTGTCGGACTTCATTCGAATACGATCCACAACAAGTTCTTGCAGCAGTCTTTTATCTGAATCTTCGGTTTCATCTTCGTTTTTCTCGCTCATGTCCACCGATGATTTAACCAGTAAAGTAAGTCCATCCGGCGACCAGAGCAGGGAACTGACCCCATGCTTCAAATGGCTGATTTGCTGTGCTTCTCCACCATCTGAGGCGATCAGCCATACTTGTGTTTTGCCTTCATGCTCTCGTAAAAAAGCAAGCTGTGAGCCATCCGGCGACCATGCAGGAGCATGATCCTTATCTCCAGATGTGAAAGGTCTGTCCTTCCGGTTCTCCAGATGGAGGAGTCTCAGGTGAGAAGTATAACCGTCCCGTGCTTCATTTGTTTTTCGGCTTACATATACCACTTGTCCGCCCTGAGGAGACGGAGTTGGATCATTAACCCATGTAATCTGAAAAAGATCTTCCGATGTTATGCCGCGCAGACTGTTCATTGTTTGTCCTCCCACCATGAATCAGAATATGTTAATTTCCTAACCTTTCCATTTATACTAACGGAAAGTATGACGCAGGACAATACGATTCTGAACGAACGTTTTCCTATTTCTTAACAATATCACCTGCGCTGAAAAGGAATTATTGGATGCATGACGAATCCTAAATGTTGAATAGTCATGAAATGGACGAAATGTGTCTGAAAATGATGTTTTATGTTAGTTCATTCTGTTTAATAAACAAGGCCATTTGAGTATTTTTGGTAATCAGCTCATTCAATGAGCTGAACCCCGTTTATATAGATCATTCTTGTCTCAGTCACCATGAAGGAGGAGCATCACATTGTCCACATCCTATGATCAACAGCACGTGGAATACCCGAGCCGGAAACGCATGGCATGGCTAACGGTGGGGGCGGCACTTTTTGTAGCAGCCGGATTTTTTTTGATGTTTGATGATTCTTCAACCAAGGGATCCGCTATTTCTTCCGTTATAGGCATGTTCTCCATTTTGTTTTTTGGGCTTTGTCTCTGCTATAGTTTGGTAAAGATGATTAAGAAGGAACCTTCCTTTGTTGTTGATGAGCATGGCTTTGTGGATTCCTCTTCTTACACATCGGGAGGGATAATTGCCTGGAAAGATGTAGAGAGTATTTTTATGTATGAATTCATGGGACAGAAGATGATTGAGGTTAGACTCTGGGACGAGAATGTCTTTCTGGATCGCCAGAATGGGATGAAACGCAAATTAATGGTCGATGCTACTGTAAGTATTGCCCAGAACAGCCTCACGTTACCGCTGGATCAGTTGTATAACATGATGGTGGAGCGTTGGATGCGATCGAATGAAGACGAAGGTATTGGCTTTGACAAGTTTAATCATGAGTAGATAGGGAAGAAAGTATTCTTAGATTGGAGGAATACAGAAGATGCAAGGAAATCAGGCTCGTACGATTCAGCTACCCGATGGGACAACATTGCCAGCCATCGGGCAGGGAACATGGTACATGGGTGAGAGGCAGTCCAGTCGGAGAGAAGAAGTTCAGGCATTGCGTTATGGCATTGAACGTGGAATGACGGTGATTGATACGGCCGAGATGTATGCAGAAGGCGGGGCAGAAGAGGTCACTGGTGAGGCGATAACGGATTGTCGGGATGATGTATTCCTGGTGTCCAAGGTATATCCTCATCATGCGGATCAGAAGCAAATGATCACCGCTTGTGAGCGCAGCCTGTCACGTCTGGGTACAGATCGCCTGGACTTGTACTTGCTGCACTGGCGTGGGGGTGTACCGTTGGAAGAGACGGTCGAAGCGATGGAACAGCTGAAACAATCGGGTAAAATTCTGCGCTGGGGTGTCTCCAATCTGGACAAAGAGGACATGCAGGAACTATGGAACGTTCCGGGGGGTAAACACTGTGCAGTGAATCAGGTTCTGTATCATGCGGCTTCCAGGGGGATTGAATACGATCTCCTTCCCTGGCTGCGGGAACGTCATGTTCCTGTGATGGCGTATTGCCCGCTGGCTCAGGGTGGCAGGCTCCGGAAAGAACTGCTGGAGCATCCAATCATCCTTGACATTGCCGGTGATCGGGGAGTTAGTCCATCGCAAATCGCGTTATCCTGGGTTATCAGGGAGGGTGATGTACTTGCGATCCCGAAAGCTGTACAGTTAGATCATGTTGCAGAAAATGCGGCGGCGATGCATGTTACTTTGACTCCAGATGAAGTGGTTCGGTTAAATGAGGCATTCCCTGCACCTAAGGGCAAAGTGCCTTTGGATATTGTATAGATGGCTTCTGATTAGATTGGACACCTCATATCATGAACATAGTCAGAAGAATCAAGAGCAGATCTCGGGATCTGCTCTTTTTTTGCATGGATATCAAAATAAATAAATGGGCTTTACAATACCAAATCACTAGTGTACTATGTAACTAACACACAGATACAGAGAGGAGCGAGAATATTGTGAGCATCGAATTTGACAACAACTTGCCCATCTACCTGCAGATCATGCAGTACATCAAAAGACAGATCGTAACAGGCACTCTTAAGGCAGGCGATAAAATTCCTTCGGTTCGTGAATTGGCGGCCGAATTACAGATCAATCCCAATACGGTACAACGGACATTCCAGGAGTTGGAGCGGGAAGAAGTGGTTGAAACCAAGCGAGGTCTGGGCCGATATGTGACAAGTGAGGAGTCGAAAATTATGACGATCAAAAAAGAGATGGCTGGCGAATTACTGGAGCGTTTTCTGACAGGAATGCAGGAGTTGGGCATTGAAGAGCAGGACATCGTAAATATTGTGGCGGATGCTGTTGCAGAAGGAAAGAAGTCATTGGATCACGATGGAAGAGGAGGAACATTGAATGAGTAATATTCTTGAGCTGAACCATATAAACAAAACGTATGGCAGCAAGAAGGCCCTTCATGACATCACATTTGATATCGCACCAGGCCGAATTGTAGGTTTGCTGGGCAGCAACGGTAGCGGCAAAAGTACGCTGATGAAGCTGGTTGCAGGACTGCTGCATCCCAGCAGCGGAGACATTTCGGTAACGGGAAAACCGGTTGGGTTGGAGACGAAGTCGCTGGTATCGTTTATGCCGGATCGGCCTTTGACCGAGAACTGGATGAAGGTTCGGGACGCGATTGCGTACTACCGTGATTTCTATGCTGATTTTGATGAAGTTAAAGCCAGAGAGATGCTTGAATTCATGAAGCTTGAAGAGGGAGTGCGGGTACGGCATTTGTCGAAAGGCATGAATGAACGACTACAACTAACACTGGCTCTTTCCCGTAAGGCTCGTCTCTATTTGCTGGATGAACCGATTGGCGGGGTAGACCCGGTTGCCCGGGGCAAAATTCTGGACGCCATTGTGAAGTTCTACGATGAAGACAGCAGTCTGATCATTTCTACGCATCTTGTAACGGATATCGAACGAATTTTTGATGAAGTAATCTTCATTCGTGAAGGTGAGATGGTCATGCGGGAAGAAGTTGAGACTCTGCGTCTCAAGTACGGAAAAAGTGTGGATGAAATGTTCAAGGAGGTCTATGCAGAATGATGACGTTGCTGAAGTACGACTTTAGAAGGAATTGGAACACGCTGTTTGCCGGGCTGGCAGTATTGATTATCGTGCAAATTGGGCTGGCAATGTTCATGTCAGATATAACAGGCAGTATTATAGGTGTTATGGCATATGTCGGTGTAGGCGTGTCTATTTATGTGAAGATGATTAAGACGTACTGGTCCAATATCCGTTCTTATAATCGCCGTCTCGTTCCCGTAACAGGACTGTCTCACGTTTTGTCTCCTTTAATATTCGGAACGCTTTGCGGGCTGGGAGTGATGGTTGTAGCTGTCATTCATTACTTCATCTTCAGTGCAACGCACACAGATATGAACTTGGCCAGTGCCATTAATATGTCGGGCATTCATGTTTCGGAGATCATTTCCTTGCTGCTGTTTGTCTGGTGGGTAGTTTTGTTCATAACCGTCATCATCTTTCTCTCCATATCCATTGGTGGCAGCTTCCGCTTTAAAACAGGGCCCTGGATTAGTATCATCGCATTCTTCGTATTAACCAATCTCATTAGCTGGTTGGAGAATATCATCTTCTCAGGTCGTTTTAACCCAAATGAATTATTTCAGGTGACGGAAAAAAGTACAGGGATCTCCATTACGTCCAATCGGATCTTGTGGTCACAGGGAACATGGTGGAGTGTTATATTCGAAATTATCGTGGCTGTGATTTTGGTTGCAGCTGCCGTATACCTGAATAATAAAAAAGTGGAAGTGTAAGTAAAGATTCTGTCAGCTGCAGGTTGAGCTGACAGATTTTTTTATTTTGAAGCAATTCCCAGTTCTTATCCGTAAATAGAACCCTGAACAGGAACAGGCAGGTCATCTTGATTTGAAAAGTGCCTTTGGCTCATCGCTGGATGTATTCGATAACTCGAGACTCATTTGCAGTGGCAAATTTCGCATGTTAAGTAACCGTTGGGATGTGACCTCAGCCGATGGAAGGGAATGGGGTGTCTTACGGGCGAGGATTAGCTTCTTCAGTAAAAAGTATGAGTACGATGCCGGACCGCGTGGTGTGTATGATGTCTCCGCTCCAGCGTTTTCACAGGAATATGATATCACCGGGATGAGCGGCAAAATTGTGGCAAGCTTCAGGCGTACAAGTGGCTGGTTCGGTTCAGGTGCGTTTGTGTTAGACAACCAATCCGAACAACTGGATACGTATGAATTGATTGCCGTTGTGATGGGTGTGCATGCAATTAACAAAAGAAGGAATTCGGCTGCCAGTAGCGGAACGTAGAAGCGGACGAGTGGAGTGGGAGAGTGCTAGGAACTCGAATAGAGCCTGCTCAGTTCGTTAAACGTTCGTATCGCAAATCATCAAAAGGGCTTCCCCATCATCTCCATGACTACGGGGCAGCCCTTTTCTGTATTGTGGAAATTTATCAGCAACTTATCGGCCCATCAGTTGACGTGCACGTTAGGCAGAGTCACTTCCGTCTGCCTTGATGGAAGGCTCCTCCACGTGCTGGCTCCGCACTCCTCTATAAGTCCGTTCAGGTTGTGTTTCAGGCTCGGATTCATCATAGCGTGCCAGCACTTTGGCGGCTGTCTCAGACATTCGCGCTCGAAGGGCAGCATTGTCTGCGATCCGTACCCGTTTGCCCAGAAAACGCATTTTGGACAGCACATAATCCATCTCATTCCGAGGAATTGTCAGCTCAATCCGATAGGTTTGTTGTTTTTCTTCATATTCAACCTGCTTCTCGAAGCAGGAGAAGGCGTACAGAATCCGCGACAACTCCTGGTTGAATTCAGGCAGTACTTCAATGGTCACGGCTGTCTTTCGATTCTCCGTCAAATTAGCGATTTTGGTAGCGTATTGAGAAGCGAGTTCCGGTTGGATCGGCTGGGCTTCCGCAGCAATAATGCTGTGCAGCTTGGTTGACATCAGCTTGCCGAAGCGTGGAGCATACCAGAGCACGTACCATTCCTTTTTGACCATGGAATATTCGAGCTTGTAGGGAAATCCGAACTGATCCTGGCTGATGCGTCCATTGCGGACACGCCCTGTCAAACGAAACCCCTGATGATGCAGAATCATCTGCCGTAACGGTTTGAGCAGCGGATGAAAGACGCTTTTTTCTTCACTTTTGGCCTTTTCGGTCAGATAATCCTGAAGGTCCAGATCCTGCTCCGCATCCAGCATGTCATGCATTTTGTGCAACGTGTCGGGGTTCAGTGCTTCTGGTGCAGCAGGGTGATTCAGCATCATGCGCAGCCAGGCTCGTTCCTGAGAGGTCCAGGTGAACAGTCCGGTTTCATTCAATCTCGTCATCATCTGATAGTTGAACATCTTCTCGAACAGATTCATAATATTGCGCAATCTCCTTCCATTCCTCAATCATCTCCTGACGCAGCCTCTGTGGAGCGATCACCTCGCAGCTTGAGCCAAAACTCCGAAGCCACGGCTTAATCTCGGTGGTACCGTTGACCCGAATTTTATAGAGAAAGGTATGTTCTGTTTCGGGCGTAATCGTTCCCCATTGACCTTGCAAACGTACCCGATCCAGAATGAAGTTACGCTGACCATCCCGTGGATGGAAGAATCGGGCTTGAACCGTCACGGTGTTCCCCGTATCCACCAGCCAGCTGTAGCGGCTGATCTCGGCCCACTGCTGCTTCAATTCGAGCATATATTCTTCTTCAATCGAATCCTGCTCCTCCAGCTGCGTAATGCCTTCCATCCGAAATTTCACAAAGCCACGGCGCCCCTGATATCCAATGACATACCAGCGGCCATACTGATGATCATAGACCACTTCAAGGGGGATGATCCGGTTGGATCGTCCGCCTGCTTCCCGTTCAAAGCGTGGATTCGTATTCTGCGAGCTGTAGCTGGACGGTTTTTTGGGTGAATAATACAGGAACTGCACATGTTTTCGTTGTCGAATTGCACTAAGCAGGGTGTACAGATGCGCTTCGTCCAGAATGCGGGAATAATAGTGGTACTTGTATATAAATGGTTCGGTGGCTTCTTCCTGCGGATAGCTTGCCGCAATGGCTTTTTTGAGACTGTCGCGTAGTAAATACCCCTGTACGGAAGGAACCTGGGTGTTCGCCATAATATCCACAAAATCATACAGCTCCAGCTGTTCTTCCACGGTTAGCCCCGTAAGTACATCCTGCTGCAAAAGGTAACGATAAGGTCTGCCGCCAGATTCCTTGCGGATCACCCCGACTTCTTCCAGATACTTCAGATCTGAACGAATCGTCTTTTCGTCAGGCAATGCCAGATCCTCCGGCAGATCTGCGCAGCAGGCGTCCAACAATTCCATGGCCGTTAAAGCTTGATCCTGTAAGGTATGCAAAAGGACGGATAGACGCTGAACTTCAGTCTCTTTCATCGACTTGGCACGAAATAGGAAGAGCAGCATAGGCTCGGCGGATTCCCCATACTGGAAGCGTACGAGTTCTGCCATTTCTTTATTTTGTTCTGAACCGGTGCGTTGGTCTGCGACGGTCTGCATGATTTCTTTTAACCTACGTTGGGTTTTATCAAAAGTATGTACGGATATGCCGAGCCGCTCGGCGTATTGTTTACGGTTGTACGCGCCGCTTGTAAGGGACAACATGCGCAGAAATTGAATTTCTTTGTCAAAGCTCTCTTTAGCCATGAGCATTCACTCCTTGTTATCCCTTCATTGTATCAGGATGAGTGGCTGGTTTCATTTTAAACTTATGAGGGTCGCCATACTTTCGCCATGTTCGCGTGCAAATGCATGAGGCATAATAAGGTTGTGAAGCGGCGCAGCAACAAGCTCTGTGGATCAAGGTTCCGAGGCGCCAGGGAGGGTTACTTCGACTGTTAATCGACCAGGTCGTTGGTTCGAATCCAATCGCCGCCGTCCATGGCGGTGTAGCTCAGCGGTAGAGCGGGTATTATACCTTCCTACCTTTTTCCTCGGAACATTTTATGTTGGGACATGAATGAATTAGACTCACACCGGGAGGTCATGCGTGATGAGCAGAGCGGAACAATTATTCAATCAACCTCAGCCAACCACACGCAATCATGAGGACTATGGAGCCTATGAGCGATTGGTGGAGGAACAATATATACAGATGTTGATGACCAATACATTGAACAATACGTTTTATGCAGATACACAGCAGCTGATGGCCGATGCCATGGTCAGTCACCAAGAGATGGCTGAGGTCGATGCGGGGTTTATGGCGCGGGCGCTGGTCTATGCGCGTAATGAAGGCTTGATGCGGTTACAGCCCCTATTCGGGCTGGCACTGTTGTCGAAGGTGGACCCGGATCACTTTGCAAAAGTATTCTCCCAAGTAGTACAGACATCGGCTGACTTGGCAGATTTTTTGACCATTCTAAGAGGAACAGGTCGAGGCCAGGGCGGTCGAGCGGTGAAGCTTCAGGTGAGTCTCTTTTTGAACGGAGTCAGTGAATATTGGGCGATCAAATACAACGGACGTGGGCGTGGGTACAGTTTACGCGATATGATTGCTACAGCACATCCCAAGCCGAGAGATATGAAGCAGCAAGCCTTGTTCCGTTATTTGCGCGGCCTTGAAGTAGATCTTACGGACCTGCCGCAGTTACAGGCGCTGGAGAAGCTGAAAGCTACCCCGAACCCGGCAAGTCAGATGCATCTGATCGAAAAAGGTAAACTGCCATATTCGGTGGTCACATCGATCATGCAGCCAACACGTACGGTATGGGAGGCGTTGATGTTACAAATGCCGACCTTTGCGTTGTTGCGTCATCTGAATGTAATGGATCGGGCGGGAGTTTTTGAAAAATCGAAAAATATGGATTACGTCACACGTCGTCTAACGGATGCGGAAGCCCTGCGCAAGTCGCGCATCTTACCTTTCCGATTCGCCAGTGCCTATGAAATGACTGCAAGGGAAGAGCTGCGGGAGGCTTTGCGCCAGGCCGTGGAGCTATCGATTGGAAATCTGCCAGCGTTGCCTGGAAGAACGGCCATTTTCCTGGATCGCTCCGGCTCCATGCAAGGGGATTATCTGCGAATTGGTTCGGTGCTGGCACTGGCGCTTTATAAACAAACCCGAGGCAACTCACTGTTCTGGTTATTCGACCATATGGTTGAAGATGCTCATCCGAAGATGAATGAAAGCATTCTTTCCCAGGCTCATCGTATTCGGGCACAAGGTGGAACGGACACGGGGCGTCCTGTACGAGAGCTTCGGGATATCGGAGAGAAAGTGGATCAGATTATTATGATCACCGATGAACAGCAGAATGAAGGCAGTCCGTTATATGCCGAGCTTGAACGTTATCGCCGGATGGTGAATCCGGAGTTGAAGGCGTTTATCGTGGATATTGCACCTTATCAGCAGGCAATGGTACCACCACGTGATGGTAAAACCTTTTATATCTATGGCTGGAGTGAAACGGTATTGACGTATATTGCCGAGACGGTAAGGGGATATGATACACTCGCAAATCGGGTGCGGGCGATGAAAATTTAATTCATTTGCAAGAATGACCTGTAACGGGGAGATCACCCGTGAATTTATAACGTGATTTTGCTTAAAGGAGGCAACGGACATGACCCATGTTCATGAAGAAATGAGAGATACGATTAGACAGCAGCTGAAGCAGATTGAACAGGAGAAGAACGTACGGATCATCTATGCCTGTGAATCGGGCAGCCGGGCGTGGGGGTTTCCTTCACAGGATAGCGATTACGATGTGCGTTTTCTATATGTGAGACCGCTGGAATGGTACTTGTCCATTGAGGATAAAAGGGATGTGATCGAACGTCCGATCAGCGATCAGCTTGATATCAATGGTTGGGATTTGCGCAAAGCTTTGAAGCTGTTTCGCAAGTCAAATCCACCGCTGCTGGAATGGCTGCAATCCCCAATTCAGTATGATGAACCGTACAGCGTGGCAGAGCATATTCGTGCCCTATCGCCTTTGACCTTCTCACCGAAGTCCTGTATGTATCATTATCTGAATATGGCGAAGGGGAATTTTCGGGATTATTTGCAGGGTGAGCAGGTGAAGATCAAAAAGTATTTCTATGTGCTGCGCCCATTGCTCGCCTGCGGCTGGATCGAACGTTATGATGCGATGCCGCCGATGGGATTCGAAGAGCTGGTGCAAGAGCTTGTGCCTCAGAGCGCGCCGCTCTATACGGAAATCCATGAATTGCTGCGGCGGAAAAAGGCAGGCGAGGAACTGGATCTGGAACCGCAGCTATCCGCGATACAGGCTTTTTTGGCAGAGCAGATCACGCATTTTGAACAAATGGCCGCTCTGATGGAGAAGGAGCAGATGATTCCATATGAAGAATTAGACCGGATTTTTCGTTATGCCCTGCAAGAGGTGTGGGAGGTAAAGGTATAAGAAGAAGGAGGAGATCTGATGCATCTGATATTGAAAGTAAGAGGAGCAGGGGCAGGAGCTGTATCGCGCTTGCTGGCGAAGAATCCACATAACGTATATGACCGGACGGAAAAGGATGCGCGTGTACGAATTGTTTATATCACTGATACAGAGAGCGAAACCGAAGTGTTGATTCATGCCGAGCCTGATCCTGTTAATCTGGTAAGAGGTACTCCGAACGGTTACGACATTACACAATATATTAACGACCGTGAATTTGTAACGAGCAGTTTGTTCTGCTCCTACATACGCTCTGCGCTGGGGACAGCGTTGAATGGTAAACCGAAGGAAGACTATTTGCAATGGGTGGAGCACCCGTTCGATATGGAGCTGTCATTTGGACCCGTGGCATCGGACCTCCCTGATCGGGTTGTGGAGAAACTATTCTCGTCACTAGGCTACACAGTTACCCTTGAGCGGGATGAGTTGTCTTATACATTTGATCTGAAAAAGAATAGTACTGTCCGCCGTATCAGACTGAGCGGACAAGTTACAGTACAAAATGCACTGCGTCAGTTATTTCTGCTGATTCCAGTGTTGGACAACTACAAACATTATTTCATTAGTGAAGATGAGATTGATAAGATCAAACGTTATGGCGAAGGATGGCTGGAAAACCATCCATTGAAAGAGCTTATTGTCCGACGCACGCTGCGATTTTCCGAATTAATTCGGAAGTATGAGCACCAGGAAGGGAACCTGTCCGTCTCGGTTGAGCGGGCAGGTGGAGTGAATCAGATTTCCGATAAGGGAATCAATGAGAGTGATGAGGGGATTCAAGATACCTCTGCAGGTGAGCTTGAGCGATTTGAGTCACCAGTAAGGTTAAATGAACTGCGTTATCGAGCAATAGCGGAAGTAGTTGAAGCTCTTCCATCCAAGCGACGTATTGTCGATATGGGAGCCGGGGAAGGTAAACTTTCTGCCCGCTTGGCCTATATTTCGGGCGTGGAATCCATTCTTGCCGTTGAGCCATCAGGTCAGTCACGGCTTCGGGCCATGGAGCGCTTCGCGAAGCTGGAAGACCGAAGTGGGGTCGTTGCTATGCCGGAGCCTGTGATCGGCTCGCTGTTTTATTTTGATGAACAGATGCAAAATCAGGATGTCATGATCCTGTGCGAAGTCATAGAGCATGTCGAAGCGTATCGCTTGGACGGGATTATGGATACCATTATGAGTAATTATCGACCCGATGTGTTGCTGGTGACAACTCCAAACAAAGAGTACAACGAAGTATATGCGATGGAGCAGGATAGTTTTCGTCACCATGATCATCGTTTCGAGTGGACTCGGGCGGAATTGGCAGCCCAATGTGAAGAATGGGCACTCAAAGGAAATTATGACTTTGAAATAAGGGGTATTGGTGAGTGCGCAGAGGGATATGGACAACCTACACAACTGGTCATTTTTGAACGGAGAAGGGAGACCAACTATGAAGAACAACAGAGAGCCTAAAGAAATAGAAGATACAGTCAGGCATCAGGTCGATGGTGCGAATGCTTTGGATCAAGTACAGCGTGAAATTCGCTTGCCGCATGCAGGCATCGTCGTTCTGGTAGGGCCCTCAAACAGTGGGAAAAGCACGTTGTTGGATCGTCTCGTTGTAGAAGGTGTCATCCGAAGAACCGAAGCGGTATCATCTGATCAATTCCGAATGCTAATTGGAGATGACGAGTATGTGGATTGGAAACATAGGCCCCGTAGCGAAGCAGATGTAATCTATGCCGAGTACCAGCAGGTATCGGCCAAGGCGTTTGAAACAATGGAAGCCATGCTCGCGACCCGTTGCCGTCTGAACAAGCTGACCTGGGTTGATGCCACACATCTGTATCCGGAGGATCGTCAGCGGTTGATTCAACTGGCCAGAAAAGCTCATGTGCCCGTGATTGCTGTAGTGTTGGATATCCCTGAAAAAGAACTGCTCGAACGTGATGCTCAGCGAAAGTATCCGCGCGGACGTCAGCGGGTGAAACAACAGGTGCAGCAGTTCAAACGCACACTACGCGCCATTCGTGAAGATGGCTTCGACGCTAATTATGTGCTGAAGCATCCGGAAGACATCTCGTTTGTTCGTACATCCAACCCACTTATAATCGACATGGGTACAGGTATCGATATTATTGGAGACATTCATGGCTGTTACGAGGAAATGATGGAATTAATTCTCCGACTCGGATATGTGGATGAGGATGGAAGCGGGCTATACCATCATCCAGAAGGAAGAAAGCTGGTCTCGGTTGGTGACGTAACCAGCCGGGGACCAGAATCGCTGAAGTGTCTGTTGTTCTGGCAGCGGCAGTGTGCATCTGGACTCGCCTACATGATCGACAGCAATCATGGGTGGAAAATAGGACGCTATCTGGACGGTCGTGATGTTACATTGAGCCATGGCGATGAACATGTGGAGGCCGAGCTTATTCAGTTGGAGCAGGAGCAAGGTAAAGAAATGGCACAGAAAGTGCGAACAAATTTACGGGCATTTCTGCTTGATGCACCATCTCATCTGATTTTTTCCCGGAATGGCGTACGTCAGGTGGTCGTAGCACATGCCGGGATTCGGGATCACTTTATCGGAAAACAGTCCAAACGCATTCAGGATTATTGCCGCTACGGCGATGTGGAGGGAACGGATGAACACGGCAGACCGATTCGCAAGGATTGGTACGTAGATCACGCTTCCGGAGAATGCATTGTCTGGGGACACGATCCGCATCCATATCCAACGATAGTGAATGATACGGTCAATATTGACCAAGGCGTTGTCTTTGGAGGTATGCTCACGGCGTGGCGGATGCCGGAACGCGAGGCAACTAGTGTTCCAGCGAAGCAGGATTACGCTGAAGATCCGAAAAGTCCGCTCAAACGATGGGAACGGCGGAGATTTGCTCCACCTAACTTGCGCAAGTTCAAGGAAGGATTCACAGTGCAAACCGGGTCCCGGATGGATGTATCCATTCATTCTGAGGTGGCAAAAACGGCGATCGATACCTTTTCCCATTTTACCGTACCGTTGGAGGAACTGGTTTATATCCCGCCCACGATGAGTCCACCACCAACAACTTCTTCGATAGAAGGATATTTGGAACATCCACAGGATGCGTTCCAGTACTACCGGTCTCAGGGCGTTACTCGAATGGTAGCGGAGAAAAAACATATGGGAAGCCGTGCCATTGTGCTCCTGTTCCGGGACGAACAGGTAGCTGAGAAGCGAATAGGAAGACCAACGCTGGGGAACATTGTGACCCGGACGGGCCGCTCCTTTTTTGACAGGGCAACTGAGAAGGATGTGTTATTAAGATTACACACGGATTTGATCGCAGCGGGCTATTTTGACCGTCACCAGACGAAGTTCGTATTACTCGATGCAGAGATCGTACCCTGGAATCTGAAAGCGCGGGAGCTAATCTCCTCGCAGTATGCACATGTAGCTGAGGCTTCGTTGATGGATCGGGAGTTGGTGCTTGGAAAGCTGCGTGATGCTGAAGCGACCGGCCGAAATGTGGAGGAGTGGTTGCAGGACACAGAACGTAAGCTCGCCAATGCTAGAACATTCCGCGATGTATTTCAGAAATATTGCTGGGATGTAGAGGATATCGGAGATATTCGTATTGCACCGTTTCATACCTTGGCACATAGCACTGGGGCGTTTTGGGATCAGACGCATGAGTGGCATATGGAGCAAAATCGTGAGTTCGCCCGGATGTCCACGATGATGATGGAAACGGAATACCGTGTAATCACCAGTAGGGCAGATGAAGAGGAAGTCATTCGTTGGTGGGATGAGATCACGGCTGAAGGACATGAGGGCATTGTCATCAAGCCGGAAACATTCCGTGCCTGGAACGCCAACAAAATGATCCAACCTGCGATTAAAGTACGAGGTCGTGCGTATTTGCACATCATTTATGGTATGGATTACCTCGCACCGGAAAATTTGTCCCGGCTCAGCAAACGCAAAACGTCCAAAAAAGAGCGCCACGCTCTGATGGAGAGTGCCTTGGGTATGGAGGGAATTGAGCGTTTTGTACGCATGGAGCCTGTGGAAAGAATTCATGAATGCGTGCTGGCGACATTGGCTCTGGAGTCTGAACCGGTGGACCCACGTTTGTAACAAGATCGGTGAAACATGAGACTTCTGATTCCTTTGGATGCAAGGTAATTGGGCAGGTTTGGTATTTCCAAGCCTGCTTTATGTATATTTTTCAACAAAATACTTCATTCAAGATAATTAAAATTAGGAGTTTTAACGTTAATATAAATAACTAAAGCCCTATATGTTTCCAATCCGTTCTGGGTAATAATGAATAGTAAGTAAGTAATCATTGGAATCTCACCACGTAACGATAGGGGGTAACCTGTATGGCGTCAATCATTCTGCTGGTGAAACAGGCGGAGGACGATGAAAAGGTTATTTATCGATTCGGACCGAATGAGCGGAAGATGGGACTCATTGAGATGAATAAGATCAAGGAAAGTGTAAAGGAACTGGAGCCTGTTCATGTGGAGGGTGTCAGTCCGAGTTTTTATTTCAATCGGGCCGCGCAGCGACTGGTTCGATGTTTGTTCAGAGAAGGTGGCAAGTTCCCTGAACGGACGACGTTTGAATCTTAGTTCTCTTTAGACTGACAAGTCGTACAAAGGATTTGATCAGATGGAATATGCAGGTAACAAAAGAGGTCCAAGCGCACCCGGAGTATGGGCGCGTTTGGACTTTTTTAAGTTGAGCTGTCATCAACCGCTTAACAAAAAAAGTTCACAGCTCCTTGCGGGAGAGTGAACTAGTCATTTTATAAAACTATAAGGTCAGAACGTCTTCGCAAATGAAATCAGAGCAGTAATCGTAATGATGTTAAGCAGCGTCGAGATCAGAACTGTCTGGGCAGCAAAGTCTGGCTCGTTATCATATTCCTCCGCGAGAATGGACGCATTGACTCCGGTAGGCATACCGGATGCAATAATGAGCGCCTGAGCGGCGATGCCTTGCAAACCGAGCAGCAGCACGATGGAAATCCCAATGGCTGGGCCAATCAGCAAACGCAAAAATGTGCTAATATACACATCAAGACGATACAGGCGGATCGGATATTTTACAATTTGCGCTCCGAGTGTTAATAGAGCTACAGCCACCATACTTTGCTGCGCATAGGTCAGCGGCATGGACAGGAAGGTTGGCAGTGGGATATTTCCCATATGAAACAAAATGCCGAGCAACAACGCATAAGGAACGGGCATTTTTAGAAATCCGATGATCACCGCACGGTAATTGCCTTTGAGCTTCGCACCCTGAATGGACAACACACCATAGGTAAAGGTCAGCAATGCCTGTAAAGACATGACCAATGCCTGGATGGACGATGCCAGTGGATCGCCACGGAACACTAGGGAGTTGATGGGCAGACCATAATTGCCTGCATTGTCCAGCATGATACTGTTGTTAAAGGCGGCTTTCATGCCTTTGTTCATGCGAAGCGAGCGTGCGAACACAGACCCCACAATATAGAGAATAAATACATATATCGCGTAAAAGAGTGTGACGGTTCCGAGCAGCTCACCCGACATATCGGAGTGATACATGCTCATAAATACGGCTGCGGGGGTAATACAATAGAAATTGATTTTGGCGAGGGTGTACAAGTCCAGCTTGAACACCTTTTGCATCCAGGACCCGACGGCAATCAGGAGAAAGACGGGCAGGACGACTTCAAGCATGATGTCTGCAATCATCAGTTCAGCTTCCTTTTTCATGAAAATTTCAGTCCGATTCGAAAATACTTCAACCATTATATCATTTTATACACAGATGAAAGATGTAAATGACTAAAAAAGATAAGGGGGCTTTTCTTTATGATTCCAGATCATCTGGATTATGGTTTATCGATCTTATTTATCGGTTTTAATCCCAGCATCACGTCTGGAGAGACGGGTCATCATTATGCTTACAAAGGAAACCGTTTCTGGCGTATTCTTGAACGGTCCGGATTGACTCCTCGTTTATATGATGCCAAAGAGGATGGAGAGCTGCTGAAGCTGGGATATGGTTTTACGAATATTGTGGCCCGGCCGACAAGAGGCATGGAGGATATTACAAAGGAAGAATATGCAGAGGGACGGCAGATTTTACGGCAAAAGCTGGAGGAATACCGACCGGACATCGCTTGTTTCGTGGGGAAAGGAGTATACACTCAGTATAGTCAGCGTGCCAAAGCGGAATGGGGATTTCAGGACGACCCGGTCGTCAAGGAAATTCATGAGTTTGTAGCCCCGTCATCCAGTGGATTGGTCCGCATGTCGATGGACGAAATCGTAGCGATCTATTCACAGCTTAGTGATTTTGTATCGGAGAAAAGCAGGGACGACTGAAGAAAGAAGCAAGGGAAGAGTTTGGAATTACAGTCATTGCAGCAGTCACAAAGAACCAAGAATGGTTGCAGAGTTCGCTCATCCGGTTTTCACCTGGTGGCGCGAATTCTTTTTTTTGGATAAAGTGAGAGGTTTCGGGAAGTGCTTCCGTCTATATAGTACAGAACCATGCATGGAAGCTGTAGAGAAGGGGGATTACATGACTCAACAGATACCAGAGGAGGAGCTCATTCAGCGTATTATTGCGGGGGACAAACAGCTGTTTGCTGTGCTCGTGGATCGATATAAAAATAAAGTATTCGGCATTTTACGCGGAATGGGTGCGAGTCATCAGGATGCACAGGATCTCGCTCAGGATACGTTTCTCCGGATTTACCGCTATCTTCCTACACGAAGGGAAGGAAGCAGTTTCTCGTCCTGGGTGTACACCATCGTTGTTAATCGGATGCGGGATTTTATGCGGCAACAGAAACCTGTGATGACTGCCGTTCATATGGGCTTGGAGCAGACCAATGGTGAAACGCCAGAGAAACATTTACTGCATAAGGAGATGCAGCGTGAAATCTATCGCCAGATGGAGCAACTGCCGGAATCGTATCGGCTTGTGCTGCTGCTTAAATATACGAATGAGTTAAGCTACGAAGAGATTGCAGATATTACGGACATGAGTCCCGCCCAAGTGCGGAATGCACTTTACCGGGGGAAGAAAACGTTGAAGAAACAAATGGAGCGCAAAGGAGGTTTATCGACGTATGAAGCCTATTCCAAATGATGAGGATCGGATGTGGGAACAGCATTTGTTCCGTGAAGAACCAGATGCGGAATTTACACTTGAGGTGATGCGGAAGCTTGATGGCGTGTCTATGTTGAGCGCAGAAGACTGCAATCCGTTTACGAAAAAAGCCTCCAAATCCCATTGGATGCGCCGTACTGGGATTGCAGCGGCGGCAGTTGTGATCCTTGCGGGAGGGGCATGGTTTGCTTTTGATCACACAGTTAAATCGACGCAACCAACGGTAAATGCCGTAAATAACCCGCCTTTACCTAACATACCTGTTCCAGAGGCGCTGAGATATTCCAGTTTGGCGGATGATTATAAACGTCTTAAACCTCATGGACTTGTGGTTAATCCGAATATTAATATTGATGATCAGGGCTACAAGCTCAAGATTGAAGATGTGCTGGTAGATCGTTCTCAGATTGTAATAAACATGCAGCAAACAGCACCTGATGGTACAGGAATAACCGTGTTATATCCCGAATTGGGGAAAATTTATGTTACTGATGAAAAGGGGAGAGAGGTTGCGACCATTGCGAGGGATACCAGAATAAGCAGTGCCTCTCTTAACAAATTTGTATTTCAACTGCAGCAAGATATCCCTGATAAGGTGATCGTGCGTGGAGAATTGGGACATATAAGAGTAGGAGATTTCTATAATTTTGTGAAAGAGCCATATGAGGATAGTGATGTAACGGTGGATTGGAGTTTTCAGTTCAGCATCGATATGACCAAGGCCAAATCACTGGCTGTTGAGGCTCCTATGAACAATACCTACACCACTCCTGAGGGTTTGAAACTGGATATGACACAGCTCGTACGTACGCCAAACGGGACCCGCCTTGACATGAACATCAGTCTGAATGATGAGCTTCAAGCCAAAGCTGATGAGAACTGGGCGAACTATTTGAGCATTATTTACCATCTTGAGATCCCTGAAACCAATGAATATCGAATTTTCAATGGGTTTAGACCAGATGCCCGTGAAGCCAAGTTTCGGCTTCATGATCAGAGTGGCATGAGAGACGGAGGGCCGTTGAAGTTGTCGGAGACATGGGATCCTTCTTTTGTTACGGTTGATGCTAAGAACATTCGCTTTGTCCTGGATGGTTATACCCTCCTGGTGAAAGAAGAGAAATCAGTGGAAGTTGAATTGGATAAGAGGCGTACGGACATTGCATTTCATACCTTTGTAAAATTTGAGCAGCTTGGCGATAAGATCCTATTTGATGATTTTGATTATAAGCCTGTTCCGGAATCATCTAACTTTCAGAAGAGTAGTGTGAATAAAGGATATTCCCTTGTTCTTAATGGAACAGGGACGTTCCGAAATGCTTTCGTGGGTGATCGCTGGATAGCGGTAGATTCACAGGGGACGGAATATCCTGTTGAAGTGGTTGGTTATCCAGACGAGCCTAACAATAACGGTGAATACGTTGCTGATAAACTGAAATTGATCATCCGTGGTTTTTACAAAGAAAACGGTACGAAATTCACCTTAAAAAGAACCGTAGTTAATCGAGAGTATCGAGATGTGAATTGGGAAGTAGATCTTCCGTCGTACACAAGCCTTCCTTGGCAAAAATAACAGTGATGAATAACATGAACGGAACGGAA
The DNA here is from genome assembly GCF_030433635.1 of Paenibacillus vandeheii. Taxonomy (NCBI): domain Bacteria; kingdom Bacillati; phylum Bacillota; class Bacilli; order Caryophanales; family Paenibacillaceae; genus Paenibacillus; species Paenibacillus vandeheii. The sequence goes on from NZ_JAROCD010000002.1 coordinate 144,245, forward strand.
TAAGCTTGGATGAATAACTAGATAGAGATGAAAGGCCTCGCATAATAACATGCGGGGCCTTTTTGGTATTCAATAAAGTTAAGTTGCACTGAGGCCAAGGAGGTTGCACGTTATGAGTTACGCGGATTCCCGTGGAATCAAAGTAGTCGATAACATGACCGTTTCCTTTGGTGTACCAGGACGTTCAATCCGGCGCTGCAAAGCCTCGATCGCGCGGTGTCCGAGTTCCTCTTTGCAGAGATTAACTGTGGTCAGGGGAGGGGACGAGGTAGCAGCGGCATGCACATTGTCGATACCGATAACAAGGCAATCCCCGGGCGTGGAGAAACCCATTTCCTGCAACTTATTCATCCACTGCAAGGCAATATCATCATTGACACCAATCCAGGCATCGGGGCGTTCGTCGGCGGGCATGTTTTTAATTGTAGCAGCCAATTGATTGATCCATTCGCCGTTCTCATAAGGAATATTCCATTCTCTGAAGGTAGTCATACGACTGCTGTCTGCATGAAAATGGTTCAAGGCCAGTTCAATGCCGATCTTCCGCTGTGCGAAGCTGGCAGCCCGGCCGTCATCTGTAATCAGACCGATGCGGCGGCACTGCATCGACATTAGATATCTCGCTACAGTAATGCCTGCTTCCAGGTTATCATGGCTGATGGTATCACAGTTCAACAGTGGCTCCTGATGATCCACGAGTACAATTGGACGACCTGTCTGAGCCAGTCGTTGCAGGACAGCATGGGGGAAAGCACCCATGACGATGACCCCGGCACACCTTTCCCAGTCCAAGTGAGGAGCGATTGCCCGTTCAGGAGGTGTGTGTTCATCAGCGACTCCCAGAGAGGGGGAGACGATGGCATGATGCCATCCTCTTTCATTGCAGGCAGAGATCATGCCGGAGAGTACGCGCTGCCAGTAGTGGGGTTCGCCCCGGTTGAGCTGATTCATGCAGATAAGGGCAAACGGCGGCTCAGATTGATCTTCATTTCCAGTGGGCACAGCACTACTGCCTGGGGTGCTCTGGCGATATCCCAAGGCACGGGCTAATTCCAGCACACGGGCACGAGTCGCTTCACTTACGCCTGTTTTGCCGCTGAGTGCGCGGGAGACAGCGTATTTGGATAATCCAAGCTGGTCAGCCAGCGACTGGATGGATACTTTACGTGACATTTCATTACTCCTTCATATGTAAACAATTTGCATAAATCTAACGAGCCATTTCAATCTATATAAATTGAACAAAACATTTACACGATAACGGAGAGGACAGAAATAACCTGAAGAAGCGGAGCGTTCGCCTTTATCCCCGGATTTTTCCCTTTGAAAAAGGGAATCCAAAAAAAAAATCTGGGGATAACAGCGATCGGAAGGTTGTTCTGTCATCGGAGTGGCAGGTGTAAATATTCTTTAGTTCAATTTATATATACAAGATATGATCGAATTTATTTTTTTCAATGAACCATCCGTTATGAATTGACGATAATCTTCCGGCACAGTACACTTACAAATAATAATGTTATTATAAATTATCATAACGAAAATAACAATATGATAAAAACCGTTGAATGAAACTATGCAAACAAATGAGAAAACTTCATCTCAAAGGAGACGACATCCATGGAACAGTTCAGATTACCGAAAATACCCATGCCGCATCTGGAATTGCCGCAAGCTGTTCAGAACATTCTTACCGAGGCCGAGGAACGGCTGCAACATAGACCCAGATTGCTGGCGCAGTTCCGTAACTGTTTTCCCAACACGCTGGAAACGACGACAAAGCTATTGGATGATGGAACAACCTTTGTAATTACAGGGGATATCCCGGCCATGTGGCTGCGTGATTCAGTGGAGCAGGTGATGCACTACGTTCCGCTCGCGAAGGAAGACGAACAGCTGCAACGGATTATTGGGGGGCTGATCAAACGGCATACGTTCTATGCGGACCTCGATATCTATGCCAATGCGTTCAATGAAACGGCTAATGGATGGCATTGGGATGCAAATGATGAGACAGAGATGTCGCCTTGGGTGTGGGAACGCAAGTTTGAGCTGGATTCACTTTGTTTCTCTATGCGGCTCGCCTATGCGTATTGGCGTGAGACGGAATTGACGGATATATTTGACGAGCGTTTCAAGAGGGTGATGGAGAGTGTGTTACATCTGTGGAAAACGGAGCAGCGTCATGGTGGGCAGTCCTCATATCGATTCATGCGCCGGAATTGTCCAGCCCATGATACACTCCGCAACGAAGGATCGGGGATGCCTGTAAACTATACCGGGATGATCTGGTCCGGCTTCCGTCCCAGCGATGATGCATGTGATTTTCATTATAATATCCCGGCGAATATGTTCGCAGCGGTGACTCTACGCCAGATGGGGGAGATTGCGAGGTGGGTATTTCGAGATGAGAAGCTGGTCAGCGAGATGGCTCATCTGGAAGAAGAAATACGACATGGTATTTCCTTATACGGTACGTACCGTCACCCCGAGTATGGGCAGATTTATGCCTATGAGACGGATGGTTACGGCAACTTTTGCCTCATGGATGATGCAGGCACGCCGGGGCTTATGTCGATTCCGTATTTCGAGTATGCTTCCACCGAGGATATCGTGTACCAGAATACACGCCGTTTTATTTTGAGCAAGGAAAATCCATTTTATTATGAAGGACAAGTCGCCAAAGGCATCGGTAGCCCTCATACTCCGCCCGGGTACATCTGGCATATGGCGTTGTCCATGCAGGGTTTGACGGCAGACAACGATAAGGAAATGCTGGAGATGATTGAGCTGCTGGAGAACACGGATGCAGGTACCGGGTACATGCATGAAGGCTTTCATTCGGATGATCCGAACACGTTCACAAGGCCGTGGTTTGCCTGGTCGAACAGTCTATTCTCGCAGCTTGTGTACAAAGCAATGAAAAAAGGAATTCTATAAAATGATTTAATTTCAAAAAAATAACTGCCTGCAAAGCAACCGTTCCGGTTACGAATCGTTCTTTCGATCGCTGTTATCCCCGGATTTCCTGATCGCCTTTTGGAAAGTCGAAATCCGGTGATAAAGGCGAACACTTCGTTTCTTCAGAATCGATTTCGTCCCCTGCATTACTTCGCGTTTTGTCAGAAACTAATTTTTTGCACCTAGTATAGGAAAGGGAAGTAGGTAAAAAACAACAACAAAGCCCAAACTGTTGAATTTTTGCAGTTTGGGCTTTGTTTAATATGAAATATAGAGGTGCTTCGTTATACAGTCTTAAGCAGATCCTTAATGAACACCTTTTGACCTGTGCGGGCACTTTCGAGGGATGCAAGGACCATGGCCATGCTGAACTGGTTGTCACTGCAATCAGTTTCAGGCAGTTGCCCGGATTCCAGAGCTGCGAACATGTCTTCGAGACACCCGTGATGTCCTGTTTTCTCCATGACAGGCTGTTGCCCTTCGATCCGTTCGCACGGTTGGAAAAAGGACGGTTTGCCTTCCGCATCCAGATGCTGCGCCGAGACAACTTCAGCATAAATGTCATCATGCCCATCCCAGATCGCGGTTCCTTTTTCTCCGGTTACGCGCCAGGATGCTTCCCATGAAGTAGGCACACCTTCTGTGCACCAGGACCCGCGATAGTCAAATACGGAGCCATCGGACATTTCAAAAATGCACAACGCCATCGCATTACCTTTATACCAGGAGCCTGGAGGATTGAATTCGTGGCAGTAGACCGAGACCGGATTCGCACCGAGAATATATCGTGCTTGGTCGAAGGTATGTATCGCCATATCCAGCAGCAGTGGACTATCCATTAGATCGCGGAAGCCACCGAAATGGGGTCCAAGGAAGAAGTCTGCTCCTGCATAACCGACCTGACCAATGGTTCCTTCCGAGATAAACTGCCGATAAGCGCGAATGCGCGGATCAAAACGGCGATTTTGCATCACAGCCTGAATATTACCGGTACGGCGTGCAGTCTGAACAATATCTTCACAATCAGCGAAGGATTCCGCCAGTGGCTTTTCACCAAATACGTGGCATCCTTGTTGTAACGCCGTCATGGCAATGCCATGATGGCTCGCTGGAATAGTGACATCAAATACGATATTGGCATTAGTCGTTTGAATGGCCTCGCTGATATCCGTAAACGTAGGACAGGAGAGGCCGTGCCGTGCAGCCAGTGCAGCGGCAGTTTGTTCATACAGATCGACAAGCCCTACAATTTCCGTGTCCGGTCTTTGCATGGCGTAATCGACCCAGGTGTTAGACATGGCCCCACAGCCTGCCACAACTACCCGATAAGGATGACTCATCCTATCATCTCCTTATGCTTTTCATTTTCTTTGTTCTTGCAATGGATATCATATAACTCAATGTTATTCCCGTTTCTATACCGGATTGGGAACAAAATCTCCACCGCGGCATTGTTTTAAATACCTTAGTGCGTGTACCTGTCCGGTCATTTCGAGTTCGTCTTTGTAGACAGGATCATGCCAGCCTTCAATGTCGATCGTTCCCTGATACCCGTTTTGACGCAAGATCGTAATGATATCAGACCAGCTGGTATCCCCGAAGCCGGGCGTACGGTGCCAGACAAATTCACGCGGGCCGTGAACGCCATATTCTTTGACTATATCCCAGGCAATCGTGGCATCTTTCCCGTGCACATGGAACACTTTAGGCGCCCACTTGCGCAGCTGTGGAATCGGATCAATCAGGCTGGACATTTGATGGCATGGCTCCCATTCCAGTCCAATGTTTTCAGCGGGTACCGCATCGAACATCATCTCCCAAGCCGTTGGGTTATGTGCAATGTTCCAATCGCCCGTCTGCCATGTACCACCCATATCACAGTTTTCAAAAGCAATGCGCACACCCCGGTCCGCTGCCCGGCGTGCCAGTTCTCCAAACACTTCCTTGAACCGTGGAATTGATTGGTCAATCGGCTGATCGGTAAGTCGTCCGGTGAACCCGGAGACAATATCCGCCCCGAAGAGCTGGGCGTGATCAATAACCCGTTCCCAGCTGGCGAGTGTATCGGCATTATCCCCGGTTCCGGTGAGCGGATTGCCAAATACACTTACTGCAGAGATGATAATTCCCTGTTCGTCCACGATTTCACGGACACGTTTGGCTGTTTCGGCCAGGTCCAAATCACCCGTCGTTTGCCAGAAGGTCAGATTGAAGGATTCGAAGCCATGTTTCATGATCTGTGGAATGACGCGGACTGCGTCGTGGCCACCTACGAGGGTGCCTATGCGTAACGGATTATTCATGGTTGTATTTCACTCCAATATTGGCTTATAGTACTTCGTGACACACTCATTATAGCCGGGCGTCTGCCGGATGGCTCTATACAATCTTGTGCAATATTAGTCTGATCTTGTGGGGAAAGGGGGAGACAGCGTGCTGGATCTGAAAGCGCTTCACGAAAACACCCGCATTGACCATAAATCTCATCCATTTCAGCTGTTCCAGAATCGTTGTCGGGGGATGAAAACGGAAGAATGCATTCTGTATTTGCACTGGCATGAACACTTTGAGCTGATTTTTATGCGAAAGGGCAGTGCACTGTTTCATATTGACAGCAGGCCCTACGTCGCTCAAGCAGGTGAGGTCATTATCATTCCTGGAGGGGCACTGCATGTCGGGTATGCACTGGAAGAAGGGGATATCAACTATGATTCAGTCGTGCTCAACAGTGCATTATTTCATGATTTTACCCATGATCCCGTTCACTTGAAATATGTTGCGCCATTTCTGGAGGGAAAGGTAAGGTTCCCGGTAAAACCGGCGGAGCAGAACATAGTCTGTCAGGGCTATTATTCCCTGTTGGATGAAGCTATTGAGGAGATGGCCTCACAGCCGCCAGCCTACCAACTGGTTGTGAAGTCCAAGCTGCATGCCTTGTTCACCCTGCTTGCACGAACGTTTATGCCACATCAACTTTCTGATAAAACAGCCCAATCCTATTTTCCCAATCGAGAACGATTCAAACATTTGATTGAGCAGATTGAAGCGGAGCCGACAGGAAAAATGTCTGTTACCGAGGCAGCGGGCCAGGTGGGGCTGAACACGTATCATTTTTGCAAAATGTTTAAAAAGTTGACCGGACGCACCTTCGTGGAATATGTGAACGGGTGTCGAATGACAAAAGCCGAACAGCTGCTGCAGGAGAGCAGTATGACCGTTACCGAGATCGCTGCTCAGGTTGGCTGCGAGAACGCCAACTATTTTACAAAGCTGTATAAACAATATAAAGGGATGACACCCTCCCAGGGGCGGTTGAAATAAGAGTCCTAGCGTCAACATCGTCAACATCGAACATACAAAAATCCGGATACTCGCGCATTTCTGGCAGTGATCCGGATTTATTTTATAAATATAAGAACTACACTTGATCTGTTTAGGAAGATACTTATTTCATGAATTTGGAGAATAGTCGGTTAGCCTTTTTGGAGAGGTCGTCCATCTTGACATTAGCCTGATCCAGTTGGTTATATCCCCATTTGATCGTTTGCAGCATGCGTGGGGATATGGGCGTACCTTTGATCCGTGGATAAATGTTGTGATAGGCCCAGACGAGATGCTCCCAGCGATTATCATTGCCGTCCTGAATATACTCCGATACGTCGATGACTTTCCCGCGTCCATTCTGGAGAATTACATTTTTCAGGTGAATGTCCCGCGGGTTCAGGCCGCGGCTGCGTACGGCCTCACGCGCTTCGTCTACATCGAGCATGACCTGCTCGGGCACCGGGATGCCCTTTTCCAAACATTCAAGCAAGGTATCTCCCGCTTCAAAACTGATCACAAGAATATTCCGGCCGCTACCGTAATAGGTGGGAAAATAGGGCAGGCCTTTGAGCTGTTCATAAACCTGTTTTTCATTTTCCAGTTTGTCCAGGGCATGATCTGAGTACATCTTGAAGGCATACTGCGGCAATCCGTCATACGTAAATACCGCCGCATCCGTTCCTGTGCCAATGCAATTCAATCCTTCTACATGGCCTATGATGTTCACGAGCTCATTCCGGTCGCTTCCGATGACTTGGATTTGTTGTAATGCTTCTTCCGCCTGGAACCAATCCGGTCGATTCATGGGTGGTGCCTCCTTTTAGGATATGCCTGTACAATTCATCTGTCTAATTGCAAAATCCTGTACTCTATTTAGTATAGTATGCGTTCTGCGCTGTCATTTCATCTTTTGGTGATGTTACTATATAAACGTTACGCATTGAATCGGAAACGGTTGCGGTTAGAAGAAAATAACGGAAGGGTGCTTGCGGCGTTTTTGCCATTTCCTATATACTGTGAGCATTAAGGGATGTTAGAAACATGCAGAAATCCGGCATACAGAAAGGCAGAATATCTTATGGCACAATACCCGCAGTGGTCTTATTCGCAGTCGCGGGCGAGTATGTTCGATGAGTGCCTGCGCAAATATTATTATCATTATTACGGAGCCCATAACGGCTGGAAGGCAGAGTCGGCGGATGAGATGCAGGTACGTCTGTATCGGTTGAAGCAGCTCAGTAATCTATACCTTGTATTCGGTGACCTCGCGCACCGGATGTGTGAATCGGCGGTACGCAGCAGGGAGGAAGGCAAAGACAAACCTCGTGAACACTTTCTGGAACAGACGATGCGCAAGCTGCTGAATCAGGCTTATGTGGAATCAATGGATCAGGATCAGTGGCGGCTGGACCCCAAGAACCGGGTGATGTTGTCCGAGATGTATTATGGAGACGACACATTGAATGACCGAATTGCCACGATCAAAGAGCGAGCTTCGGCCTGTGTCAGCAATCTGTATCAGACGCTCACGTGGGAGGATCTGTCCCGTGCGAGTACGGATATTTTGGAGATTGAGAAATGGGATACCATGATGCTGCACGATACACGCGTGTATGTGAAGATGGACTTGTTATATCGTCGCAGCAACGGCAATATCGTCATTGTGGACTGGAAGACGGGCAAGGAGGATGACTTCTCGGATCAGTTGATGCTGTACGCATCCTATGTGAGGGAGCATTACCGGGTACCGCTGGAGCAGATTGAGCTGCGGGTGGAGTACCTGTTAACCGGGACAAACCGAGAGTTTACAGCGACGGAAGAGGATATCCTGAAGGTAGAGGAGAGCGTGGGGCGGTATATTGCGGAGATGCGCTCCTGTGTGGATGATGAGTATTACAACCGTCCCAAGGACGTCTCCTATTTCACGCCGATGCCTTCGCGCCGCGCCTGTCGGGACTGTAACTTCCGCGAGGTCTGCAGTGAACGTGCAGTATAGCGAGCCACCCGAAGCCTACTCAGATATCTTCCCTTTTCGGGGAAAAAACAAGAAGCGCCAGCCTGGACAGGATCTGCCCGACTGGCGCTTCTGTTTCGTTCCACAGGCTCGGCAACAAGGCGCCGGGTGGAACGGTCATCCAAAGATCATTGGACCGCGGCGGTATTCTCCAGCGCCTGTCCTGCGGGAACGTAGGCGTGCCCGAGATCCCGGGCAACCGCCTCATACGTGATATGTCCATTCAGCACGTTTACTGCGCTGCGAATGGACGAACTGCCGCGAATCGCGGCGGCTGCACCATGGTTCGCCAGCTGCATCGCGTAAGGCATGGTGGCGTTGGTCAGCGCCACCGTAGACGTGCGCGGCACCGCGCCTGGCATGTTGGCTACCGCGTAATGCACCACACCATGCTTCACGTAGGTCGGTTCATCGTGGGTCGTGATATGATCAATGGTCTCCACAATTCCGCCCTGATCAATCGCCACATCCACAATGACCGAACCGGGTGCCATGGTGGTAACCATCTGCTCGCTGACAAGGGTTGGCGCTTTGGCGCCCGGAATCAGCACCGCACAGATCAGCAGATCGGCAGCAGCTACAGCTGCCGCAATATTGGATGGACTCGATACGAGCGTATGAATCTGATTGCCAAAAATATCATCCAGCTGGCGCAGACGATTCAGATTCAAATCGAGGATGGTCACATCGGCACCCAGACCAATCGCAATTTTGGCGGCATTCGTACCCACCGTGCCGCCACCAATAACCACGACCTTGCCACGGCTAACGCCGGGTACACCGGATAACAGAATGCCTTTGCCGCCTTCCGTCTTCTCCAGCAGCTGCGCTCCAATTTGCGCCGACATACGTCCGGCAACTTCACTCATCGGGGTGAGCAGAGGCAGCGTACCATTGACCTCCAGTGTTTCATACGCAATGGCGGTTACCCGGCTTTCAATCAGTGCCTTCGCCAATGCAGGCTCCGCTGCGAGGTGCAGGTAAGTGAAGAGAATCAAGCCAGGACGAAAATAGGTGTATTCGCTGGCAAGGGGTTCTTTGACCTTGATGATCATATCTGCCTCTGACCATACGGATGCAGCTGTATCCCGAAGCTCCGCTCCGGCCGATTGATACTCGCTGTCCGTGAATCCACTGCCGAGTCCCGCGCCTCGTTCAATCATGACCTGATGTCCGGCTCTGACAAAATCAGCAGCTCCAGCCGGGGTCAGTGCTATACGGTTTTCATTGTTTTTAATTTCTTTCGGAATTCCGATTCTCATCGCCATGCACCTCGTCCATTTAATGGTTGTTAGCTTATACTACAAGTTTATGACCTGGATAACAGATTTGCACCTTACCTAATGTCTAAGTTTTGAAGAATTGAATCAACATAATGTCGAGAAAAGACTATTCAGGACATTTATCCATAGCTTATAATGTAAGAAAAAATGACATTATGAGGGATCGATATTGAGAAATGACCGAGTGTTTACGATAAAGGATATTCTGGCTCGCCCCGTCTTTGCCAAAGCCCGGCTTGCTGCGGGGAAAGAGGGAACATCCCGTCAGGTCGGATGGGTCCATGTGTTGGAGATCACGAATGTCTCTCCATTTGTAAGTCCTCATGATCTTATTTTATCCACAGGACTATGGCTTCAATCGGAAGAAGGGCGTGAAGAATATCTGCTCCAGTTAATTCGGAGCGAAGCGGCCGGGCTATGCGTGGAGTTTGGCACGAGCATTCATGGCATCCCCGAAGAATTGATTGAACTGGCTGACAGGCATCAATTCCCGCTTATCGTGTTTGAGCAACCGGTCCGGTTCGTTGAGATTACGCAAGATATTCATGCTTTGCTTATTAATCATCAACACCAGCTGCTGAAGAGCCTGGAAACCTATTCTCGTCAGCTTCAGCAGCGAACATTACAGAGTACAGACATGTCGGCTGTGCTTAACCTTCTGCATGAATACGCGGCCAAGCCGGTGGTGTATATCTCGTCCATGGAACCGGGCAGTTTTGTGCCGGAGCTGCCTTCGGAGTCGCAGCAAGCGATCTACACATGGTACGAGCAGGAGGTTGAGCATCTGGATCTTAATGATTCAGACACCGAGTTATGGTTCCATTTGGATGAGGAGCAGGTGTTACTGTGTCACCCGGTCGTATGTTTTGGTCAGGTTTTTTCGGCAGTCGGCATGGTTGTACATCCTTCAGCACCGGTCGAGTATCTCAAGCTGTTGCTCGATTATACAGCGAAAGCAGCTGCGGCACTGACTTTGCGCTCCCAGTTTCTGGAGGAGAAGATGGTACGCAACCAGAATGAGCTGCTCCAGGATCTGATGAACGGTAACATTTTGCATGAGGAGCAGGCCCAGACCCGAATGGGACTCCGTCTGCTGGCGAAGGGACAGTATTGGTTTGCAGGCGGGGTTATTGAGATGGAGCACCGTCTGAAAGGGATCGGCCGTGAGCGTATGGAAACCAACCATCAGGATATTCTGGTGCTGCTGCGTTCCTTGCTCAAAAAGAACAATCTGTCCAGCCTCATCATGCTGAAAAATAATCAGGTATATGTATGCTGTGCCAAGGAGGAGAGCAAGACATTCACACGAAAACAACTGGTAAAATCGTTGGAAAGCATTGTTGGTGATGTGAAGCGATTTGCGAGTCGCAACCTGAAGCAGGTAGTGATTCATGCCGGATTTGGCAAGGTGCGCAACCGTTTAACAGGCATGCCGGACAGTCTGCAGGAAGCATATCAGGTCATCGAGGTTTCGCGATCCATAGATCGGCTGGAACATATTCATTTTTACGAACACATGGGTATATATCAAATGTTAAAAGCATTACCCCAATCGTTCCTTCAGCCTTTTGTGAATGACCATCTGGGCGTTCTGATTGAATATGATCAGACACACCATCTAAGGTTGGTGGAAACATTGGATGCCTTTCTACAAAACTTCGGTTCCAAGCGGGATGCGGCTGCTCAATTGTTCATACATCGACAAACCTTGTACAATAGATTGGAGAAATTAGAAGAATTAATGGGACCTGACTTTATGGATCAGGAGAGAAGAATCTGCCTGGAGATGGCACTGCTTGCTCATGCTATGATCGAGGAGGAACAGGATTTTCCAACTTAATAGACCAGGCTGGAAGAAAGTCCAGACTGTGCATCATTGAAAGATGTGCACAGTCTAGCAATTTTTACTGATGCGACGAGAGAGTCGTAATGCTCTTGGTAATACGGGAGTGCCAGAATCAGGCCGGCGGCCGCGAAACAGTCTGGGATGGCCGGAGGAAGGTGCAAGGGATAACGAGGTAGGAGCGGCCAAGCGATATGGCGAGGAACTTCGCTCCGGAAGAGTTCCTGTATCCAGCTTTTTGAATGAAACACCGCTTTGACACAACCACTCATCAAGTTGTTCACGGGTGATTCCTAATTGTCCGCTTAAATTACAGATGTCGAGATTTTTTCTCACACAAATCCGCCTTTCCTTAAATATCGGGCTGTATTAGTTATGAAAGGGAAGCATGGAGCATGAAGTTGGAAATGGATTGGTGCTCATGGACTTCAGCAATTTGCATCACGCAAAATGCCCAATGGATTGGTTTGCCCGATCGGCGGAATAATCGATTATGATGATTCAGCGGTGTGGGAAAGGTCTATGTAAACCGGTTAAATGTTTGTTTACCGCTGTTTTGTGTAATTTTTCTATAATTTGGCTTTTCACTAAATTTTATCACTTCATATGTATCTGTGCGTCTCAATATAGTCTCAACTTTGTGAGAAAATCAAGGTTATGGAAAGTACGAGTATCTAGTACGGAGGACACTGATGGGAAACAGTAGTGAGGTTCAATACGACAGATATCATGGTCATGGAAAACGTTTCGTAGGTCGAGCTAAGGAACTGATGATGTTGGACCGTTGGTTCAACAATCCGGAAGCACCTTTAACCTTTTTTTCAGTTACGGGCATGGGGGGGATTGGTAAATCCTCTTTACTGTCCGAGATGTTATCCGTTGCTCGAAACAAGGGAGCGACTGCCATATGGATGGATGGCAGATCCTGTGGCTCGACACCGTCGGTCTTTTTGGAATATTTGTCCTCTACACTGGACCTGGAGACCATGGGTAGTGACGGTAACCCTCGGCCATTAAGCCTGCTGAGTGAGACTTCAGTACAGAGGCGACTGGTCCTTGCTGTGGATAATTATGAAGAGCTGGCTTTACTGGAGAGCTGGTTTATGGAAGTTTTCGTATCCAAGCTCCCGCTATACGGTGTGCTGATCATACTGGCCTCACGACCGGAGCCAGCTTCAGCGTGGCGGACACATCCTAGGTTGCAGCAGCGCCTTGTGCAGATGCCTCTTAAACATTTTACGTGTGAAGAAGTATCAGAATATATTGCAGGGGCAGGGTCATTAAACAAGAGCATGGCTGGTACGATTGCACGTATGACGGATGGGCATCCGCTGGGATTGGCACTTGCCGTGGAGGCAGCAGATCAGCGCAGGAATTTTCCCCTTTCCGATTGGACTGAATTGTCACAAATGATTAGCGCCAGATTGCTGCTTGAATTGACGCTTCCCCGCCTGCATCCGATGGTTGAGGTATTAACTCTGCTGGAAACAGCGAACCAGGAATTGCTGGCATCCGTGCTGCAAACAGAGGTGACGCTTGAAGAATACAACGTCCTGAGGCGTATGTCGTTCATTCGTTCCGGCCCTAATGGTCTGGCGCTGCATGATATGGCCAGATTACATCTGCTTCGAGATTTTCGTCAACGTGAACCACAGCGTCTGCAAGCCATGCGTGTACGAATTGCGGAGTTGCTCAAGCCGCTCCATGAACAGGCGGGTCCACATGAGAGACGCCAGATCACCCGAAAAATGCTCATTTTGTGTCAGGAATCGATGCTCCAGCACCGAAAGTACGCTGATGTCTCGGCTGATTCACTGTTCTCTCCAATGGAAGTGATGCGAGCGGAGGACTTGCCTGCGTTGCACAAATTGCTCCGACAGTGGTGTGAGTATAGTGTGGAGCCCTGGCAGGCGCCATCTTATCCTGCTTTTTTGGATGAGCTTGCACACCGTTATCCTGAGGGGATTGTATTGATGCGTGACCAGGATGGCGAGCCGATCGCGATGTTCATTACGGTGCTCGTGCACCGCGAGAGCAGCGGGATGCTGTCGAACTATTTTCCGGCCGAAATGCAGGAATGTTTCACACCGGAAGAGCTGGATTGCGATCCGAATCAGACGGATACTCACTTTGCGGTGCTCGCTGCGGCGAGGGATGATATACCGGGCTACAAACGTGAGGAACTTGTGGGTTATATGTCACTGGATCGGTTGTCACTGCTCGGAGAAGGGGCCAGGGTGATACTGGTCGCGACTAATCCGCATCTAAAGCTGTTTTTGCAGAGTATTGGTTTTCGGAGCAGAAAAGCACGTACACGTTTATGTGACGTGTATGCAGATCAGGCAAGTGTACTGGATCTGGATTTGCGCAGTGGACAATTCGGTGACTGGGTGATGTCCCTTCTGGGTCTGGATATGAAGAGCGGCCGGTTACAACAGAGGACATCTGGCGAGAGTCGGATACCCTGGTCCGAACAGGATGTGCGCAAAATGCTGACTCATCTGCATTCTCCCGGAGAATTGCATGAGTACGCAGCGCGAGTGAAGGGTATGACGGATGGAATTCATCTACAGAAGCATATCCTGGATTTGCTGGAGGGCCGAATTCATGGGATCTCCCAGCAAGATCAGATGCTGTTATACGCGGCCTATTGGACACATGATGGCAATCCAACTGCCGCAGCAGAGGCATGCTCGATGAGTCGGGCCACATTCTATCGGCATCTGCGAGCCGCATTGATCCGACTGGCGAGAGTGCTATAGGGAATAGAAAGAATCATTCATCGAGGCTTAACAATACGCTGGATCATTCATTATAACGACAAGAAAGAAGAGGCTGGTCATAGACCGAGCCTCTTCATGCGGTTATAGAGCGTGGCTCTGGAGATGCCAAGCTGCCGGGCAAGCGTTCTTTTGTTGCCTCCGGCGGCTTTCAGATATTGCAGCAGGAGTTCCGACTCGTAGATGTCCAACCTCTGTTGATAGGATAGGTTGGAAGAATCCGTAGATTCGTCTATTACGCTTTTATCGGATGGAGCAAATGTGTCCGTACTTCTGGAGAAAGGAGACAAGCTCGATTCCGGCCCAGGCTGTGAATGCAGCTGTACCGTCTCCTGCAATATGGCTGGTTCCTGCTCCATGGGTGAAATGAAGGTGTCAGGGAGATATTCAGGCTTAACCTCGCCATCCGTGGTGAGAATGGTGATTCGCTCAATCACATTTCTTAATTCTCGTACGTTGCCTGGCCAGTCATAGTGAAATAGCAGCTTGAACACCTCGGGAGGAACGAGTTCAATATGCCGATTATAGAGCAAGGAGAACTCTTGCAGGAAGGTCTGTGTCAGCTCGTAAATGTCTTCCTTGCGCATACGCAGGGGAGGGATCACGAGATTAATGACATTCAATCGATAGTAGAGATCCTCCCGGAACTGATTGCGGGCAATCATGCCCAGCAGATTCTGATTGGTTGCGGCGATAATGCGGCAATTTGCCTGTTTCATGCGTGTTCCTCCAACAGGAAAGTAACTTTTCTCCTGCAATACACGCAGTAACTTCACTTGAAGTTCCAGCGGCATTTCGCCTATTTCATCCAAAAAGAGCGTGCCGCCTTCGGCGAGTTCGATTTTCCCCTTTTTCCCCTTTGGATCAGCCCCTGAAAATGCCCCCTTCTCGTAGCCAAATAACTCACTCTCAAATAATGAACCAGGAATAGCTCCGCAGTTAATGGCGATAAACGGCGCTGTCTGTGGTTCACGCAGGTCATGGATGGCTTTGGCAAATAGTTCTTTCCCCGTTCCGCTCTCTCCAAGAATGAGCACGGTAGCTGAGGTGGTACTGATCTTGCGAATAGTTTCCAGACACTGGTTAATTACAGGGCTACTGCCTTTGATTCTGGCGAACGGATCGGAATCCGGACGTAGACGGGCAACGGCTTTCTCCAGATGCTGAACTTTGGATGTCATATGTAATAACTCTTGATGAAGACGAATTTCGGTTGTTATATCCACTTCGGCGGCAACTGCACCTACAATGCGTCCATCGAGCTGCACCGGACGTGCATTAATCAGGGCGAACAGATCGGGTCTTGGCTGGTGCTGCTTTCGGTACACGGTTTCCCCTGTATATAACGTTTTGAGCGATTGAAGGCGATCAGGGGGAAAGAAATCCGCTGCCGGTTTCCCGATGATATCTTTTTTGTTAATTGAAAAAACATGCTCCGCACCCGATGTCCAGTAGGTCACCTTTGCTTCTTCGTTAATCAATGTTAGAGCTGAGCCTGCCGTCTCCAGTGTTGTCTCGAAATAAGCTTCCATAAGTCGATGAGCATGCATCATTTCTTGCAGAACATCGGATACAGCGATATAGCCCAACGAGGGTCCATCATCCTGAATTAACAGATAAGGACTGGTATTAAATAGGGGGATGGCGTCTGCCAGCCCTGTTGTTGAAGGGATGACGGGCATGCAGAGTCCCGAATCCAGGATACTCATATCTGTACGTAATAAGGACATCAAATCTGGAAGTAAATGTTTCATCGGTATCACCTCAGCTAGAGCATAACTTTCGGAAACCAAGTCAGTTACATGAGCCACATACAAGTGGTCTGCAAATGAAATGATTGGAATAATGATGGTTACCCATATTATAGCTTTCCAAATGAAGTGTGTATATATTTTTTGACATGAAGCATACATGTTATCGGGATGGAAGAGAGGAGAATGGGTCATCCAATTTTATAATGCGCTTTCATTTCTATAGTCTAGGAATAATTGTTAATTCAATAAGACGAATCAGGAATTTAGGTTAGATGCGAGTCATTAAAACTGACATTTATAATGAGACTGTACTCTTTTATCTCACTCCATAATACCGGGCAGAGCCAGAATGTTCTATGTGGCCGTTCCGAGCCATTAGGTTCTGAATGAATGAAGTTCACTTGTGAACAGCAAAAGATGTGTCCATAAAAATAGACATTTTAAATTGGGGATGCTCATTTTTTAGACATTAAGAGCTGAGCCGAGTAGAGGAAAAAGTGGGATGCTCCGGGGTGCTTTACAAATATAAAAACCATGTGCCCTCAAAGAAGGTGGCAGCATGGTTTTTGTTCTTATCGTTGTATTTTATATATGTTGACCCAGCTGGAGAATTATCTGAACATGTTTTTCAGCACCATCCAGAGATTTGCTGGTTTCTCGGCCAGACGACGGGTGTAATATGGGTACCACATGGTTCCGTAGGGAACATAACAACGAATACGATATCCTTCCCTCGCCAAACGTTCCTGTTCGTTCATGCGCAAACCGTACAACATTTGAAACTCAAACGCATCCGGGGAAATTCCCCGATCCTTCGCGTATTGCTTGGTCCAGGAGATAATGTGGTCATCATGTGAAGCAACCGCAGTGTATACGCCTTGATCAAGATGATTGCGAATCATCGTTTTGAATTGATCAATCACTTCGGAAGTGTTCTGATAAGCTACGGATGCAGGTTCCTTGTAAGCCCCTTTGACCAGACGCAGCCGGATTCCTTCCCGAATCATATCACGTGTATCTTCTACAGTACGATGTAAGTAGGCTTGCAGCACAGTACCTGTATTATCCAGTCCTTCCGAATGTAAACGGCGCACAATATCCAAAGTCGCTTGGGTGAACGGGCTGTCCTCCATATCAATCCGCACAAACAGATTATTCAGTTTGGCTTGAGTGGCAACCGCACGTATATTTCGATATCCCTCTTCAGGGTCCAGCGCGAGTCCCATTTGAGTTGGTTTTAGGGAGACATTGGAGTCTGCACCCTGCCGGGCGATGCCTTCCACCAGACGTACATACTCATCCCGGTACAACGCGGCTTCTTTTAAATGAGTAATACCCTCACCCAGATGATCCAGTGTAGCCATAATGCCCTTGTTGTTGAGTACCCGAATCTCTTCGAGAGCCTCTTCCAGTGTATTGCCTGCGATAAACTTGCCAGCCAGCTTTTTGCCGTATTTGATGGAGAGATTCTCCACAGCTTTATTACCTGCGACGGTTAGCAGCGTTTTACGGTACATTTCCGTTCCGATACTCATCGGGGTTCCTCCTTATGGATCATGTTTCTTTATAACAAAGTTATCAAGCAATAATCATGCCAAGGTTGATCTGCGCAGAAAAAAACGGGCGGTGCTTTGAAAAAAAATATTTTTTTGCAAAAAATATTCATTCTTCAACCGGAGTTGGCACGGATCTTGCTACATATATTGGGTGATGAGTAAAATGCATGGCACAACTTAGGCAAACAGCCAGCGAACCCCCACATCTGAAGGAGGAATCATTCATGAATATCCCTTTTGTTAACGAACCATTCACATCCTTTGCAGTCCCGGCCAACCGGGAAGCTTTCGAGAACGCGCTTCGCAAGGTGGAGGCTGAACTTGGCCAGGAATACGCTATTATTATCGGCGGACTAAAAATAACGAGCGCCCGCACGTTATCTTCAGTAAACCCTGCATCCAAAAATCAGGTTGTCGGAACGGTCTATCAGGCGGATCAGGAACTTGCCGAGCAGGCAATCCAGACTGCTGCGGAAACATTTCACACCTGGAAGCATACGGACCCGAATGAACGTGCCCGTTATTTGTACAAAGCGGCAGCGCTCATGCGGCGGCGCAAGCATGAATTTTCCGCCTGGATGGTATATGAAGCAGGCAAAACATGGCCGGAGGCGGATGCAGACACAGCCGAAGCGATTGATTTTATGGAGTTTTATGCCCGTGAGATGCAGCGTCTGAGTGAGCCGCAACCGCTCACACGAATTGCAGGCGAAGATAATGAATTGAGTTATATTCCGCTTGGTGTGGGGGTTGTCATTCCACCATGGAACTTCCCACTCGCGATTATGGCCGGCATGACCTCGGCAGCATTGGTATCGGGCAACACCGTTGTATTAAAACCAGCCAGCACAACAGCGGTGATTGCCGCCAAATTCATGGAGCTGCTTGCAGAAGTGGGTGTTCCGGATGGTGTAGTGAACTATTTGCCAGGACCAGGCAATGAGGTTGGCGATTATCTGGTGGACCATGCGCTCACGCGTTTTATTAGCTTCACCGGCTCCAGAGATGTTGGTCTGCGAATTAATGAACGTGCAGCACGCACCGCACCGGGCCAGAAATGGATTAAACGGGTTATTGCTGAAATGGGCGGCAAGGATTCGATCGTTGTGGATAGCGACAGTGATCTGGAACTGGCTGCGGAATCGATTACGGCTTCGGCGTTTGGTTTCTCCGGACAGAAGTGTTCCGCGTGTTCCCGTGCCATTATTCATAAAGATGTATATGACGAGGTATTGCAAAAAGTGATTGAACGAACCAAGCAGCTGAGCATGGGCAGTCCGCTTGAAGTTGGAAGCCAGGTTGGTCCAGTTGTCGATGACAAGGCGTATGCCAAGATCACGGAATATATTGAAATCGGCAAGAGTGAGGGTCGCCTTGTACTCGGTGGGGGTACAGGGAACGAAGAAGGATACTTCATTGAACCGACGATTATTGCCGATGTGGATCCACAGGCACGGATTTCACAGGAAGAGATTTTTGGACCGGTACTGGCTTTTATCAAGGCGGAGTCCTTCGGGGATGCACTGGATATTGCCAATAATACCGATTATGGCCTGACGGGTGCGGTAATCTCGCGCAATCGAGAACATCTGGAACAAGCCAGACGGGAATTTTTTGCGGGTAACCTGTACTTTAACCGTAAATGCACAGGTGCACTGGTGGGTACACATCCATTTGGCGGATTTAACATGTCGGGGACCGATTCCAAGGCAGGTGGAAGAGACTACTTGCTGCTGTTCACCCAAGCGAAATTGGTATCGGAGAAATATTAAGTTGAAAAATGGGGTTGGGGCCCGCTAACAATCGCTTGGTTTTTATGCTATCATTTCCTGAAAATAGTCTTTGTTCGTCAGTTTTACTGGAGTTGCTTGAGCATCGCTTAAGGGGGAGACGGATGTTAGGATTTCAGTTGGTGCAGGAGGCGCGTATTCGATTATCGATTACGCCGGAGATGAAGCAATCCATTCATCTGCTGACCTTGTCGGGTCAGGAATTGGCTCGTTATTTGCAGGAGGCAGCAGAAGAAAACCCGGTGCTTGAGCTAGAAGAGCCCTCTGCCCTGCGCACCCGTCTTTCCCGACGATTACATGTGGGGAGTTTCTCTTCTCATGATCCGCTGTTACAGGTAAAAGGGGCCGAACCTACCCTTGAACATCTGTTAATATCCCAGCTTCGGTTGCAGAGTCTCCCACCTTCTTTGGAGAAAACAGCTATATTTTTGGCTGGCTGTGTCAATGAGGATGGCTATCTGACGATGGATCTGACTGAGGTTATGTCGGCAAGGGAGGTACCCATGCCGGAGGCTGAAGCAGCTCTGGAGATCCTTCAGTCGTTAGACCCTGCAGGTGTAGGCGCACGCAATCTGCGTGAATGCTTGTTGCTTCAGATTAGGCGTGATCCATTGGGTAACGAGCATGCGGAGCATATGGTGGAGGAAGGTTTGGAGGAACTGGTTCGTTTCCATCCGGGCAGGGCGGGAACAAGACTGGGGCTTACTTCACAGCAGGCTCAGGCAGCGTACGATTATATTTCCCGTTTGGACCCGAAACCGTGCCGATCCATGGGGTGTACGGAACGTCCACATTACATCGTACCCGATGCTGTTGTGCAAATAAGGAACAATGAAGTTTCACTACGGTTAAACTCGGCGGGTGTGCCGCGTGTATCCCTGAACGAAGCTTGTTGCCGCTGGATCAGGGAAATTGATGCTGACGAGGTCTGGTCAGGTCGGGCAGCTGAGGCAAGAGCGATTATTCGCAGCGTACGCATGCGTCGACGAACGTTGATGCGTGTTCTGGCTGCGACCATGACTGAACAGGAAGCTTTTCTACGTGAAGGACCTGCTGGTTTGAAGCCGCTCAATCTGGCGGTTATTGCCCAGGCCATCGGCATGCATGAGTCGACGGTGAGCCGTACGGTCACTGGCAAATATGTTCAGACACCGCATGGTGTATTTGAACTTAAGGCTTTTTTTGCCTCAGGTCTTGAAACAACGAACGGAGAGATGGCCTCGGCGCCGGCGGTGAAGCTCAGACTGAAAGAGCTGATTCGTTCTGAACGTGCGGAACGCCCTTATTCGGACAGTCAACTCACGGCATTACTGGCGAAGGAAGGTATCGTTATCTCCCGCAGAACCGTTGCGAAATACAGGGAAGAGCTTCAGATTTTGCCTTCACTTGAACGTAAACGTTGGGGTAAATGACCCTGTGGTTCATTTACACAACATAACGTATAAACGAGCAACCCCCGCAGACCGTGAACTCGGTTTGCGGGGGTTGCTCGTTCTTATTTAACAGTGATCAGAAGGATATTCTGTCATCGGAGAGTCAATGTGCATATTCATTCGTTGGACTTAAACAGCCTACAAGCGTTCCATATTACGCAGGAAATGCTCGCCGGCAATCCCTGGAGTAGTCATCTGCTCCGGGTGCAAAATTTCTTCCAGTTCTTCCGGTGTCAGCAGACCCCGTTCCAAAATAATCTCCTGCAAGGTGTTCCCGGTTTTCAGTGCTTCCTTCACAATGGAAGCTGCTACATCATAGCCAAGATGCGGATTCAGCGCTGTAATAACACTGAAGCTCTGCTTCATGATTAACGCACAACGCTCACGGTTCGCTTCCATCTCTTCAACGGCATAACGAGTGAAGACGTCGATGCCATTGTTCATGATTTTAAGCGATTGCAGCAAGTTGAACGCGATAACCGGACCCATGACGTTCAATTCAAATTGACCAGCTTCACAGGCCATGCAGATCGTATGGTCATTCCCCATCACCTGGAAGGATACCTGATTGATCACTTCAGCCATAACCGGATTCACTTTGCCCGGCATAATGGATGAACCTGGCTGACGTGGTGGAAGCCGCAGCTCATTGAATCCTGCACGTGGACCGGAAGCCATCATCCGAATATCGTTACAGATTTTGGACAGACTGACAGCACATACTTTAAGAGCAGCCGACAATTCCAGATAGGCATCCGTATTCTGTGTGGCATCGACGAGGTCCTCAGCCGTTTGCAAATTCAATCCTGTCACATCAGATAGATGCTCCGTGACTTTGACAATGTATTCCGGTTTGGCGTTGAGACCTGTACCTACAGCCGTCGCTCCCAGGTTAATGGTGAGCAGGCGACGATTGGCGAACTCGAGACGTTCGATATCACGTCCAATAACGCGTGCATAGGCACCGAACTCTTGTCCAAGGCGAATAGGCACAGCATCCTGAAGGTGTGTCCGGCCTACTTTGACTACGTCGTTGAATTCCTGTTCTTTTTTGCGGAATGCATCTTGCAGACGTTTCATCGTATCCAGCAACGTTTCAGACAACCGATACGCAGCAATACGCAGTGCAGTTGGGATTACGTCATTGGTGGATTGGGACATGTTCACATGGTTATTCGGGTTACAGTGGAAATAGTCACCCTTGTTCTGCAATAACAGCTCCAATCCACGATTGGCCAAAATTTCGTTCATATTCATATTCATGGAGGTGCCTGCACCGCCCTGAATGGAGTCAACAATAAAATGATCCAGATGATGGCCTTTCATCATTTCTTCAGCAGCCATGACGATGACATCGCCGATTTTGCGTGGCAGCATCTTCAGCTCCATATTCGTAATTGCCGCAGCCTTTTTCACCGCAGCCAGAGCTGTAACCAGCTCCCGGTGTACAGGAACGCCGGTGATCGGGAAGTTCTCTACAGCCCGAATCGTCTGTATTCCATAATAAGCGTAAGCAGGAATTTCTTTTTCTCCAATAAAATCTTTCTCCGTCCTTGTGGACATTGTAGACATTTCGTTCGCCTCCAGTGGCATCCAAAAATAGGTCAGCTCCGGCAATGCCGAAGCGCACTCAGTATATCATTTAAGCAAAATGGATGCCAAGCTAAATCATTTCACCCTTCTTACCGATAAATAATTTAAATTCAGGATATCACCTTGGCAAAACGATTCTCAACTCAACTCGACATTGTTGTCTTATCCATTATGCTCCACTGGAATGAAGTCATGCATGAACGTTTACACAATGATCAATTTGTCGTTTTCAGTGATCTAAATCACATGTAATTTGGTTATCTATTGGTAAAATAGGAAAAAAGGACTATGAGGTGTGAAGATGAAATGGACTTTAGGCGCAAAAACCGTCGCAGGTTTGGTACTGATTTCACTGATTACGTACGGAACTAGCGGTTTTTTTATATTCTTTCTCCAGGACTGGCTCTCGTTCTCTATGCCAAGCTGGTTGTACATCTCCATCGTGCTCATCATGGGCGTGTGCTGGAATGCGATTCTGGGCTGGTTTGCCTCCCGCTGGTTGACTCGTCCAATTGTACATTTGTCCCGTGCGGCACAACAAATCTCATCGGGGGATTTGACGGCTGAAGTTCCAGAGCGGCGTACACAGGATGAAATTACTGTATTATATGATGCTTTTCGCGTAATGGTTTTCAATCTGAGAAGTATTGTAAACGATATTACGGATAGTACACGGACAACCTCGCAGAACGCACAGTCACTCAGTGAAGCAATCGCCCAGGCAGCAGAGCAGATCGAGATGATGTCTGATGCGGTGGATCATATTGCGGTGGGTGTGGAAGAGCAGAAAACGACTTCACATCAGTCGCTGGTTACAGCAGATGAGATGTTGAATGATTTTCAGCGTATGCACAGCCAGTCGATCGGTATGACAGAGATGTCCGGCCAGATGGAACGCTCGGTAGATCATACGAAGCAGACCTTCTCTTCTCTGATGAAAGGAATGGACGAGCTGACGGAATCCCACAATCGTTCCCGTGACATCATGGTGCTGCTCGAGAAGGAAGCCTCGGATATTGAAGCCATTACTCAATCCGTCAAAAACATTGCAGAGGAAACAGGGCTGCTTGCCTTGAATGCTTCCATTGAGGCTGCACGTGCGGGAGAAGAGGGAGCGGGCTTTGCTGTGGTGGCGCAGCAGATTCGTAAGCTCGCAGACGAGAGCAAACAATCGGTGCATCGGATTAATGAGCTGATCAGCCGCGTACAGCAGCGAATTAAGGATACAGCTCAACTGATTCATGAGCAGCACGGTTTGGTTGTTAACGAATCCGAGCGCACGGTCTCGGTTGACCAGACGTTGCAGGAGCTTACAGGTACGGTAGAAGTGTTTATGAAGGGCGCTTATGAAATTGGATCCAAAATTGGGGAACAGACCAGCCGCGTAGAACAGACGCACGGTCATGTGAAGAAGATTCAGGGTAAAGCCGGAACATTCTCGGATGAGGCGAGACGAATTATGGATGCCGCACATGAAGAGACCGCGATTATGCAGGAGATTTCGTCCTCCGCTGAAGAGTTGAGACAGTTAACGGATCGGTTAATGGATAAAACCAGAGCATTTCGGATGCAGCCTTGAGCTGTTTCCGAGATGTTTTTTTGCTTATTATGGTTAAAGCCGAACATTCTTTCGCAAAAACGGAAATTTGTAAAGATTTTTTTATGAAACATTAACAAATTCGCAACGCTTGGGCGATAAATGAAGATATAATAGTAGTATTCCACTACAAATTAAGGAGCCCAGCATATTGAAAACTTGGACAGGTATCCTGCTGATGATTATTTTGGCGGTAGCTACGATTAGTACAACGTCGTCTGCCAGAACCATGAATGAATCGCAAAAACAGCTTAACATAGATGATCAATCCAGCCAGACCTCAGCGGTCGCGGCCTCCAATATGGAAACAATGAATGAAGCAGCGTTTACAACGAAGGAATCGATCCCTGTTAAGGGAGAGTACGTTTCGGTTGCTCCGGAAAATGAGAACGTAAGACTGTACCCCATGAAAGTCGAAGGCTCAGGGTATATATATAACGGAATGGTGTTGGAAGTGAACGGCAAGAAACGAGAATTCGGTAAATGGCAAGGAGAAGGTGGCTCTTACAAACCGGAAGTACACGAACTGGATCTGAATGGAGATGGACAGAAGGAGATTGTTGTGTTGTTTACAGCCGGTCATGGAACAGGAATTTATCTGGGCGAGGCTCATATTATCGATCCAAACACGATGGAAGAGATGAAGATGCAATCGTTGGATGAGATTGTGAAGCAGCATGTAAATTCGAAAGTCAGTGTTACACCAGGTCAGGTTAAGATCAACGTTACCGTTGATGGTGTTCATGCAGAGCCTTCTCTGATGGAGGAAGACACAAGCGAGGGAGTGTATAACGAGGAGCTCAAGTTCGGCGGTGTTGTTTATTACAGTGTGGAGAATGGCAAGTTGGTGGTGTCAGCATCCGGTGCATACGGTATGGGTTTATATGACGGTGATCTGAACTTTACCTATGAACTAAAGGATGGTGAGTGGCAGGCTGTTGAATTGAAGTACAGCACGGAAGAGTATGAAGAGGAGTACTATGAATCTTTTGATTGAATTGATTAATTAGCGAAGAGCGGAATTACGGGTAGTTATGACAAAAAAATATACCCCCATTGTCTTAAATACACAGGGAACCGAGTGAGGCTGAAAAAAATGATGAAACTTTAGCCTCATTTTGTGCTGTCCGAATACAGAACGTATTCCATTAATTTACCAAGAAATGATTGACATTAGCACTTTAATGGTTTAAATGTATAAAGGACTACTGTCATTTTATTTCATACTTTCAGGAGGGATAATTAATGAAGAAAAAGATGGTACTGGGATTAATGGTAGGCACACTTACGCTCGGAATCGGTACTGGGGCACTGGCGGCAACGGGACTGGAGCCAATCAAAGCGTATCTGAACAGCAAGATATCTCTGAAAATGAATGGAGCAACGGTAACCGCCAAAGATGCCAATGGCAAGACTGTTTTGCCGATTACGTATAATGGAACAACTTATCTGCCTGTACGTGCAGTAGGTGACCTGTTGGGTACTGAAATCAGTTATGACAGTGCCAGCTCCTCGGTTATTATTGGCGGCAGTAATGGATCAGCTCCAACGGAAACGAACAAACTGACTTTGAGTTCGCTCGGAGAAACCGTGTTGGGAACGTCTGATTGGCATACCAAAGATCCAGCAGATACTTCCTATAAGGGCAAGGATTACAAAGATGTTTATTTGCATGATGATTCGGTCAAGCTGGGAAACAGCTTCCAAATCATGACGAAAAAAAAATATTCCAAATTACATCTGGAACTGGCAGCAGTAGGTGGTTCTCAGGAAATTAAAATAATGGATGGCAATAATACAACCCTGAAATCTGTATCGCTTGCTGCGGAAGATGGTATGACTGGTGTTGATGTGGATGTATCCAAAACGGACTTTGTGGTTGTCGAGATTGTGGAAGAGACGCCTGGTTCTTCCTTGTTTGTGCCCCTGACTACATCTTATTTGATCAAATAAGATAACTTTATGGAACGTGAAAAACGATTATCGTCTGAACATCAGTCGGGTTTCTCGGGATGATGTACAGCGATAATCGTTTATTTTTTTCTATTGGAATCGTTGATTATCGAATCATGGTATCCAGTGGTTTCAGTTTGGATTCAATCTCTGCCCGGCGGCCTTCAAGGAATGGAGGCAAAGCCAGGGACTCGCCAAGATGAGCCAGTTCTTCATCCGTATCGAAGCCGGGACCGTCGGTTGCAAGCTCGAACAGGATACCGTTTGCTTCACGGAAATACAGGGAGCGGAAGTAGAAACGGTCTACGAAACCGGAGTTCGGGAACTGGAAGTTATGCACGCGTTCCACCCATTGTTTCAGTTCTTCCTCATTGTCCACACGGAAGGCCACATGGTGCACGCTGCCACGTCCCGGGCGTTCTTGAGCGAGGTCATTCCGTTCTTCGACATGCACCTCGGAGCCGCTGCCACCTTCACCGGATTCAAAGACGAGCACATCGGGTTGGCCTGCGACAAAAGCGGGATACGTTCCTTTTTGACGGAAACCGAGCAGTTCGGTAAGGACTGGAGTGGTAAGGGATGCATCTTTAACGGTAAGATGGATTGGGCCTAATCCTACAATGCCATACTCGGCGGGCACAGGGCTTTGATCCCACGGTTTACCGCCTGCAACACCTGTATTATGTTCATCGGAGACGAGAATCAGGCGTTGTCCTTCAAAGTCCGTAAACGAAAGAGTGGCCCGCCCCCCGCGCTCGGTAATTTCTCCATGAGGGACATCGAATTCATCAAAACGTTGTTGCCAGTACGTCAGAGCTGCATCGCTAGGAACACGAAGTGACGTTGCCGAGATGCTGTTCACACCTTCGCGTGTCTGCCCGGCCATTGGAATTTCAAAGAAGGTAAGTTCGGTACCCGGATTCCCTTTTTCATCTCCATAGAAGAGGTGATAGACCGAGACATCATCCTGGTTGACTGTTTTTTTGATCAGTCGCAGCCCCATAACGTTTGTATAAAACCGATAGTTCTCAGCGGCGTGGGCAGTGAGTGCAGATACATGGTGAAGTCCTTTGATTTGCATTATAAATACCTCCTGATAGTTTAATTCTATTTTATAGTATTCTCTTTAAGAAAGTTACTAACTTTAAGTGTGTTTTGTTCTTGAATTTATCTTAACATAAAGATATTTAAAATACAATCCTAATTTAGAATTCCATCTGGACAGTCTACTCATTCAATGCCAAAATGAAAAAGTTAACATTATAGAGATATTTTGTGTTTGTGTAACGAGAAGGAGAGAAGAGGTGCAATGGCATATCCCCAGTGGCTAGACCCTTATGATGCGGAACCTTTTATACTGTTTTCAACTTCACACCTGTGGGCGATCGGTCTGATTGCTGCACTGATTATATTGATGTTCCTGTTACGAAACTGGCTACGCTCATCGTCATCCAACCTACGCCGAACCTTTCGCATTGCTCTGGCCTGTGTCATGTTCGGCTGCGAGATTGTGCTTCAACTATGGTACGTGTATGGAGGCGTGTGGAGCCTGCAGACTTCATTGCCGCTGGAGTTATGCAGTCTGTCACTATTATTATCAGCGCTGCTATTATTGACACGCAGTCGACTGCTGCATTCTGCATTGCTGTTCGCAGGAATAGCAGGAGCCTTGATGGCAATCGTAACGCCTAATCTCGGTTATGCTTATGCCCATTTTCGTTTCATTCAATTTTTTACTGCCCACGCTTGTATTATTCTGGCGCTGCTCTATATGACTTGGGTAGAACAGCTTCGTCCAAGCTGGAGAACTGTGTTGGGTTCAATGATATTTGTGAATGTGGCAGCGTTAGTCGTGTACGGTGTGGATGTTCTGCTTGACACCAATTATATGTTCCTGAGACACAAACCGGATACCCCTTCAGTGCTCGACCTGTTGGGCCCTTATCCCTTGTACATTCTTGGGGAGGAGGTGCTGGCAGCAGTAATGTTTTCCCTGATGTATGTCCTGCTATTTGCGATTCCGGAGCGGTTGAATAACCGAGTGAAGAGAGGAAGGAGTTCAGCGCTCTAGAAAGGCTATTCGAAACCAATGGGAGAGCAAAAGGGAGTTTGTTCTTCGTTCTGCTATAAAGTCATATCTTAAACAAAACATCCCGCAGCAGTCTGAAGAACAAGACCGTTTGCGGGATGTTTGGCTGTTGACTGCTCATTGAGCCTGATATTAGTATTATCCGCGGAGCAAAGATTCCGCACCGTCCACGTAGATCCGAGTCCCTGTCACATGGGAAGATTCGTCGGATGCGAGGAAGAGCACCAGATTGGCGACCTGCTTCGGCGTTCCTGGTTCACCCTTGAGCGGGTGTTCATGCCCCTCCGGGAATTCAACCGGGATCTGTACTTCTTTTAGATCGTCCGAAGGATAGGTGTTGTCATCAATATTCGTATCAATGGCTCCCGGACAGACGGCGTTGACACGGATCTTGTAACGGGCCAGTTCCAATGCAGCCATCTTCGTAAAAGCCGTTTGACCCGCTTTGCTGGAAGCGTATGCAGAGAAGCCGATGCCAGAGAATACGCGGTTACCGTTAATGGAGCTTGTAATAATAATGCTTCCTCCGCGATCTTTCAAATGGGGAATGGCGTACTTCACGGTTGCGAACGTGCCGCGCATATTAATTCCCATCGTCTGATCCCAGTCCTCAGGTTCCATCGTTTCAATTGGAGCCATCGTGCCGTTGATACCCGCATTGGCAAACACAATATCCAGCTGTCCAGCTTGCTCTGCTGCCTGATTGATGGCCTTTTGCACGTTGTCCGGTTTGGATACATCACATTCAATGACGTGGGCTTCTCCGCCTGCATTCTCGATTGTCTGTTTGGTTTCCTCTGCATTCTCCGGGGTCCGGTCCAGCAAGAACACTTTGGCCCCATGTTCAGCGAAACGAATGGCTGTTGCCTGACCAATTCCTGAGCCACCTCCGGTTACAATCGCGACTTTCCCTTGCAAACGTTGTTCAGTCATCCTGATCCCTCCGTATCGTATAGATTGTCAGTCAGTATACTCTCTATCTCTACATACCCGACTAAAGAGTGATGAATCATATGTACCATACAAAAAACAGGACCGTTGAACGGCCCTGTATCGGTAATGTAGATATCATGATAATCTGGATTGCTGCAAAATTATTTATGTTTCTTCCAGTCCATCGAACTGTTATTCAACAGGTACTCAAAGTCATTATCTTTCCGCTTCTGTTCCGCTTTACGAGCTTCTTCCGCCTGCAGGCGTTCCTGCTCTTTGCGGTCTGCCTCGGCCGCCTTGGCTTCATCTGCCTGTGCGTTCAGTTTCTCAAGCACGTCACTGCTTAGCAGATCCTTTAATGTGGTCGGTTTATCCTGTGCTGCTTTGGGAGCAGGGGGGTGTTTTTTGGATTTTGCCATGGAATAATCTCCTTTCAAAAACATAAATCAGCTTCCATTATCGTTCAGTATTCATATTATATCAGGTTCACCCAACCCATTCCATGAAACGGCGGAACAAAAGCAGGATATAGAGGGTGACGTGACGAATGAAAACAGGTATAAATTCATATATTATTACCGATACTGCGACTATTCCCTGGAGAAAGGAGTCGTTGTTCGTGGAAGTAAACCGCAGTTTACTGAAAGGGCTTGCATGGGGTGTTGCTTTCAGCTGTCCGCTATGGATTGCGATCATCGGTTGGTTGCGTTTGATGGGATGGATGTATTGAGAACAGAGGGTTGCAGAGCTGCTGCATATAGAATCGTGCCAGAAGAGGGCATTTTTTATAAAGTCATTTATGTAAACGCTAACATTGAATAAAGCTCTGCCTGGCGAGAATCGCACAGGACAGAGCTTTTGTTTGTCTTACATAGGATGAATCAGAACGACGACTCGTTCAGTTCCACAGGTTAAGGCATTTTTACCGGTTCTGGATACTCCAGACCATGGGTGTCGACAGTGACTTTTTTCATCACTTGATCGTTGACTGGTTTATCGTTTTCACCTATTTGTTGAGCCGCAATGCCATCAACGACATCCATACCTTCTGTGACTTTACCGAATGTGGCGTACTGATTATCCAGGTAGTCAGCATCCGCTAACATGATGAAAAACTGGGAGCCTGCGGAGTCCAGATCATTTGTCCGGGCCATGGAAATGACCCCACGGGTATGATTCAGATGATTTTTGTGCCCATTGGAAGTGAATTCACCCTTAATGGTATATCCTGGTCCACCCGAACCATCACCGTTGGGATCACCACCCTGAATCATAAAACCTGGAATGACGCGGTGAAAGATCAGACCGTCATAGAAACCCTTATTAGCGAGTGAGATAAAATTGTTCACCGTGTTTGGAGCGATCTCTGGATAGAGCTCGATGACGATCTTCTGACCATCTGACATTTCAATGGTGGCTACAGGATTTGGACCAGTAGGTTCCGCTGGAGCCGGTGTTTCCGTCGCGCCGCTTGTAGGGCGCCCACAACCACTAATGACGATAAGCAGCATCGCTAGAACCAGCGACACAGCTGTTGTTTTTTTCCACCGAAAAGACATGAGAACGTTCCCCCTTGCATCTCTGCATAATATATTTAGTCAGAATTATTCTCGGATAATCCCTCAACTATCATACCGTTTTTGCGGACAAGATGGCAATGCAAGGCATGATTCTATGGGCGATAAGGGATGGTGTAAATGCTTACAGAGGTGTAAAATAAGGAAAATGCTTCCGCAGTCAGGGACGTACGGGTCTGTTCCGTCCGCTCCAATACACGGCAGTCCCGTCGTCAGTAACGGAAAGGGCGTGCGGGTATATGGACTTCTCGTGGAAGCGTAATCTGGTGATTTTGTGGATAGGTGTGTTTTTCTGCAGCACCGCTTATTCAATCTCCATCCCATTTCTGCCTTTGTTTTTGAGTGGCGATCTGGGCGTTCGTAATCACCTGGAGTTCTGGTCAGGGCTTGCCTTTGGTATCACGTTTCTGGCAAGTGCCCTGGTGTCTCCCTTCTGGGGATCACTGGCTGACAAATACGGGCGCAAGCCAATGCTGATCCGGTCGGGATACAGCCTTGCGGTTTTGTATTTGATCAATTATTTTGTGCAGGACCCGTATTCACTAATCGTGGTTCGTTTGTTTCAGGGATTGCTCGCTGGGTTTGTACCGGCAGCGATTGCACTGGTCGGTACGAACACACCGGAAGAGAAGACGGGGTATGCGCTTGGCATCATGTCTACCGCCGGGGCAACAGGAGGTATAATCGGCCCATTAATTGGCGGTGTAGTAAGCCATTATTACGGCAACCGGAATGCGTTTTTATTTTCCAGTATCGTTGTATTGGTCTCTGCGTTGATTGCAACCTTCTGGGTAAAAGAAGAGAACTTCAACCGGAACAAGGCTCGTTCTCATGTGATGGATGACATCCGTGAAGCCCGGGCCAATCGATTGTTTATTACGGTGCTTGGCATGATGGGTATATGTACCTTCTCCGTCATGATTCTGGAGCCATTATTGACCGTGTACGTGATGGAAATGGGCATTCAGCCTGATCGTGCTTCTCTCAGCTCGGGAATTATTTTCTCCGCAGTTGGTGTAGCTACGGTCATTATGGCACCGCGTTGGGGTAAAATTGGTTCGCGAATCGGATATGGCAAAGTGCTGATTATTGGCCTTGTGGGTGGGGCAAT
This sequence comes from Paenibacillus vandeheii, assembly GCF_030433635.1. Classification (NCBI taxonomy): domain Bacteria; kingdom Bacillati; phylum Bacillota; class Bacilli; order Caryophanales; family Paenibacillaceae; genus Paenibacillus; species Paenibacillus vandeheii. Next base: position 175,836 of record NZ_JAROCD010000002.1, read on the forward strand.
TGGTAACCTCCTGCAGTTCTTCACTACAGGTTATATAGGCTTCGGCATATTGCGATTTGTGTATGGATTGTTCTTCGCTGCGGTGTTCCCGGCGATCAATGCGATGATTGTGCAAGTGACTGAACCCGGCTTCCGGGGGAGAGCATTCAGCCTGAATCAGTCGGCTTCCCAGATTGGTACGATGGCGGGACCAATTATCGGTGGTGTTCTGGGTGGCTGGTTACCGATTCGCTGGATTTTTATCATCAACGGAGTTGCGCTTCTGATTACCGCCATTGTGGCGAAATGGTCCAGACTGGAACAGAGGTTGCCGGGATCGGGCAAACCTTTGGCGAAGTAGACGAAATGGTTAAATGACTAATCGGATAACAGAGAAATGGGATGGCACTGTAGAGATACGGTGGCCATCTCTTTTTCGGATGAACGCTTTGTCATTGTGAAGAGCACAGCAAAAAGAAACCTCTTGGCGAAGAGGTTTCCTATACGCTCATTGAATGGGTGATACGATCCTATTGATCCTCAGATGTATGTGAATCTTTCCGGTTAACATTCTCCTTCGGAATAGCATGTTCAACAGCATCAAGCTGATCTTCATCCGCTAGAGCTTCTGGAAAGGAATCTTCTGTGAACAATCCAAAATTCGGATCAATATCTCGTTCGGTTACCAGATTTTCCGGCTCATGTACGTGTCGTTTGTGATCATCCTTCATCATGTTTGCACCTCCTAATCAGGCTGTAGCATGAGGATTTAACGCCGGGGTGGAATGTCGTTCTCTGGTTTGGCATCCGCTCCAGCGCCGTTCAGCAGGTCCGTCCCGTGAAGGGCATTGGGGTCGGGTGCGGCCGGATCCACTGGACTATTCGGTTGAATAAGATCAGCATCAGGTACGGATTCGAGTTCAGGCTCCGCTGTCCGTGACTCCAATTCCGGCTCATCCGTAGGCACTAAAGCTACAGGCGGATTCACTGTATTTTCGGTGTCGATACGTCTTCCCGTAACTTCATCAAAAGTGTCTATGTCACCTTCAGGGACTTCGGTTTCTGGTGGAATATCACGGGACCTCTGATAACGGTCGTAGTAACGATCACTCTCTTCATTGCTAATCGGTCTGTCTGACATAAATAACACTCCGTTTCAGTGAAATTATATTTAATGGTTGTTTGTGTAATTGGGCATCCTCTTGAAAAGTTTCTTATCCCGTAGTTACCCAAAGGGCTAATGTTGTAATCTCGCACCCATTATGGTTCCCTTGAATTACCTAAATATGAATATAAGATGAAAGTAAAAGATGTACAAATTACAGAGTCAACTTATATACTTTAAAATTTGGGGAATACATATTTGACCAGAAAGTACAGGAATCCAAAGAAAATAATAATATAAGCCGCATATTTGATAAACGTGGAAGCAACCTTGCTCGAATCCGATTTATGCTGAACATCCTTATGCTCTACCTCTACCGTTTTGTGTGGCTCATTCATTCCAATCATCTCCTTAAGGGTAATTGTTTGCTTTGAGGAACCATTACACCCGGCAGGCACAATTGAATCGCAGACGCCAGTTTTACAGCTGCCTATGTTATGATGAAACATGGATATATGAGGGAGGAATTCCAATTGGATTGGTTTACGCTGGGTAATATGATCACTCGAATCCGAATCGGGCAAAAAGCGTCTACGCCCGGGTTTTCCCGTACGGTTATTCGCCGTCCGGACGGGCTGTTCTGGGTAGGCGGGATATGGTCAGGACAGATTGTCCAGTTGAGGGACTATCTTTTCTCGGATATATGGACCATTTATGACGATGAGGAAACGGAGCAGTGGTTGGAGTATCGCACACAGATCGAACAGAAAGAGCGCGAAATGATTGTGAACCAGTTCGAAGATCTGCGGGAATAACCGACAAAACACTTCGGTTTCAACAATAAAATGGAAATAAAACTATAAATCTACTAAATTGTGAATTTTCATTTTCTTCCAAGAAGGTGACACGTTAAACTATGGCGAATGATAAATGAGAGAACTTGGGGATAGAGAAAATAAGAACTTTGAGGTGCTGTGAATGAAAAATGTGCCCAAAGCTATCATCATCTTATGGATAAGTATGTTGAATATTCTCTGCTTGCCGCATGACTTCGTTTCAGCGACTGCTGGAGAAGTTGACAGACCTGTATCCATAACGGGATGGGAAGTAAAATGGGGGAACGTGCACGATCAGGGATTCATCAGTGAGGTTCAAGGTTCGGAGGAGATCTGGGAGAAGCAAGGTGCAGAGAAGCTGGAATACAGCAGTGTTGAAGCTCCTACAGGTTCCTTGTGGACTCGTGTGACCATTCCTACAATAAGCGAAGAGAGCTCGGCAATCCGTTTTGAGAATATTAAAGGAAATCACATTGTAATCTATCTGGAAGATCGTAAGGTGTATGAGAATTATCATTACAATTATGATAATAACGCGGTGTTGTTACCTCTATCGAGTGAGAATTCAGGTGGGAAACTGTATATATGGTCCGAGAATGAGAAAGGCAGACTTGGCATCTACGGAATGGTTCAGGTTGGGTCTTATGCTACCTTACAGGAAAAGTACATTCACAATGGTCTGCTTGATGTGATACTGGGAGCAACCTTTGTATTCACGGCTCTAACGATGCTGAGCTGCACATTTTTCCTGGGCAAGTTCCATAAAGGGATGTGGATTTCGCTATGTATCGTGATGGGTTCTATCGGAACGATGATTATCACCTATTCGCAATTTTTATATACGTTTTACCAGGTTTACGGGAATCTGTATTCCGTATTGTTTGATCTGGCGATGCTCATGGGCATGCCTGCACTCTGTTATTTTTTTGAACAAATTATCGGACCAGGTCGTTATGGCATCTTTACCAAACTAAGAAAATTTCAAGTCATCTATTCTGGAGTAGCTGTAGCTGCCCTGATGATCGATTTTATTTCAGGCGGTCAATGGGACATGCTCTACAGTTTGTTGGTTCAGAACGTGATTGGATTCATTCTCGTAATCCTGTTAAGCATCTTAATGATCGGTACCATCTCCAAAGCGCTTCAACGGAGCAGGGAAGCTCTATTGCTTGCTACAGGATTCGGCACATTTGCCTTAATCAGTGTTGCTGAACTACTGTGGTATTACCAGCGTAATGAAACATATCATCTGATATGGTGGAAATGGTCGATGGTTGCTTTTATTATCTCACTTATTGCCATACTGGGAAGCAGATTTGCTGAAAAACATACCAAAGTGCTTGAATACTCGAAAGAGTTGGAATTGTTTAATAATGAATTGCAGCGATCCGAGAAAATGGAGATTATTAGCGAACTGGCAGCGTCGGTTGCTCATGAGGTTCGTAATCCGCTGCAGGTGACACGAGGATTCCTTCAGCTCATGACAGAGCAGGAAGACAACAAAAACAAGGGGTACGTGCGGATTGCTCTGGAGGAGCTTGATCGGGCTTCCGGCATTATTACCGACTTCCTGACGTTCGCCAAACCAGAGTTTGATCATATTATCTCCCTGAATATCGCAGATGAATTTAACCATATTGAAGGTATTCTTGTACCGATGGCTAATCTCGAAGGGGGTAAAATAACAACTGACATTCCGCCAGATCTATGGATTAGAGGGAACTCTTCCAAGTTCAAACAGGCCTTTATTAATATTATTAAGAACAGTATTGAAGCTCTGCAAGGACAGGGCCAGATTGATATTTGGGCTTATGCCCAGGATGGGGTCATTAAGGTACATGTTAGAGATAACGGCGAAGGCATGGATGAGGAAGCGTTGGTCCGCCTTGGTGAGCCTTATTTCTCGAACAAAATTAAGGGGACAGGCCTTGGCATGATGGTGACCTTCCGTATCGTTGAAGCCATGCATGGGCAGATCAGCTTTACAAGCACAAAAGGGGTAGGAACAGAAGCTGTTGTATCTTTTGCCGCGTTCGTCGAATGACGAGCGGCAGAAGTGTACAATGGCTTTTTTGTTCGCTACCCCTTCTGTATTCAATTTACATATTTAATCTAGTTCGTTTAGCTTCTCCACGGTCCGCAATTCACATCATATTGTACTTTGGATGGATTGGGAGGAATTACGAGAACATAGTCGTTCTGTTGTTCTTCAACGGTACGGACTTGAACGTGCTCAGGAATATCAATGCCAAATGCTTCACGAAGCGCTTGCTTCGGGTTGGAGTGCAGTTGTTGTCTGAAGTGCTCATCTGTCCAGGCCTTTTCAATAATATCCTCGTGCAACGTTTTCTCTGATACCATCATCGTCAACATTCCCTTCATATTTAAAATTCAACTGTACCAGCTCTTCAATTATGATTAGGACAAATGTTGTTTCTCGCTGATCCAGTAATGAAACCCGCCTTGAAGAAGCATTTTTTTGTGCTGTTCAATGTCCTGAACAGCTTGTCCCAGAATGTCGCATAAGTAGGAATTAAACGCTTCAAGATGCGAAATACCCGAGTTAGAAGATGTCAGTCTGATGTTATATCGCTGAGCAATGTCTACATAGGAGTTCATGAATTGAGTATTGTATACATTGTCATGTACACGTTCGCTTACAGGATGAACCGGATAGTTATGTTCCAGTGCTGCGGATATGTGGGAGAGGAAGCTGTTGTAATTTCCATGCACAGCATCTTGTTTCGTGTCTGTAAAGTCATCTGTCATCTGGAGAGTCATCAGTGCAATGTTGACGGCAGAACACACCGGAGTAATGCGATGCTTCTGTTCCAAAAGAAGGAGTGAGCCAGCAGCTCCAAGCTGAAGTGGGGCGGCTTTTTGGGCAATTAAAAGCGGGCTTCTCTTGAAATAATCGATGGAGTTCTCACCGGTGACGCTCATAGCCCAATCCTCGACATACTGTCTGAAATACGTCCAGAACGGGGATGAAAGGCTGAATAGCTCTGAATAGGCACAGATGGCATCGACGTAATACAGATTACCCAGTGACAATTTCAGTGTCACATCTTCGGGACGTTCGTCCATAACTTCATCCTGATTCAAAAAATATAACATATGCATGAGGCAGGCAGTACTCAGTTTGTGTGCTTTCTCTGGAGGTAGTCCATCCGAGAGCTGCAACCACAACGGAATAATGTAGCCGATGTAGCTGTGACCCGAATCTCGTAACAAAGGATTGACCAAATGAATTTGTTCTAGTGCATGTTCTGACATTGGTTCAGGATATTTCTGTACCAGCTGCTCTGCCGCAGCGAACACCACCTCCACATCGGATCTAAACGGATCAAACCATTCTCTCCGCATCGTTTGGTTACGCCCTTCCCGTGATAAAGTGATTAAGGACTATTTGACTAGATCATGAAGTTACTTTCAGTATACCGGAAAAGAATAGAAAAAAATAGGAGGTTTTGTGATGAATTGTGAAAAAAACAATGACATTTTGTATTTTTATGGCATAAAAAAGCGGAAGTTAGGCTCAAACTAAGAAAGCACAGGATTTTGACATACGAAAGGAAGAAGAGAAATGAAATACCATTGGAAGAAATGGATGGCGGCCGGACTGGCAGCCGTATTTATAACAGCAGCAACCGGCTATACGGCATTCGCTGATCCAAATGGATCTGTTGAAGATCATGTGTCGACACCATCCTCCTCCACGAATCAGACCAAGCCATGCATGCAGGCAGGTCACGGCCTGTTTATGATTGGAGAAACCGCAGATTTGCTCGGCATTGGGCTCCGGGATTTAAAGGAACAGATGGAGCTTGGCAAAACGCTGACTCAGATTGCCAAGGAACGCAAGGGACTTAGTGAAGATCAATTGTTGGAGAAGCTGAAGCCTTCCCTCTCTCAGCGATTGGATAAAGCAGCCGAAGAAGGCTGTCTCACGAAGGAGCAGGCAGCAGCAGCCAAAGCGGGTATGGATACCAAGCTGAAAAAGGTAATCAATACACCACTGCGGGAATTAAGACGTGATTTTGCTCACCATGGTAACAGACGTCCAATGATGGACAAGGGCGCTATTGCCCGCTTTATCGGCATCACCCCGGAGCAGCTCCATCAGCAGCTTCAGAGCGGGAAGTCCCTGGCTGAGATTGCCCAGGCAAAAGGCATCAGCGAAACGCAGCTGGTTGACAAGCTGAAGGAGCAATTGACAGGTGACCTGAAAAGATTCGTTAACCAGAAGGGCAATGTACTCCAAGCCCCTGGTCCTCACGAACCTGTACCCGGAAAATCCGCTTCTACAGAAGTGAAGTAAAAAAGAGCGTCTTCCTCAAGGGAGACGCTTTTTCTATACGACTAAGACTGGCTGGTTTCCGGACTGCGATTGGCGCTGGCTGACGGATTGCGCTCGGGTGAACTTGTTCTGCCCGTGCCCGGAATAACAGCATGATGCAAGCGACGGCCTGGGCGCTTCTTCCGTTGTAATCCTACGGTAAAGCGAGAACCCGGAAGTTTGGAAAGTCCCCAGCTGATGGCAAGAGCCGTCGCCACGGTGACGAGAAACGACAACAACGTTACGGGCAGATGCCATCCGGTAAGCATAAGTGGCCGGGTAATATACGCGATGCAGTATAGAACCAGTGCATGAACAAGATAGCCTCCAAACGAATATCGGCCAATCCACGTCAGGAGACGCTGAAATGGGGTATCTTTGCCTCGCAGCAGTACCAGGAACCCATAGAACATAAACATCTGAGCCATGATGATAATGAATGTCGTCGGTTTCAGATAGGTTGAGATATTCAGGTTAACGACATCCCCTGACCCCCGCAGCACATCGTATCCAAGCCAGATGTACATTCCGATAAACAGACAGATCATCCAGGGCAATGCCCTCGCAGTCCAACCCCTCCAGCTATCCACGGACCACGCACATACTGCACCCAGCAAAAAGTAGAACCAGTACATAACCCATGAATAGGAACGATACTGAAGCAGGCCTGCCCAGGGCTGTGGCAGAGATGCTGTCCATCCTGCCATGTCGTAGTAGGACCATTTCATAAGCAATGTGTATAATGCCATTCCAATGAGAACCAACATAATAATCGATTGCATCGGTGTGAAAAGAGTAACTTTTTCAATACGTCTTTGAATGAACTTTGCTCCCTTAAGAAACAGGGGGAACAAAATATAGAACTGAAACACCATAATCACAAACCACAGATGATATGCCGTCTGGGGGAGGAACAGTTCCCGAACGAGACTACGGAAGTCCGGCATACCCGAAAGCCAGAACTCAGGGGTAAATACCCGGACAAACAACCAGTAGATGAACGTCCATACCACAAAGGGCACATAGATATCACCAAACCGTTTGCGGATAAACCGGGGGTAATCCGGTTTGGTGTGACTGTGATGGTAGAAGAGCATTACACCAGCCAGAAAGACGAATGTCGGCGTACCAAAACGAGTCAGATGATAAATCATGGTCAGCATGACGGAATCAGGTTGTTCAATATCGGCGCGATATATATATTCCGCGATGTTATGCTGCATCACAATGGCGAGAAATGCAAGGCCGCGCAGTTGTGTCCATTCCACGATTCGCGGTTTATTCACGTGTAATCCTCCTTCTGTAACCGGAATTCATCATTTAAGGGTACATGCTGAACATTAAGGCTGCATTAAATGGGGGAAATAGGTACAAAAAAAGACGGCGTTCGCCGTCTTTTAATCAAATTAGCCTATGCTATCATTGCTTCATTTTCATTTAATTCAGTTCAAGTCCTGTACCTTCGTTGAATCATCCTCTGAAGATTTGGCATCTTCCTCAAACAGATTCTGAATGTACGCCTGGAGTTTCGGTTTATTCACACCGAGTACCTGAGCAGAACCTGCAAGCTCATTGGTTAGCAGCTTGTTAGGAGGAATCTGCTGTTTATCAATTTCATTCACATTAATATCAAATCCGAGCGAAGCCAGTTTTAACATTTGTGTTGGACTGAGGTCTGTCTCGATATATGGAGCGACAGCTTCCAATATTTCAGGGATTTTGAAGAGCGAAGTGGTGCTTTGCATCTTCTTGGCCAGCTCAGTCATGAAAATCCGCTGCCGTTCGGTACGCGTAAAGTCCGAGGTGGCATCGTGCCGGAACCGGACATACTGCAGGGCAGTCTTGCCATCCATATGCTGAAGTCCTTTTTTGAGGTCAATATCGTACATATGTTTATCTGCTTTGCTGGTATAATACATGTCTTTCTCCACATCAATGTCGATCCCGTCCACAGCATCAACCAGCGCCATGAATCCGATAAAATCGGTATACACGTAATGCTGAATAGGGATGCCGAGCAAGTCACCGACCGTTTGTTTGGTTAATTCCGCTCCACCGTAGGAGAAGGCTGCATTGAGTCTGCTCTTGCCATGTCCAGGAATCTCAACATATGTATCCCGCAGTATAGAGAAGAGATGGGCTTTCTTGGATACCGGATCAATGGACGCGACCATGACTGAGTCTGAACGGCCCGGATCATCTCCTCTGGTGTCACCTCCAAGCAGCAAAATGTTAACTCGTTCCTTCCCTTCCCATTTGGGAACAGGGGTAGTTGGGGTGTCTGTATTTTTGTTTTTGTCAGAAGAGGAGGTGTCCGAAGCGGTTGAGATGCTATTGGCAAAATGAACGATCGAGTATCCGTAATATACAATGACACCCGCTATGGCGAGTGCCAGGGTTAGGGAGGTCCCCCATAACCATTTCTTAAGCATAATCTTCACCTTTCTATGAATGAACTATTATGTAACCCAAACTAGTTTAACAAAAAGTAAGAGAATTGTCCTCTTTGATTTCGAAAGTTCGGCTACCAAGCGATATGTTTGACAAATAGTTAGTGTATATTTATTATGTAAAAAATAATCGTGTTTTGTGTAATGGAGGTATTAAACGACTGTTATGAATCAATCTGTATTTAATTGGATCAACCAGTTTGCAGACCGAATTCCGTTTCTGGACTGGTTTATGATTACATCTGCTGAATATGCGGTTTGGGTTATGATAGGACTGCTAGTGATTGTGTGGTTTCTTGGTAATCCGTCTAAACAACGAATTGTGTTTTATGCGTGTGTAGCCTCGATAATAGCGCTGGGTCTGGCAAAATGGGGAATTTCACCTGCGGTAGGTCATCCAAGGCCGTTCGTGGAAGGCACCGTGAATCAACTGGTTCCGCATGTGCCAGATCCATCTTTTCCAAGTAAACATGCTTCCTTTGTATTCGCGCTAGCTGCTGCTTCGTTTTTTATCGGTCGACGATTCGGAGCATGGATGCTGTTGCTTGCTGTGTTGACAGGAGTCTCGCGTGTCTACGTAGGTGTACATTACCCTGGGGATATTCTGGGCGGATTCATTCTGGGTAGTCTGGTCAGTGTAATCCTGATTGCTACGCGTAATTATACCAAGTCGATTCCCGATTTTTTCATTAACATTCATCGGCGGGTGTTTCGTTAGTTCTGGAACGTATATGTTTGAGATGAGAGGTACATTCGTATAGAGTCCCAAGTTCCTTGGCATAGCCAAAGAGTTGGGGCTTTTTTTGCGTTAATTTCGGAGTTACATGAAATTTCTGAAAATCGAATTCGGATATCTACAATTCATGACGTTAGGTGTCGATATATTATATTAGTTATGCGCTAAAGCTAAGGAGTGGGGAATATGAAAGGTTCGCGGGGAAAAATGATGGGGAAGTTTAGATTTACAATTCGGATGAAGTTACTGACTGGATTTTTAATGGTTGTGGCGTTGCTTGTTTTTGTCAGCATATATGCGCTCACCCAAATCCATGGTATGTCAAACAAAGCCGATGATGTGGACAAGACATGGATGCCCAGTGTATCTTTGTTGGGCCAGATGAATGGGGACATATCCGATGTGGAGCGGCTTGCTCTGGCCATCATTGTTGAACAGGATGAAAATGAAACTGCCAAGCTGAATGAATCTCTGGAACAGCTCCTGGTCAAGATTGAGGATGAACGTAAACAGCTGCTAGTCTTCATTGAAAACAATGCAGAGGCAATGAAACTTTACAATGAGTTCAGTACGAACTACGAGGACTATATCGCAAAAATGCCCGCATTCATTGAATTAGGCTTGAATAACAATTACAACGAAGCCAGCAAACTACACACTGCGGCTTATTCATTATGGTATTCAGCCAACGATACCATTGCCCAATTGATTGTAATGGGGAATGAAGGATCAGATTCGGCTACGAATGCATCGGTTGATCTGGCCAAAAAAGCATTTAATATTATTTTGGGAGTAACCATTGTTGCTTTTCTGATGGCTATGTTTATTGCCTTCTTCATTGCAAGCATCATCTCACGTCCAATTCAGAAGATGAATGCAGCGGCGATGTTGATTGCAGGTGGGGATCTGACTAGTGAGAAGATCGTGCTCAAGAACAAGGATGAACTGGGAACGCTGGCTGATTCCTTCAATACGATGACAGGCAACCTGCGGGAGATGATTCAATCTGTATCGATGACATCCGAACAGGTAGCTGCTTCCTCGGAAGAACTTCTGGCAAGTGCAGAACAGAACACCAGAGCATCGGAACAGATCTCCGAAACGGTTGAAGAATTGGCCGTGGGTACATCCGATCAAGTAGATATGGTGAAGCGTTCTTCCCAGGCGATGAGTGAAATGGCTCTTGGTTCGGAACAAATTGCCGAGCTTGCTCAAAGTGTATCCGTATCTGCTGTTGATGCAGCGAATCAGTCTGCCGAAGGAAATATGATTATTCAGCAGGCTGTTGAACAGATGGGTTCTGTTCGTAATTCCATTGCCTCGCTGACAGAACTGGTTACAGGGTTGGGAGAACGTTCCGCAGAGATTGGTACCATTACCGAGGTTATCAACAATATTGCTCGTCAGACCAATCTTCTTGCATTGAATGCAGCGATTGAAGCGGCACGTGCAGGGGAGCACGGGCGTGGTTTTGCGGTCGTAGCTGGAGAAGTGCGGAAGCTGGCAGAGGAGTCTTCTACATCTGCACAACGGATTACGGATCTTGTGCAATTAATTCAAAAGGATACGGATCATGCCGTGCAGGCTGTGAAAGTGAACAGCAATGAAACGGAGGCCGGAATTGAGATTGTAACCGCGGCAGGACAAGCATTTGAGCAGATTTCAAACGTAGTGAACAAGGTTGCTGGTGAAATTCAGGAAGTATCCGCAGGTTCGGAGGAAATGTCAGCAAGTACGAATGAAGTTGTAGGTTACGTGGATCAGATCTCCAACATAGCTGGAGAAGCAGCAGGTGGCGTGCATAATGTATCTGCCGCAACCCAGCAGCAGCTGGCTTCAATGGAAGAGATTGCTTCATCCGCGGGCTCTTTGTCCAAAATGGCAGAAGAGTTGCAGGAGCAAATCAACAAATTCAGAGTGTAAACGATCCAAAAGACGGGTGTTCAGACTGAATAATGGAATTGATTATAATTCAGCCTGTACCAAGGGTGATACGAATTATCAGGACTGTTTCTCATATCGCGTTCATGCGATATGAGAAACAGTCTTTTTTTGTCATATCACTCCCCAAACATGTCACAACAATGTTATTTCAGAAGTCACCAGCGCTGATATTGCAACTGAAACAAAAGACTATAATGGTAATTAATGGTGGAAATACATGGAGTCACACCATAGAAAGGAGCGGGTCATTACATCAGTGTAATTGGAAAATGACGAGATACCGAATTGTAAAAGGAGATGAATGGTTGAAGATGAAGGGAAGCTGGTGGAGACGAGTCGCTATTCTCGCGTTATCGACAGGGCTACTGGCAGGAAGTACATCCATACAGGCATGGAATGGCAAGGCAGATGCGGCTGCCGGGAATCATAACTATGCGGAAGCATTGCAGAAGGCGGTTTATTTCTATGAAACCCAGCGTTCAGGGAAATTGCCGGAAGACAACCGGGTGGAATGGCGTGGTGATTCCGGATTAAATGACGGAGCGGATGTTGGGGTTGATTTGACCGGAGGGTGGTACGATGCTGGAGATCATGTGAAATTCGGCCTGCCTATGGCCTATTCTGCTACGATGCTTGCCTGGTCTGTTGTGGAATACCGCGAAGGGTATGAACAGGCAGGACAATTGGAAGAAATTAAGGATAATTTGAAATGGGCGACAGATTATTTTGTGAAAGCGCACACGAAACCAAATGAATTATGGGGACAGGTCGGAGCGGGCAATACGGACCATGCCTGGTGGGGACCGGCTGAAGTGATGCAAATGAGTCGTCCTGCATTTAAGATTGATGCATCCTGTCCGGGAAGTGAGCTTGCGGGAGAAACCGCAGCGGCACTCGCTTCTTCATCCATCGTGTTCCGGGATAGTGACCCGGCGTATGCCAACAAGCTGCTCCAGCATGCCAAGGAGCTGTACAGCTTTGCCGATACGTATCGAGGTAAATATTCGGATTGCATTACAGATGCCCAATCGTTCTACAATTCATGGACAGGTTACTATGATGAACTCGCCTGGGCTGCAACATGGTTATATATGGCGACAAATGATAGCGCTTACTTGTCCAAGGCGATTGCTACGGCGAATCTGTGGCAGGCGGATGGACAGAGCGGGAATTGGGCTTATACATGGACCCAAGGCTGGGATGACAAACATTACGGTGCCCAGATTCTATTGGCTCGTATTACGTCGAGTCTGAACATGCCAGAAGCGACACGGTTCATTCAATCAACAGAACGCAATCTGGATTATTGGTCCATAGGCACGAATGGACAACGAATCAAGTATACACCGGGCGGGCTTGCCTGGCTTGATACATGGGGATCGCTCCGTTATGCAGCGAATGCATCCTTTATTGCTTTTGTGTATTCCGACTGGGTCAGTGATCCGGTGAAGAAAGCAAGGTATCAGGATTTTGCAGTCTCTCAAATGAACTATATTCTGGGGGATAATCCTCGCCAGAGCAGCTATGTGGTCGGTTATGGACAGAATCCGCCTAAACACCCACATCACCGTACCTCCCACAGTTCATGGACGAACAATGAAAATGTACCTTCAGAGCATCGTCACACGTTGTACGGCGCGATGGTTGGTGGACCGGATGCCTCGGATGCTTATACCGATTCTATTGGTGACTATGTCAGCAATGAGGTGGCAACCGATTACAATGCAGGCTTTACAGGCGCGTTAGCCAAAATGAATCTGCTGTTCGGCCAGAATGATCAGCCCATTGCGAATTTCCCGGCTCCCGAAGTGAAGACGGATGAGCTATTTGTTGAAGCTGCCGTGAAGGCGTCCGGTTCCAATTACACGGAAATCAAGGCTCAACTGAACAACCGTTCGGGTTGGCCTGCCCGAATGGGGGATAAGTTGTCCTTTCGCTATTTCGTGGATCTGAGTGAAGTTTACGCTGCAGGATATACCGTTTCCGATGTCCATGTTACAACCGCATATGCCGAGGGAGGGACTGTATCCCAACCGGTTGTGGTTGATGCAGGAAAACGAATTTACGCTGTTACTGCGGACTTTACTGGGACTAAGATCTATCCAGGCGGGGAAGGTCATTATCGCAAAGAGGTTCAGTTCCGCATTACCGGCCCGGAAGGCACGTGGAATGCGAATAATGATCATTCATTCCAGGGCTTGGGCACAGGCAATGTGGCGAAGAGCACATATCTTCCGGTCTACGATGCCGGAATACGGATATACGGCCAGGAGCCCGGTGTCACACCAGTCGTCACACCTATTGCACCTTCGGGGGTGCAGGCTGTATCGGGGAATGCTCAGGTCATCCTGAACTGGGGAGCATCGCCTGGGGCAGAATCGTACACCGTAAAGCGTGCCGAGGTGAATGGGGGGCCATATACTTCTGTCGCGACAGGTGTACATGGATTGACATACACGAACACTGGGCTGACGAATGGAAGAACCTATTATTATGTGGTGACGGCTGTGAATTCAGCAGGGGAATCGCCCGGATCTGCACAAGTCTCTGCCACGCCGCATGCTGGAACATCGTTGCCTGGCGCACTGACATTAAGCGGTACGGCAGGTAATGCCCAGTCGATTCTGACCTGGACGGCAGCAACGGGAGCTGAGACTTATAAGGTACAGCGCTCCGTTGTGGGCGACGCATATGCCGATGTGGCAACTGGGTTGGCAGTGCTGAATTACACCGATGCAACAGCGGTAAATGGCACGGCGTACAGTTATCGAATCGCCGCGGTGAATGCGAGCGGACAGACGTTGTCCAATATCGTGACGTTGACACCGAATGTGCCTCCGGCAACGACAGGCACGCTTGAGGTGCAGTATCGTAATGGAGGATCAGGTGCTTCCGGCAATGCGGTGACTCCACAGTTTAATTTGAAAAACACAGGGACTCAGCCGATCGATTTGAGTACTGTGAAGCTGCGGTATTATTTTACGAAGGACGGCACTGGAGATCTGACCTTCTGGTGTGATTATGCCCAGATCGGCAGTGCCAATATTGAAGGCAAATTTGTCACGCTGACTCCGGCAAAGGGTACAGCGGATACGGTTCTGGAGATCAGCTTCAAATCCGGGGCTGGCAGCCTGGCTGCCGGAGCGGAGACAGGCGTGATCCAGGGGCGCTTTTCCAAGAACAATTGGAGCAATTTCGATCAGAGCAACGACTATTCCTATGATGCAACCAAGACGGCTTTCACTGCCTGGAATCAGATAACGGGATATCAGGGAGGTACGAAGGTCTGGGGCATAGAGCCGTAACGTTAAAGGTAGATCAATATAACAAATCAGATCAACAGCATGCGCAGACCCAGAGTGATTCAAATTGAATTCACCATTCCAGGGAGGGATATACATGTTGAAATCAGCTGCCAAAAAAAGCTTGTCTGCCATGCTTGCAGGGACCGTTATGCTGACCGGGTACACCGGTTTGTGGGCAGGTCCCCAAACGGCTTATGCCGAGGAGCAGACCGTTGATGCTCAGGCGGACGGAATCAATGAAGCGCGGTTTTTGCAATTATATGATCAGCTGAAAGATCCGGCAAACGGTTATTTTTCTCCAGAGGGCATTCCCTATCATTCCATTGAAACGCTGATGAGTGAGGCACCGGATTATGGGCACATGACGACATCCGAGGCGTACAGTTACTGGCTCTGGCTGGAAACGATGTACGGTCACTATACGGGCGATTGGTCCAAACTGGAAGCGGCTTGGGACAGCATGGAGAAATACATCATCCCTGTCAATGAAGGCGACGGCAAGGAAGAGCAGCCTACGATGAGTTATTACAATCCGAACAGCCCGGCCACTTATGCAGCGGAAAAACCTTTTCCGGATCAATATCCTTCAGCTATTAACGGGCAATATGCAGCCGGGAAAGACCCACTGGATGCCGAGCTGAAAGCTTCCTACGGCAACAATCAGACGTACCTGATGCACTGGCTGCTGGATGTGGATAACTGGTACGGGTATGGTAATCTGCTGAATCCGAATCATACAGCGGCTTACGTGAATACGTTCCAGCGTGGAGAGCAAGAGTCCGTATGGGAAGCCATTCCACATCCGTCTCAGGACAATAAAACGTTTGGCAAAACGGGTGAAGGTTTCATGAGCCTGTTCACCAAGGAAACCCAGGCACCGGCAGCCCAGTGGCGTTA
This sequence comes from Paenibacillus vandeheii, assembly GCF_030433635.1. Taxonomy (NCBI): domain Bacteria; kingdom Bacillati; phylum Bacillota; class Bacilli; order Caryophanales; family Paenibacillaceae; genus Paenibacillus; species Paenibacillus vandeheii. The sequence goes on from NZ_JAROCD010000002.1 coordinate 191,427, forward strand.
TACCAACGCAACGGATGCTGACGCACGTGCAGTGCAGGTACTGTATTGGGCGAAGGAGATGGGCTACACCAATACAGCGTATCTGGATAAAGCGAAGAAGATGGGTGACTATCTGCGCTATGGGATGCACGACAAGTACTTCCAGAAGATCGGAAGTGCCAAGAACGGCACACCGACGGCCGGTACGGGCAAAGACTCCAATATGTATCTCATGGCGTGGTATACCTCATGGGGAGGTGGACTTGGCGAGGGGGGCAACTGGGCTTGGCGGATTGGCGCCAGTCATACACATCAGGCATACCAGAATCCGGTGGCAGCTTATGCCTTGTCTGATCCGGCAGGTGGCCTGATTCCAAAATCGACAACAGCCAAGGCAGATTGGAATGCATCGCTGAAGCGCCAATTGGAATTCTACACCTGGTTACAGTCTCACGAAGGAGCGATTGGCGGCGGAGCGACGAACAGTTTTGATGGCTCCTACAAAGCGTATCCTGCCGGAACCAGTACGTTCTACGACATGGCTTATCAGGAAGCTCCGGTATATCGAGATCCCGACTCCAACACGTGGTTTGGATTCCAAGCCTGGTCGCTGGAACGTGTAGCGGAGATGTATTACATTCTTGCCGAGAGCGAAGACCTCAGCTCCGAGAACTTCCAGATGGCCAAAAAAGTCATTACCAAGTGGGTAGACTGGGCCAAGGATTATGTATTCGTCGATGAGCGTCCGGTAACGGATGCACAAGGATATTATTTGAATGCGGCAGGCCAACGGATTCTTGGCGGTACCAACGCACAGGTTGCCACTACACCTGCACCAGGTGAATTCTGGATTCCAGGCAGCCAGGAATGGCAGGGGCAGCCGGACAAGTGGAATGGGTTCAGTTCCTTTACGAACAATCCGAATTTCCATGTGGTTACCAAAGATCCTGCTCAGGATACAGGTGTGCTGGGGAGCTATATCAAAGCATTGACGTTCTTTGCTGCGGGGACTCAAGCAGAAAGCGGCATGCTCAGTAACAAAGGACAGGAAGCCAAAAATATGGCCGAGAAACTGCTGAATACAGCATGGGATTACAATGATGGTGTGGGGATCGTGACCGAAGAAGTTCGTAAAGACTACTTCCGCTTCTTTGCCAAAGAGATTTACATTCCGGCGAACTGGACGGGAACCTTCGGACAGGGCAACACCATTCCGGGCACGGCAGGTGTACCTTCCGATCCAGCCAAGGGGGGGAATGGCGTATATATTGGCTACGCTGACCTGCGGCCGGCCATCAAGCAAGATCCGGCATGGGCTTATCTGGATAATCTGTACAAAACATCTTATAATCCAACAACGAAAAAATGGGAAAATGGCGCACCAACCTTTACGTATCACCGCTTCTGGTCACAGGTGGATATGGCTACGGCATATGGCGAATATGATCGTCTCCTCGGGGACGCAGGAGGTCCAGTGATCCAAGTGCCAGCAGCTCCGGCGGGGCTGACAGCGGCAGCAGGCAGTGAGCAGGCTGTTCTGAACTGGAATGCTGTATCCGGTGCGACTTCTTACACGGTAAAACGTGCAGAGGTGAACGGTGGCCCGTATACTTCCGTAGCAACGGGGGTAACCGGTTCGACCTTCGCGGATACAGGACTGACCAATGGCATTACGTACTATTATGTGGTGACCGCAGTGAATACGGCAGGTGAATCGGCGTCGTCTGCTCAAGCATTTGCTACTCCGCAAACGGGAACGTCCATACCGGGAGTGTTAACCCTTACGGGAACGGCAGGCAATAATCAGGCTGCGCTAACTTGGACCGCATCGACCGGAGCTGCAAGTTACAAGGTACAACGCTCGGTAGCAGGTGGAGCCTACGACGATCTGGCTACAGGACTGACGGCACTAACGTACACCGATGCCACGGCAGTGAACGGTACTGCATACAATTACCGAGTGGTGGCAGTAAATGCAAGCGGGCAGACCTTGTCCAATGTCGTGACGGTGACCCCAACAGCACCTCCTGTAACAACAGGTGCACTTGAAGTGCAATACCGCAATGGCGGTTCAGGAACGTCAGGCAATGCGGTGACCCCGCAGTTCAATGTCAAGAACACAGGCACGACAGCAGTGGATCTGAGCCAGGTGAAGGTGCGGTATTACTTTACGAAGGATAGTGCATCCGATCTGAGTTTCTGGTGTGATTACGCTCAGATTGGCAGTGCCAACGTTGAAGCTCATTTTGTGACGGTAGATCCGGCAAAAGGGACAGCGGATACGGTTCTGGAGATTGGTTTCAAATCCGGGGCAGGCAGTCTGGCAGCGGGGGCGGAGACGGGAATTATTCAGGGTCGTTTCTCGAAGAACAACTGGACGAATTTTGATCAGACCAATGACTACTCTTTCGATGCTTCTAAAACGGCCTTTAGCGCTTGGAACAAGGTGACCGCTTATATTGGCGGAGTCAATGCTTGGGGTATTGAGCCATAATCGATTCGTAATGAAACAGAGTACAGCCGGGGAGAAATCTCCGGCTTTTTGCATGTTGGAGGCGTTTAAGTTCTTCAGGTAAGCAGCTGATTCAGAAAATGAATCATAGTAATGTTTACCATATATAGAATTTAAATATTAAAATGTAGGTCATATGACTTATATCCTGAGTGAGGGGTGGCTTATGTTTCTTTTGTGCGTAAAACGAAGCCCAGCAAATAGTTACAATAATTTAACCTTTGAAAAAGAAGTGATTTACGGTAGTTTTAGCCAACTGGTGTGAGATGTTTCCCTGATTCTTAGTGCTCAAGCCTGCCAGATTGAATACAGGACTTTGGACTGATGATCGTTATGGACAGCCCGTTTTACAATGGGGCAAGCCCGGCAAATGAGGCCAGGTTAAAATTCTGTAACATCAGGGGGAACACGACATCATGAACTGGAAAAGCAAGATCATTACTGCGAGTGTAACAGCAACGATGCTGATGGGAAGTCTGACAACAGGAGCATTAACGGCACCGGTATCGGCAGCCGCAGTTGAGAATTCAAAAGTTAAAGTCATCTGGGGAGTAAACCTGCGTACATCACCCTCTTCTTCCGCAAGCATCGTTCGTTTGGTTCCAAAAGGGGAAACGGTTACGATAACTCAAAAATCCGGCTCAGGCTGGTATAAAGTTAAGGATTCTGGCAACCGGACAGGGTACATATCTTCTTCTTCAAAATATACACAAGCCGTAAAAGGCAACACGACCACAGGAAGTGGCAGCACAAGCGGATCGGGATCAAGCAGTACATCTGTTACAGGCAGTGCTTCTGTGGAGAAAGTGATTGCGGCAGGCATGAAATATTGGGGGACACCCTACGAGTTTGGTGCTAGTCGTACCAGTACAGCTACGTTCGACTGTTCAAGCTTTGTACGTCAGGCATTTATTGATGCACTCGGAATCAAGCTTCCGTCCGATTCACGTAAGCAAGGAGCATATGTGAAAGCTAATGGAACCGTTCAGACCAATTGGAAAAATCTGAAACGCGGTGATCTGATGTACTTTATGTCCTATAAAGGCACATCGGCATCATCATACTCCAGTGTGAACAAATCCACTGCGACCATTACCCACACGGGAATTTATCTGGGTGACGGCAAAATCCTTCACACGTATTCCAACGCTGGCGGCGGTGTAACAATCAGCGATATCTCCGGCAAACACTGGGAGTACCGTTTCCTGTTTGGTGGAAGTGCGCTCTAAGTCGTACGTATAATACAAGCCTGAAACACCTGGAAAACATATAAAGGAACCTTCCATCTCTGCCTCTGCGGCGGGATAGAAGGTTCTTTTTGTTGTTCATTCAGTCCTGATAATAAAGGCGGAAAAGAATATCCTGATCATAGTTGCCGAATCCCTGACCATACAATGTTAGCCCGCCAACATGCTGCGCATCTTCCTCCACGGAGAGGCGTAATGTCCACTGGTTCCGTTCTACGGGAATATCCGCAAGCGTAACTTCGGACATATGCTGTCCATCAATAAATGTGCCCTCATGCGTAATTCGCAGCACCTTGAGCATGCCATATTGATTGACACTGTCGCTCCACCATTCCGGGGTGAACATGCCGCGTCCATTTCCCGAATCTCCAGGACTTGTCCATTCACCGAGATGAATTCCATTGAGCATAAAGGTAATATCCGAAGGCCAGTTCGGGTTGACTGAAGGTGCCTCTGAGCCGATCTCAAGTGATAATTCAATGGCGCTGATTTGTTGGCCGGACAAGATATAGTTTGGAATCTTGTATTCCACGAATCCACGTCCAAACCAGAGAATATGGGCATGCATCCGCTCGGGATCCAGAAAATAGCGTGGGTCATCATACTGTCCAATGACCTGATTGGACGTAGCCAGGCCACAAGTTGGATACACATCAAAATGGGTGTAATGCCCGACAGGGATTGCCACTTCATGAAGCTTGCGGGAGGCTCCCGTTTCTTGTGGCATGGAGATGCCAATCCAGTCGACGGCCAGGCTGTTCATTTTGTGCGTGCCGCCGTCCTTGCGAATCATTTTGGATTGAATGATGCCCACATCCTGAAGCTTGCGAACATGCATGGTTACGATGGCACTGCTCAGGCCGAGTGAGGCGGCAATGTCCTTCACGTTCATTGGGTTCTCCGCAACAAGCCTGATAATCTGCAGACGGACCTCACTCGCGAGTGCCTCGTATAGGGGCAGCCATTCTGTATCGGTATTTGCTCTGATCACATCTGTTCCTCCAGTAATATGAGTTGATTTAAGTGTTATTCACACGAGTCCACTACGCTGACAGAATAACCTTCCGATCGCTGTTATCCCCGGATTTTTTTGATTCCTCATATAATGGGAAAATCCGGTGATAAAGGCGACAGCTGCGCTTCTACAGGTTTTTTCTGTCCTCTTCGTGCACGTGTGAATAACGAGACAAACTCATATCAATTATTTTTATAGAATTAAGTTAAACATAAATCCAGTTAAAAGAATAACATTTTGCAAAATTCATGTTGAAATTGGTGCCATAATCGATTTTAATATAAATATGAACGTTGATCCATAGATTATCAATTAATTTTTATATTAATCTTAAGGGGCTGAACTTCACGATGGAAAAAGCAAAAATGACGGTAGACAAGGATTTCACAATTGGTGTAGTCGACAAACGTTTATACGGTTCATTTATTGAACATCTGGGACGTGCCGTATACGGTGGAATATATGAACCGGGGCATCCTTCCGCTAACGACCAGGGCTTCCGTACCGATGTGCTGGAGATGGTCAAGGAGCTGCAGGTTCCGATTGTACGTTACCCAGGAGGGAACTTTGTATCCGGTTACAATTGGGAGGATTCCGTTGGGCCTGTGTCTGAACGAAAACGCAGACTTGAATTGGCCTGGAGAACCATCGAGACCAATGAATTCGGGTTCAACGAATTCGTGGATTGGTCGAAACAGGCGAATTCGGAAGTGATGATGGCAGTCAATTTGGGAACACGGGGAGTAGACGCAGCCCGCAACATCGTGGAGTACAGCAATCATCCGGAAGGTTCCTATTATAGTGATTTGCGTATTAAACATGGATACAAGGAGCCTCACGCTATCAAAACCTGGTGTCTTGGCAACGAAATGGACGGTCCGTGGCAGATTGGTCACAAAACAGCAGAAGAATATGGACGGATTGCACTCGAAGCCGCAAAAGTAATGAAGTGGACAGATCCAACGATTGAGCTGGTCGCTTGCGGAAGTTCATCCCTGGGTATGCCATCCTTCCCGGAATGGGAAGCAACGGTGCTGGATCATACGTATGATCATGTTGAATATCTATCTCTACATCAGTATTACGGCAATCAGGAGAATGACACACCAACCTTCCTTGCACGCTCATTGGAGATGGATCGTTTCATTGATACGGTGAAAGCGACTTGCGATTATATCAAAGCGAAGAAACGCAGCAAAAAAACGATGTATCTGTCCTTCGATGAGTGGAATGTATGGTACCACTCCAATGAAAGTGACAAGAAGATGGACCCATGGCAGATTGCTCCGCCTCAGCTGGAGGATGTATACAACCATGAAGATGCACTGCTTGTGGGTTGTATGCTGATCAGCATGCTAAAACATGCGGACCGTGTCAAAATGGCGTGTTTAGCACAGCTCGTCAACGTTATCGCTCCAATCATGACGGATAATGGTGGTGCAGCGTGGAGACAGACGATCTTCTATCCGTTCATGCATGCTTCCGTGTTTGGACGTGGAACAGCACTTGTGCCGTTGATCCAGTCACCGAAATATGACACCAAACAAATTACGGATGTTCCTTATCTGGAGGGCATTGCGGTGCATAACGAAGAGCAGGGTGAAGTGACTGTTTTCGCTGTAAACCGTCATCTGGAAGAATCACTTCCGCTTGAAGTGGATCTGCGCAGCTTCGGGAAATGCCGCTTGATTGAGCATATTGTGCTGGAGAGTGATGATCTGAAAGCAGCCAATACTGCCGCACAGCCGAATCGCGTCGCTCCGCATAATCGTGGTGATGCAGAGGTATCGGATACATTGATCACGGCAAGCCTGGCCAAAGCATCGTGGAACGTGATCCGATTGAAAGTTCAGTAATAGATTAGGAAGTATCATGCGGGTTGCAGCGGGAATAAAGGAGTCATAGGAACACAGGACATTCCGATGGCAGAACAATGCCGTATTGATGTGATCTCAATAAGAGAAAAGGGCTGGATGCGAGTTTATACGCATTCAGCCCTTTTCGTGGTATAAAGTGTCCGCCTTTAAGTGAAGTAAAGCGAACTCAAAACCCATTTTGAGTGCAACAAGAGAAGAGAACTTACTCTGGTGCTCCAGCCTCTAACGAATGGTGTGCGCCTTATTGTGCAGATTAGTGTGGTACAGCAAATCTAACGAACTCAGGAATCGCTATTCCGATAGAAACCTGCAATTACGCGTGGGTCCCCGGTCCAAACTCAAAGCTCTCTCCATCGCGTGGAATGAGTACTTGTCCGTCCAACTGCTCGGAGGTCAGGTAACTGGCGAGGTCCACGCGGGACATCATGCAATGGTTAATGGCATCCATGTGCACAGCGATCACATGCGCATTCGGTGCATGGCGTTTCACGGCAGCCACGTCAGGTCCGTCCATCGTAATCGGATCTCCTTGCAGGAAGCGGGCACCGCCAGCATTCACCACAATCACCTCAGGCTGATATTGACGAATGGCTTCGGCTGGCTCTTCACACCAGATGGTATCACCAGCGATATACGAGACAGGTTCTCCGTCCGCTTCCAATACAAAACCAGACACCTTGCCCATACGCTCGCCGATTTCCCCGGTTCCGTGATGTCCCGAAGTACGGGCAAAACGTACGGAGTGATACTCATGTTTGTCATCCACGGCGGTAACGTTGGTGAATCCGGCTCCTGTGAACACGGCCTCATCTCCTGGCTGGCACAGCAGAGGTACATCTTTGCGGAGCTGCTTCGCTGCTACTTCATCCCAGTGATCGGGGTGGGTATGTGTAACGATTAGTAGATCCGGATTAAGATAATCCGTTTCCGTCTCAGGCAGAGACACTCTTGGATTGCGCAATTCATTGGGCGTGTTCGGAAAAGCAGGCATCACTTCTTTATCCATCAACATGGGATCGACCAGTATATTCAGACCCCCATATTCCAACCATAATGTAGCATTACGAATCAATTGAATTTTCATTGAACCTGCACTCCTTCGGGAATTAATGTTATTATCCTATATGTTATACAACCCGTTTATCGGCGTAAATAACACACTGAAAGAAAACAGACCACTTTAATTTCAAGTTGAAAGGATTGAAAAATAGATGAATGAAACGATTGATGATACAGATATACGTATACTGAAAAGCCTGATCAGGGACTCCAAACGCTCCCACAAAGAGATCGGGGAAGAGGTGCATCTGACCGGACAGGCTGTAGGTGCGAGAGTACGCAAGCTGTATGATCTGGGTGTTCTTGAAGGGTATACGGTAAAATGGAACCCGGAACGCCTCGGCTTGGGCCTGCAGGCATTTGTAACGATTTTTCTGAATTCCGGCGACAGGCATGCTGCCTTCCGTGAATTTATGGCTGCACGTGAAGACATCGTGGAGGTTCACCGTGTCAGCGGAGAGGGCTGCTACCTGATGCGTGTGCGCACAGGAACGATGGAGCAGCTTGGCAGCTTGCTGGAAGCCATTTTACCGTATGGAAATTATAGAATGAACCTGTCTGTTGGTATCGAAAAGTCGGAATGATGTGAGCTGGATTTCAGATGTCGTGTTGCTGTTTCTCGCGCAGCGTCTCCTGCAAAAGGAAAACTGCTCGGCTGAGCTCTTTTTTGGTTAGCAAATGATCGGTCTGGATATGACGCCGGGTGCCGTCTTTCAGATACAGGGCAATCATGGGCGATGAGGACAATATCAATTTGCTAAATGCGGGAGAGCCAAGCTCAATTTTACGAATTTCATCCCAGTGGATGGTCCGCTTTAGGGTATGAAGCCCTTCATCATTCCAGGATAATAACACGGTAGAACTCGCGATTGCCCGGGACAGAAACATAAAAAATAAAGGCCCGATAAACCACATGCCAAGAATGGCTGCGATGGAATAATACAAAGTCTCCAGTTGACCAGCGCGCTCGTCATAAATAATCCATAACAGGGTCACACATAACAGCAAGAATAGAAGACACAGCGCTCCTTTCCATAGAGCCGTAAAGCGACGGTAGCTGATCTGACGATGCTCAAGCTCCGCCTCCGATGATGTATGTAATTCAGGTTTCATAAGTACGCCTCCTTATCATTTCCCAGAAAATATACCAAACATGCCGCCTGCATCGCAGAGCGGCATGTTCAACGTGGATGCGCGTGAGATGAGCCAGGTGAGTACACAGGACGGTGCTGAACCTCGTGGGCTGAACCTCTTGAAGTTAAAAACCTCCCTTGGTTCGATCGGCTAATGCGCTATCCAGAGATAGCTGAATCATTACCGGCTTCACGCGCATGGGTGTAGAGATCAGCATACACACCTTCTGCATCAATCAGCTTCTGATGTGAGCCTTCCTCGACAATCTCACCGTTCTCCATAACGAGAATCCGATCTGCATGCATGACCGTAGATAGACGATGCGCAATGACGATCGTTGTTCTGCCCTGAGATACGGATTCCAGCGCCTGTTGAACCAATTGTTCGGTATGTGAATCCAGATTTGCGGTTGCTTCATCCAGAATAAGCACTCGGGGCTGAAAGACCACGATTCGGGCAAACGATATCAGTTGACGCTCGCCGGCAGACAAACCGCTTCCGCGTTCGGAAAGCCGTGTATCATAGCCTTGCGGCAAACGTGAAATCATCGCATGTGCTCCGACAAATCGGCAGGCCTGAATAGCCTGCTCCCTTGTAATATCTTCGCGAAACATTCGAACATTGTCAATGATGGAGCCCGAGAAGAGGAACGGTTCCTGCTGGATCAGACCAACAATCCGGTGAAGATTGGCCTGCGGGAAATGACGAATGTCTATTCCATCAATTTCAATGCTGCCCTGATTCACATCGTAGAAACGATTGAGCAGGGAGATCAGTGTACTTTTGCCTGCCCCTGTAGTTCCTACAATGCCCACCATTTCTCCGGGATAGAGATGCAGATTCATATGCTGAATCAGAGGGCGGTCTGCGCGATAACCGAACGATACATCATTAAAATCAATCTGCCCCATCACATGCCGTGGTTCAAGTGTGGAGGCGGTCCCGGGATTCGGGTCAGCGACTTCCGGACGGGTACTCAGAATGTTCCAGATCCGATCCATGGATACGGTAGTTGACTGAAACGTGTTCCACTGCATGGTGATCTGGTTGATCGGCTGGAAGAACTGACGGATGTAACTGATAAACGCATAGAGCACACCCACCTGCAATGATTCACCCAGCACGGCACGTCCCCCAAGCCAAACCATCATGACGAGCGCGGCATTACCTAGGATATCAAACGTTCGGTTGAAAATAACATTGGAGCGGGCCTGTGCGATATTTGCCTTTAGGTGAAGCGTGTTCTGCTCCTTGAATCTTTTCTTCTGTTCTTCTTCCTGATGGAAAGCCTGGATCAAAAACATACCGGACAGGTTCTCTGCCGTGAATGCAATCAGACGGGAGAGGCGAGTGCGGGCATTCTGATAAGCTCTGCGCAGTCGACTTCGGAACAATACAGCCACAATGGCGATTACAGGCAATACGATAAGAGAATACCCCGCAAGTACCGGATCGAGCTGGAACATAAAGACAATAATAAGCACCAGCATCATGCCATCCCGGATAAGACTCAGCAGCACCTGGGTGAAGAAACTGCTGATTGTTTCCGTGTCACTGGATACATTCGTAACCAGACTGCCAATATGGAAACGGTCGAAGAAAGACATCGACATTTTGGAGATATGCTTGAACAGGTCTTTCCGGATGCGAGAGACGATGTTCTGACCAACATGTTGCAGCAGATTGTTTTGTACATAGGTGAAAATAAAGCTGATTACAGCCAGCCCCAGAAAGATGGCTGCCAGTTGGATAAGGAAGCCTACACTGGTCTGACCGATTGCCAGATGATCATCGATTGCAATCTTCACCAGATAAGGCTGAAGCAGATCTGCGGAAATACCGAGCAGTGAGCAGAAAAAGATACCTGCAAAGGCCCATTTATGAGGCAGGGCGTAGGACATCATCGCTTTGAACGAGGTACGTTTACTCTGGTCTGCGCCTGCATCGGAACCGGACCCATGCCCTGACGGTGCTTGTGCTCCCGCATCTGAACGAACTTCTGCGTTACGGTCAGTCATGATGTAATCCCTCCTCCTGCAAACGATAGGTTGCAGCATATAACCCTTTTGCGGTCATCAGCTCTGCGTGTGTTCCCTGTTCAACGATTCGGCCTTCATCCAGAACGATAATTTCGTCGGCATGACGGACCGCGCTGATTCGATGGGAGATGATTAGCGTTGTTTTACCTTTGCCGATCTCACGCAGGCTGCGCAGAATGCCACTTTCGGTGACGGCATCTACAGCACTCATGCTATCATCCAGAATGAGCACCTGAGCTTTTTTGATCAAGCCCCGGGCCAGACTGGTGCGCTGACGCTGACCGCCAGACAACGTGAGTCCGCGTTCACCCAGCAGGGTATCGAACTGATCGGGGAACCGAATAATGTTTTCGTAGATCATCGCTTGCCGTGCACTATGCTCTACGGTGTCCAACGGAACCTCCCGGTTGCTAAAAGCGATGTTGTCCCGAATGGTTGTACTGAACAGGAACCCATCCTGGGGAACATAGGCAATACGGGACCGCAGGCCCTCCAGCGACAGCTGCCGAATGTCGGTACCGTTAATGCGAATCGTGCCTTCAGGCGGCTCATATGTACGCAGCAATAGTTTGACAAAGGTACTTTTACCCGAACCTGTTTTACCCACAATACCCACGGTTCGTCCTGCCTGGATGTTCAGACTGATGTTTTTGAGCGCAGGGGATGAACTGTTGGGATAGGAAAAGGACAGATTTTCAATTGTAATGTCATTCACCGTTTGAAGTCTTGTTGCGTTGGGAAGCTCACGTACATCAGGCACTTCCGTCAGCAAATCATTTACCCGCTCCAATGACGCTCCAGAACGCTGCATGGTATTGATCACATTACCGATTTGTTGAAGCGGGCCCATGATGATCCGCAAATATAACGTCAATGCCACAAAACTTCCGAGTGTAATGGAATTTTGCATCGTCAAGATTCCGCCGACAAGCAGGGAGACAACCAGTGAAATGGCACCCAGCAGCGGTAGCAGGGCCTGAAATAGAGAGGACAGACGAACGAGTCGCAGCTGCTTGCTTTTGATCGCATCTACTGTGATCCCAAATCGCTCACGAGCGCTGTCTTCAATGGCAAATGTTTTGGTTACACGAATGCCGCCCAGCTGCTCTTCTGCCGATTCCGTCATCGTTGCAAGAGCATCCTGTACATCACGAGAGCGCTTGCGAATTCGCGGACCGAAAAAAACGACCAGAAAGGGAATGGCCAGCAAAGGCACAATACTGATCAGAATGAGTCTCATCGGAATTCCGCTGAGCAGCATCATCACGATGCAGGATAATAATAGAAATGTTGCATTGGTCATCATTGTGACGCCGTTGGAGATGGCTTCACGTACAGAGGTGACATCATTCATGACGTAACTGAGCAGTTTCCCATTTCCCTGTTTGGAGAAATAGTGCTCGCTCAGCTCGGAAAATTTACCGAAAATACGCTCACGTGTCATGAATTCGAAGCGGCGTCCAAGCTTCATGATCATGAATTGTCCGGTACCGAATAACAGGTTATAAGCGATGGCTATGGCTAATAGCGACAGGCTGTACCGGATGACTGTATTCATCTGAAGCGTGTTTTGCATGAGCTGATCCGTAAAGCTGCCCAGAATTCGGGGCAAGGACGCCTGACCCACATTGGAGGCAATAATCAGTAGTACAGCGAACAGATATACGGGCCAGTTGGAAATGACATAGCCTCGTAGTAATCCTCTCTTGGACATAAGATTTGTTCTCCTTTGTTCAGGGTGAAATTTGGTCGCAAGCGGAGTCAAGAAAAGGGCCGACACCTGATAATAGCGCGTCGTGCCCTCTTACTTTATGCGATCCGGTTTGCTGTTTATCCGTCATTCGATAGAATTCTCTATTCTTATTTTTGCGCTTATCGATAAGGATGTCAACGAAGCAAGTAAGCATTCATGGAAGAAAGCAGATCAGCGCCCGCAGCGAAAGTGATATATGCGGTATATTCGTCATTTATTCACCAGATGTCGATTTTACTGAAACATTTCCAGAGGGTCTCCCGTCTGTAGGGTTGAAGAGGTCAAAAATTGGGTTTACTAACTATGGAGGTGCCACGAAATGAAACATAAAAAAGGATTGGCTGCAACGCTTGCGCTCTGCGTGTCTTTGACTGCAGGAGGTGCATCGGTACTTGCTTTTTCGGATGTAAAAGATGAAGGGCAAAAAATGATTGTAGACTCGTTACATTCCAAGGGTATTGTTAATGGAGTAACGGCGGATCTGTTTCGTCCGGATGTCGCATTGTCCGAGCCACAGGGTGTTCAATTGATCGTGAACGCTTTTGGTCTGAAAAATGAATACGCTGCCGCTTCGGCACAAAATAAAATTAGTCCAACGACCTGGTATGCTGATGCAGTTCAGGCTGCAACACAGAATGGCCTGTCCATTCCGGTGGAATTGAATCCGCAAGGGAAGATGACGCGTGAGCAGTTTGCCATTTTGCTCCTTGAAGGGATTAATACAACCGGAGAATATCCGGTGATCATGCTGTATAATGATATTAAGGACGAAAATAAAATCGGTAAGGACGCCAAATCTGCGGTCCAGAACCTGCTGAACATGGACATCATTGAACTGGATAAGGACGGAAACTTCCGTCCAGATCAGTCGCTTACCCGTATGGAGGCTGCAAGCATGATCTTCAATGCACTTGAATTTGTGGATAAGCACGGCAATGGCGGATCGACAGAACCGACTCCAACGAACCCCGGTGAAGGCCAACAGGCGATTGTGCCTACCGTGACTTCAACCAAGGTAGATGACAAGACGGTAAAAGTAAAACTCTCCGCGCAAATGCCTCATCCGGGCTATGGGTTGAAGATTGAAGATGTGAAGCTGGAGAAGGATGGACGTGCCATCGTGCTGTATACGATTATCCAACCTGACCCGGACATGATGTATCCAATGGTCATTACCGATGTAACAGCAGAGACAGACATTCCAACAGGTTACACTGCGGAAGCGCAGCCTTCTGGAAAGTAAAAATTAATGCAAAACGTCTAGCATGGGCAGGTTGTATGTCCACATTAATAAGACGATGTAACCCACTAGAAACCCACCGATCCATGCGTGCATGGAGGGTGGGTTTTTGCTTTTGCATGTAGTTGAACATCCTATAGTCGTAGAGGTGAAATCCTATGATTTGACAGGTTAAAATTGAGTAATAAGTAAGTTAAAATAACATGAATTGAGTCAAACATTCTTAGATTCAAAAATTTTTGTTGAGTTCTGAAACGATGTAGGTAGGGGGCTGGCCTATGAATCCAACGCGGACAGTGATTATTGAGATTTTACAACAAAGTAAAAAAACTATTTTTTTTATTTTGTTGTTTAATATCTCAGCTTCATTAGTCTCTATTGCTCAACCACTCCTATTTAAAGGTTTATTTGATGATATTTTACCTGAAAAGCATATGGGAACGGCTACATTCTATATTGTGCTGCTCATTCTCCTTCCTATCTTGTATGCCGCATTTAACAGCGTCACCTCTTATTATAACAACGAATTGGGGAACCAATTATCCAAAAACCTTCGCCTTCGGTTATTTTCTCAATTGCTTCAGATCCGACCGAGGAATGTGGACAAAATCGGAAGAGGTGAGATCATTAATCGGATCACCTCTCAAGTGGGGATGCTTTGTGAAATTTTTGTGGTAGACACCATCATGTCGATTGTATCCAATGCCTTTTTATTGATCGCTACCTTGTGGATTATGTTCTCGATGAGTGTTGAACTTACTTTAGTGGCCCTCATTTCATTTCCTGTGTTCATGTATGGTTTCAAGCGCTTTAGGAACAAAACGGAGAGATTGGATAAACATTATTATGGTATTTTGGAAAAGGGAATAAGTTATTTGAATGATTTCTTTTATAATTTGAAAGCGGTTCATATGTCTAACGGCCAACAGGCTGAAAAAAAGCGATGGAGCGACTGGAACGATGAAGCCTGGAAGGTTTCAAAGCAATCCCGTGTTTTTCACCATATGGTATTAAACCTTGTTGCTGATACGGTCATTTCCTTGATTACGGGGATCATTTATGGCTATAGTCTGTACCTGATCCTGAAAGGCCAAATCTCACCAGGCACGTTGCTGGCATTTATTGTGATTCTTCCAAGGTTATATGGGATTTTTAAGTCGCTATTTACGTTGAATATCGATATGAGCCGCATGAAGGTGATTGTGGATAACCTGAATGAAATCCTTGAATTGGAGAAGACCGAATCAGGAGCTAAAGTTCCTGATTATACCCGAATTCCCTGGCTTCAGCTGAGAAATGTATCATATCGGTATGCGAGAGACGACTCTTTTGGTATTTCGAATTTCAATCTGGACATTAAGCCAGGAGCTTTCGTTGGTATTGTTGGATTAAGTGGCTCAGGGAAATCTACCATTTTTGAACTCATCCACAGGTATATGGAGCCGGATGATGGGGAGATATTAACAGACGGGATTCCGATCAAGGAACTGAATATTCATGAACTTAGAAAATATGTGGGCTACACTCCACAAAAGGGAGTGCTGTGGAATATGTCCATTTTGGAAAATATCATTTATCCGCTGCAAAAGGAAGATATGGATGAAGAGACGTGGCTCAGATTTAATACCGCAGTTGAAATTGCGCATGTTAAAACATTTGTTGAAGCCATGCCTGAGAAATATGACAGGCAGGTCGAGAGCCATGGAGAGAACTTTTCTGGTGGAGAAATACAACGGATTTTGTTAGCCAGGGCATTCATGAATGAATCCCGTATCCTTATGCTGGATGAGTACACCTCTGCTCTGGATGCCATGACGGAGAGTGACTTGAATGATACGTTGTTAAACTTAAAGGGGAAGCAAACGATTCTGGTCATTGCACACAGGCTCTCAACCGTGAAGAATGCTGATAGCATACTGGTGGTAGAAGAGGGACGGATTGTAGATCAGGGCAGCCCGGATGAATTGTTATCTCGAAAGGGGATTTTTTACGAGATGGTGGAGAAACAGAAAATATAAACCTCTCTACAATTTAAAATTTCCTCTAAATGATCATAGCTCTTCTAAATCAGGTGGCATGGTGTTTTTTATGTTAAGTTAAATTAAATGACTTGTTATAAAATATATAATTAATTGATGGCATATTAACTGACACATATATTCCGTTTATAAGGTAATGAAATTGATATTTTCATCGACTAAAAAGCTGTTCCTTTTTAAAGGAACAGCTTTTTTTTGTTTTTTTATCGAAATATTTGATAAATCTGAGTTGCCATGTCATGCACAAGATCAACATATATGACTTGATATTCCCAGTGTTTATCTGGGCTTGTGTGGCTTCTAGTACAGGATAAAAACGACATATTTACGAAGCTGGGAAGAAACTCATAGAATAAAGCCACGCAATAAAGGCGTTTAAAACAGGTGGTAATTACATGATAGATAATATTACATTTATGTGATTGAATTAAATCTATCTTGGAAAGAAAAATGCATGAGGAGGGGAGTGGAGCAGTAGTAACGAAGGGCACCTCTATCTCATTTTGGATTGAGATGCGTTGAACATGACAAGACCTTGCGACTTGACTTGGATCATGGAACTGCCCAGAATCCTCACAATGATGATTGCATCTCTGGATATCTTTCTCCGAAGCATATGTGGGTTTTGACTTTAAGGTTTGTTTCTCAACTTTTGTTCAGATCTGGCATCTGTCAAGTTCATGCGAAGCTACCCCTTATGACAACTTCAGGACGAAAATAAGTCAAATTCCACATGTTTTACTTCTCCAAAATGACAATGACAAGCTGTAATCAAAAGTGTAAACCCCCGTTGTAGCAGCACTTTCCTGGTTTTTGGGAGGGAAGATCGAAATAGCATATTTACGAATTCAAAATTGATCCATAAACTCAGTATGTAAGCGTTACCAAATTGAGAGGGAGCAAAAGCTTCTCATGATCGAAATGTGGTCCGGGACTCATTCCTTACAATTGAACAGGAGTGTTTCGCTCTTCTTACAAAACGGACGGATTTTCATTTAGAAAAGGAGGAAACAACTGATGCAGCCAGAAGGGAAGTCCGCCTTGTCGCAAAACCTATCGGTGCACACGATTCCGAACCGCAAGAAAAATAAATTAGGGAGAAGGATGATTCGAAACTGGGAGTTGTATCTGTTTATCGCGCCAGCATTTCTATACTTTCTGATTTTCCATTACGGGCCGATGTACGGCATACAAATCGCATTCAAAAACTTTATCCCAACGCTTGGTGTCACGGGAAGCCCGTGGGTTGGGTTCGATCATTTCATCCGTTTCTTTAATTCGTATTATTTCTGGGATTTGTTATGGAATACCCTCAGCATCAGCTTATATGAGCTGGCTATAGGTTTTCCGCTACCGATCATTCTGGCGTTAGCCTTCAATGAAGTAAAGGACTCCTTTTTCAAACGTACCGTGCAGACGGTCACGTATGCTCCACATTTTATTTCGGTCGTTGTAATGTCGGGTATGATCATCACCTTCTTGTCGCCTTCGTCAGGTATGATTGTCAATTTGGTGGAGGCTCTTGGATTCCAAGCCCCTCAATTCCTGACGGACCCTGCGTGGTTCAAGACGGTGTACGTGTTGTCGGGTGTCTGGCAGAGTGCAGGCTGGGGTACCATTATATACCTTGCGGCACTATCGGGTGTGGACCCGCAACTGCATGAAGCTGCCGTGGTAGATGGTGCGAGCCGGTTTAAACGGATTTTGCATATTAACATTCCAGCGATCATCCCTACGATCACCATTCTGTTAATTCTGAATATGGGCAGTATTCTGGGCGTCGGATTTGAAAAAATCTTACTGCTGCAAAATCCGTTGAATATGGGTTCATCAGATGTCATCTCGACATTTGTCTATCGGTCCGGTCTGGTCGATGCGCAGTACAGTTTCTCAACAGCTGTAGGATTGTTCAACTCGGTAGTTAATGCGATTCTGCTGATTACAGTGAACCAAATTGCACGTCGTACAAGTGAAAATAGCTTGTGGTAAAAGGAGGGGGAAACACATGTCATCCGCGGTTAAGGAAAGCAGAAGCGATAAATTGTTCTTATGGTGCAACTACATCTATCTGACGATAGCGCTCGTCATTGTGCTTTACCCACTGTTATACATCATTAGCGCCTCAATCAGTGATCCCAAATTTGTAAGCTCCGGTGAGATGTGGCTGCTGCCCAAAGGCATTACGTTTGAAGGTTATGCCCGCGTGTTTGAGAACACCAACATCTGGATCGGGTACAAAAATACGATTATCTATACCGTCGTAGGTACACTCGTCAACCTGATGGTCACTCTTCCGGCAGCCTACGCGCTTAGCCGCTCTGATTTTGTAGGACGTGGATTCTTCATGGCGATGTTTATGGTAACGATGTTTTTCAGCGGAGGGCTTGTCCCGAGCTACTTGCTGGTTAAGGATCTTGGTATGGTGAACAGCATGTGGGCGCTTATTCTGCCAGGAGCTGCATCCATCTGGAATATTATCGTATGCCGTACGTTCTTCCAATCGACTATTCCCAAGGAGCTGCAGGAAGCGGCGCATATCGACGGGTGTACCAACACCCGGTTGTTCATCCGAATTGTGCTTCCGCTCTCCATGCCGATCATTGCCGTGATGGCGCTCTTCTACGGCGTTGGACACTGGAACAGCTACTTCAGTGCGATGATCTATTTAAATGATTCCTCGAAGTATCCGCTGCAGCTCTTTCTGCGCCAAATCCTTGTACTTCAGGAGATGGCAGCACAGGGCGGGGGAGCTATCGATACCTCTTCCGCAACGGCGATGAATTCCAAAGCGGAAATTGCTGCGCTGGTCAAATATGCCGTCATTATTGTTTCAACGTTACCTGTTATTGCCATTTATCCATTCCTTCAGCGTTACTTCGTGCAGGGTGTTATGATCGGTTCCGTCAAGGGATGATCTTAAACCATAATCCACACTAAAAAAGGGGAGTTGTCGTCATGAAAAAGCTTCGCAAGGCTTCATCCATTGTACTCTGCCTCACCCTATCAGCAGCATTGCTTGCAGCTTGTGGTTCCAATGAAGATGGAGGTTCTGCGACTTCAAATGTCGAAGGGGTCAAGAAAGAAGGATTCCCGATTGTGGACAAACCACTTACGTTAAAGGTCATGTCCCAGGATGCGGGCGTAGCCGACTGGAATACAATGCCAGTCCTGCAAGAGATGGAGAAATTGTCAGGTATCAAGCTGGAATACCAGCTTTCGCCGATCGACAGCTTTGAAACAAAGAAGAACCTGGTATTCGCGAGCGGCGATTTACCGGATATGTTCTATGCTGCGGATCTCAAGCCAGCTGAGCAGGTTACTTATGGAACTCAAGGCATTCTGATCCCACTGGAAAAATACATTGATGAGGGTTATGCCCCGAATATTAAGAAGATTCTCGACGAAAACCCGGATGTCCGCAAATCCTTTACAACGCCTGACGGACATATGTATGCACTGCCATTTATCGATACGGCTGCCGTGTGGTACAGAGGCCCGATGTGGTATAACGGTGAATTCCTCAAAGCACTTAATGTAGAGGAGCCTAAGACGACAGAGGAATTATATACGTACCTGAAGCGTGTTAAGGAAGAAGATCCTAACGGCAATGGTCAACAAGATGAAATTCCGCTGACTTCTGTAAAACTGGATGATCTGCGTATGTACTTCTTCGGCTTCTGGGGCATGTACAACGAAGGAATCTACGCGGATAAGGATGGAAAAGTCCACTACCCTTACCAAGAAGAAGGCTACAAAGGTTATCTGACGTTCATGAACCGTCTGTGGAAGGAAGATTTGCTGGATCATGAGACCTTCTCGCAAACCGGCGATCAGAAAAAAGCAAAAGGTGAAAGCAACAAGCTGGCGCTGTTCAATGACTACCATCCGTACTTCACGCTTGGCGGCGAGCCTAGCACAAAACATCCGCTGATGACACCAGTGAAGAGTGAGATTGCAGACTCACCTGTATACGGTAAACACCCAGGTATATCGGCACGTGGTACCTTTGCGATTACTAGCAGCAATCCGTCCCCTGAGGCAACCATGCGCTGGATTGATTATTTGTACAGCTATGATGGGGCGACCCTGTTCAATCAAGGTCCTGAAGGCGTGCTGTGGAAATTCAAAGACAAGGAGAACCTTGTGAAAGAGTGGCTTCCTGTTCCTGGCGGCGGTGATCGTGAGGAATATCGCGGTAAAATCACACCGAACTATGGCATTTTGACACCAGGCATTAATGATCCTGATATTGCCAAAGGTCTTCGCACCGAATTTGATGAGTGGATTGACCAGCAGAATCAAGAGAAGTTGGTGCCGATCGGCAAAGCACCATTCCCTAACGTTTATTTGACAAATGAAGAGCAAAGCGAAGCGACCGCTCTATTATCTGATCTCGATACGTACGTCAAGCAGATGGAAGCGAAGTTCGTAACGGGCCAGGAGCCGCTTGAGAACTGGGATAAGTATATTGCGCAAATCAAAAAAATGGGCAGTGACCGTATCGTTGAACTATATCAAGGGGCATACGACCGCTGGAACACAGGCCAATAAGAGCAATGTCTATGGCCGTACAATCGATAAGCTAGACTGCGATTTTACGATTTTCTATTCCCATAGAAGGACTTCAGAAAGAGGTGTGAACAAGGATGCAGAAATGGTTTGAAGAGGCCAAGCTGGGAATATTCATTCACTATGGCATCTATGCTGTGGACGGGGTTTCCGAATCGTGGTCTTTCTATAATGGTAGGATCTCCTACGAAGAATACATGAAGCAGCTGGACGGTTTTACCGCATCGAAGTTTAATGCGGAGAAGTGGGCGGACTTGATTGAGAAATCGGGAGCTCGATATGCCGTGCTGACAACGAAGCATCATGACGGCGTTGCGCTGTGGGATACGCAGTATAGTGACCTCAATGTTGTGAAGAAGACACCCGCGAATCGGGACCTCGTGAGGGAATATGCAGAAGCGATTCGGGAGAAGGGGATACATCTGGGGATGTACTTCTCGCTGATTGATTGGTCGCACCCGGATTATCCTAGCGTATATGAAGGCGGCAAGGTACCCGAGGATCTCAGCAGCGTGAATCGGCATTCAAGTCCTGTAGACGGCGTTCAGGATGAGGAGAAATGGCAGAAATTCCTTGAATTCAATAACCATCAACTGCAGGAGATCATGACGAATTACGGAAAGGTGGATCTGCTGTGGTTCGATGGGGATTGGGAACGGAGTGCAGAGCAGTGGAATCTCCCGGAGTTCAAGCAGTACCTGCAATCCTTTAACCCGGATATCATCATCAACTCCCGCCTTCAAGGCTATGGGGATTATAAAACGCCGGAGCAAGGCATTCCGATCACAAGACCGGAGGGACCATGGGAGTTTTGCACCACGATTAATACCTCTTGGGGTTATGTGCCAACAGACGATAAATACAAATCGCTGAATCAGATCATTCGGATGTTCTGTGACTGTATTTCGATGGGGGGCAACATGCTGCTGGATATCGGTCCGCGCGAGGATGGCACCATCGATAAGAGGCAGGAGGATATTCTGCTAGGGCTGGGAGCATGGATCCGAACCCATGAAGAGGCTGTATTCGGAACGGGTGAAGGCATTATGCCCCGCTACTATCTGGGGGGCAGCACCGTATCCGAGGACAGAAAGACATTGTACCTGTTTGTTTATGACGAGCCAAAAGAAAATGTATGCATCAAGGGACTGTGTAATAAGATCAGGAAGATTACCGTGCTACATTCGGGCAAAGAACTTAACCATGAGATCCACGGGGGTGTGCCATGGTTCAATATCCCGGGCACAACATGGATCAAAATGACCCCGGAGGACACACATGAACAGGTGACCGTTCTTAGGCTCGAATTCGATGAAGAGCTGGAAATGTACGGCGGCTCAGGAGCCGTTGTCACCCATAACTAATCATTACGGGGAGGGCATGTGCCGATAGTTGCATGTCCTCCCTTATGAATTGGAGAGAGCGAAATGAACCAAAGTGGAGTGCCGGAGCCGAGGATTGAGTATGCTCCCAAACATTATATATGCAAGCGTGCAAAGGAGCCGCTGGTGCTGGACGGCCGCGTGGATAAGGCATTCTGGGATGCGGCTGATTGGACGGATGATTTCGTTGATATCGAAGGCGATCTTCGTCCGAAGCCAGGGAAACAGACGCGGGTAAAAATGCTGTGGGATGACGACTATTTCTATTTTGCTGCCGAACTGATTGAAGATCAGATATGGGCTACGTTGACCGAACGTGATTCCGTTATTTTCTACGATAATGACTTTGAGATTTTTATCGATCCCGACGGAGATTCCCACCAATATTATGAGTTCGAGATCAATGCGCTCAATACGGTATGGGATCTGTTACTGGTGAAGCCTTATCGTGATGGTGGACCTCCGGTCAACGGTTGGGATATCAGCGGTCTCAAGACGGCCGTACATATTGATGGGGAGCTGAACGCACCTGGTGCTGATAATCGGAAATGGAGCGTGGAGGTCGCGATTCCCTGGACCAGTCTAAAGGAATGTGCCGAAGGCAACCGTCCGCCTGCGCCGGGTGAGTTCTGGCGTGTCAACTTCTCGCGTGTGGAATGGCAGACCGAAGTACAAGACGGTGAGTACCGTAAGGTGCTGAACCCGGAGACAGGCAATCCTTATCCCGAGGACAACTGGGTTTGGTCGCCCATGGGCATTATCAACATGCATTACCCGGAGCTGTGGGGCTATGTTGTATTTTCGGGTGATGGAATGGATCATTCCTTTGAGCTGCCGGAAGACGAGCGAATCAAATGGGAGCTTCGCAGACTTTACTACCGTGAACGCAATTATTATGAAACCCATGGTGAATTTACGAAGGATGTGAAGCAACTTATGGGGGATGAACCATTGAATTGCCAGCCTGTAATTGAAACGACCCGTAGCCTGTTCCAGATTACTGCGCCTTCCTCGGACGGTACGACCTTAATCTGCATTCGGGAAGACGGAAAGCTGTGGAAGGAGTGAGCCAGCAATGACCAGTCAAACCTTGGTATTTTCCCTGGATGCACAGGCATTGGAGCGGATCGAGCAGAAGTTCCAGGGGAAGGTACGTTTTGCAGAGGCCCGCAAAGATAAACTGTTTCATGTGTTTCAGCAGCAATTAACCGAAGAAGAGACCTGGGCCTTGAAGGTTGTATATGCCTATATGCCAGTGAATGACATGGCTGATTATGATGGGGAACTGTTCCTCAGCCATGTGCGTCGGGCGCTGGACATTCGCAAACGTGTGCCTTGGGGCGAGCGTGTACCGGATCATCTGTTTCTGCATTTTGTGCTACCCTATCGAATCAATACGGAGAATATTGAGGATTTTCGCGGCATTATATTTGATGAGTTGGCTGGCCGGACAGCGAAGTTATCCATGGCGGATGCCATTCTGGAAACCAATTACTGGTGTCATGAGAAAGCGACTTATATTGGCAGCGATCTGCGAACGATATCGCCGCTGACGATGATTCGGAATGCTCGCGGCCGTTGTGGAGAAGAGTCCACGCTGGCGGTAGCCGCTCTTCGCAGTATCGGCATCCCTGCCCGTCAGGTCTATACGCCGCGCTGGGCTCACAGTGACAGCAATCATGCCTGGGTAGAAGCTTGGGCAGACGGCCAATGGTATTACATTGGGGCATGCGAGCCTGAAGCTGGATTGAATCAAGGGTGGTTCACTCCGCCAGCCCGCAGGGCCATGCTGATCAATACGAGGGTTTTTGCCGATTATCCGGGACCAGAGGATATAACCCTTAACGAGAAGGGATTTACGGAGATTAATTTGCTTGAAAACTACGCACTGACGCGAACCATCCGCGTGAAGGTGAAAGATATGCAGGGAGAGCCTGTGCCTGGAGCGAGCCTCCGCTTCGAGCTGTATAACACGGCTGAATTTTATCCGATCGCCGAAATTAAGACCGATGTGCTAGGGGAGGCTGCCTTCAAGACAGGTTATGGTGATCTATTGATTCGTGCGGTTAGCGGAGACCAATGGAGTGAAGTCCTATTCAAAGCTCAGGACAGCGATCAGGTTGAGCTAGTGTTGGACTCGTCAGAGCAGCCATCAGGGAGCGTGGATTTCGATATGGTTCCTCCTCCCGAAGGAGAGGGAGAAGCAGCAATTGTTTTACCGGAAGAGAAGATTCAGGGACATAGCCGTCGTCTGGAGGAGGGCACGAAGATTCGGAGTGGATATGAGGATACATTCCTGAGTGAGGAAGAGGTGTATGCATTAGCTCATTCGGCTGGACTTCCTCGGGAGCGTGTATGGGATATTCTCCAGAAGGCACGGGGCAACAGTCGTGAAATCGCAGCTTTCCTGGAGGAGCGTTCCGAGAAATACGGTGAGTGGCCGCTCCGGCTGCTGGAGTCGATGAATGAAAAAGATTTAATTGATACTTTTCGTCAGACGCTGGACGATCATCTTATAGGTGCGCTCTCGCAGCGAGGATCATGGGTAGAAGATACGTTCGTGGAGTACATCCTGTGCCCGCGGGTCTCCTATGAAATGGTGGTGCCTTATCGATCCGTGTTCCAGAATGCCTACTCGGAGGAAGAGGCAGCGGCGTTCAGGAAGGAGCCTTCGGCGCTTGTCCGGCAGCTGGAAAAGAGTTATGCGTATTATGAGGACCTCCCTAACTTGAAAGGCAAGGGAAACCCGGTAGGCACTTACAGCCTGATGAAGGGAGATCCGCAGTCGCTGGATATTCTGTTTGTCGCTGTGTGCCGCAGTTTGGGCATTCCGGCCCGATTGCATCCGAGCGAGCAGAAGTCTCAGTACTTAGGTGACAGGGGCTGGGAAAATGCGATGTTCAGTCACAACGCTTCTCGTAATCAGGACAACACAAGCTGGGGAATGCTGCAACTTCGTAGGGATGAAGAGGGGCCGCAGGAAGCACCAACAGCATCCTATGGCGAGAACTTCTCGTTAGCCCGTCTGGAAGATGGCGTGTACAAAACGTTGATATATCCTCATGGCAGCACGGATGTCTATAGCCAGCCATATGAGGTTGAACCGGGAGCTTATCGCTTAACAACGGGCATTCGTTTAAAAGATGGAACGGTAAGAGTACGCTTTCTTTACTTCACTGTCCACGCCGGAGACACTACGGAGGTTGTATTAACTTATCGCGAGACGGTGGTAGACATTCCTGTGTTGGGCAAACTGGCACCCGGCAGTGTACTGACCCGTCTGGATGGTTCAGAGGTGGTACTGGAGGCTCTTCTGGGATCAGAGGGTGCCATTGCTGCCTGGATCGAACCCGAGCGGGAACCAACCAAGCATCTGATTCGTGAGCTGGGCGAACTGGCTGAGCCGCTGGATAAGCTGGGTCTACCCATCGTGCTGCTGATCGGAGATACGGAATGGAATACCTCCTTTGATCCTGCTGCTTATCCGAAGCTGCCCGTACGTACGATTTTTGTAAGGGATTCAAGCTATGCGTCCTTATCCGGTTTCATTCCAAATCCTGCAGCTCACGAAGCCGGCTATCCACATCTGTTCGTGCTGGATAGCCAGGATCAAGTCCGTTATTCGGCTTCCGGGTACAAGATTGGTACCGGGAAGGAAGCCTTGCAGATTGCTGCGGCGTTATCTCAATCATTGAATGGATCGGAGTGAAGAGGGTGCCAAACTATATTGCTGCAGGTTATGTCGTCGATTCAGTTCTTCCCGATATGAGGCATGAGGATCTATTGAAGTTAACACATCTGAACGTAGCCTTCGGTCATGTCAAAAATGATGAAATCACCACCGAGCATTTGAAAAACGGTGAGGTTATCCGGAATATAAAGCGCGATCATCCGAATCTAACGGTGCTGTTGTCCGTCGGGGGTTGGAGCGCTGGCGGTTTCTCTGAAGCCGCCTCAACCCAAGCCGGAAGGGATAGCATGGCCGCATCGGCGATTAGGGTGCTGGAGGAATATCCTTTTGACGGGATCGATCTGGATTGGGAGTATCCTTGTTACGGTGAAGCCGGTATCGCCTCGAGTCCTGATGATAAACGGAATTTCACCTTGCTTCTCAAGACGATCCGGGAGGCAATGGATGCCAAAGGCTCCCGGGATGGCCGTCATTATCTGCTCACGATTGCGGCAGGGGCTGACCAATACTACGTAGACGGTACAGAAATGGCTGAGGTGCAGAAGTATTTGGATTTTGTGCAGTTGATGACCTATGATATGCGCGGTGGTTTTCAGGTTCTGACCGGACATCATACGAATCTGTATACGCCAACCGGAGATCTGTTCCGAATTAGTGCAGATGCTTCCGTAAATTTGTTCGTCCACGCCGGCGTTCCGAAAGAGAAGATTGTGATCGGTGCCGCGTTCTATTCCCGGATCTGGACTGAGGTTCCTGACCGGAACCGTGGCCTCCACCAAATGGCTGGCAGTACAGGCGGGTACGGTCCGGCTTTTGCCCAGCTGGATGCAAAGTACATCAACAAGAATGGTTACGTCCGTTACTGGGATGATGAAGCGTGTGCACCGTTTCTGTTTAACGGGTCCAGTCTAATATCTTATGATGATGAGGAATCAATTCAGTGCAAATGTGATTACGTGAAGGATCAAGGCCTGGCCGGAATCATGTTCTGGGAATATGGCTGTGATCCGACCCACCGTCTGCTGGGTGCAATGCATCAAGGTCTTCAAGGTATTTCGGCTGCAAAATAGAAGAAGCTCGGCGTACGAACTGCTTTGGATCACTCGAAAGTAAAACTTGAACATACGAAAACCTCCCCTTACCCATACGGTGAAGGGGAGGTTTCTATTTATTCGGTGAATCGGTATCCGATGCACTTCCTTGTCGACTTCATTCGAAGCCATTATCCGATACATTCCTCGTCGTCATCATCCGGGGAATCGGCGGAGCCGTTGGGACGGTGCATTTTGCGGTACTGTCCGGGGGTGTAACCCGTCTCTTTTTTAAATTTGCGGATAAAGTTCGGCGTATCCAGATAACCGACGCGAGTGATGATATCTTTTAACGGATCGGTTGTATTCAGCAGTTGCCGGATGACCTCATCCATCCGTTTCTGCCAAATGTATTGGGTAAAGTTCATGCCGATCTTCTCTTTAAATGATCGGCTGAAATACGATGAGGAGATTGTAAATTTAGACGAGATCGTACCCAGGCTCAGGTCATAATCCGAGAAATTGGCATCGATATAAGCAACGATTTCATCCATCAGCGAGCTTTCTTCCGTCTCACTCTTCGCCTCGACATGGGCGCAGATTTCGGCGGCAAGGCCTGTCAGTTTTTTCTCCAAATCCTCCAGCGAGTCATAGGAAGTGATTCTTGGAAGTTGATTAACGACATGATGAATGCCGAGCTCTGATGCGGTTTTCAGCATCGTATTCAGAATATCGAAGCAGATGCAGCGCAGCAGCGGTACGGACGGCATTTCAGCTTTTAGGGTATTTAACGCGGTTGATACCATCTGAACCGCCACATCATAACTGCCCTGTTTCAAGCTCTGAACCAGCTTCAGCAGCACATCCTTAGGGACCCAGAAGGAAGAGTCCTGTGTACCGGAACCGGAAAGGGCGTTGAAGAAGGTGCTGCTTCCCTGTCCATGCAGCATCGATGCTTCCAGTGCGGTTGATGCCTCGATGTAGGATTGATTCAACTGCTCTGGATAACTATACCGATTGCCTATACCGATTGCGGGCGCAACGCCGGTGTGTTCTGTCACCATCCATTGCAGTTGTGCAACGATAGGCTCCATACGGGCATTCAAGCTGGCTTCATGCCCGATTTCAGCATCAAATCCGACAATGAGGGCCAGTTGGTCAGCCTGTGGAAGCTCGACGCCGTAAGCATAGGCGGACAACTCCGGCAGTTCCACGTCATTCATCAGCTGCATGACCGTACGCTGTTCAGGGTTATCCCCGATGGGAAAAGCATGCATTTCCCAGCCCATGGTCATGACAAAATAATGGGATCGGTTGAAGTGTATGCCGAGCTTGTCCGTAAACTCGGAGGGGAATTCTCCAGTATGACCATGCTTCAGTAACATGAGCAGTATATGATTGCGAGCGTAGGGCTCCTGAAGGTCTACGCGTTGACTGTAATCGTGCAATGTCTTCTTGATCCATTCCAGCTCGTTGGTAGTTGTGGACGTATCAGGATCGTTCTTCAACCGTATGAACTCCATTAAGTCTGAAATCGGATGGTATTGTCGACGGGCTAACATAATGGCGAGGATGGTACCCATCACCACCATAAAGGAGAAAACAAGGATAATAAAGGTACGAATATGGACAATTCGGCTAAAAAATTGGTTGCTTGGCATAGCGGTAACATAGGTCCAGCCAGCGTCTGATTTGACGGATACAACCGAATGCGGTTCATGGTTTAAAGAGAGACTGTGCGTTCCGGGTTCAAGTGCAAACAGAGCTTTGACTTCCTGCTCGGTAATGGTTTCCCCTTTATAGTTGGCGGCCAGCACCTGCCCATAATTATCGAAGATATAAGTCATCCCATGGTAGTCGCTGAGTATGGAATCAATCAATCCGGTCAGATTGGACTCATGAATCAGGTACATGACGGTTCCGTGGGCGGGTGTATTGTTAGGCGCAATGGGTACAAGGTAGGCCAGCATGGAATTAGGAATTTTGGTTCCTTGAACGACTTGCTCGGCCGGTCGGATCGTTGGAAACTGAACGTTATTCAAATCCCGGATCATGTCCGTTTCGTTCCATGTATTGAATTTGTAGCGGCCAGTGAATACATCCAGGTTCTCCGAGCCCTGAGACGAGTAGATGCTATCATCTCCGCGGAAAAACAGGAATAGTTCATCGATAATGGAACTGGTCGCTTTGTATTTGACCAAGGCACTAATCGATTCCCGGCTATAATAAGGATGGTGGGTCCAGTACCGGGTTAGCTGCTCATCGTAGGCGATGCGAAATGCAATGTCCTGCAATTCCTTCATTCGGTCATCGATGACTGTTTTTGCTTGGGTCAACTGATTAACATTGGTCTGTTCGATCTCTGAACGGAGCGTGTCCACAGCATTGTGATAAATAATGATAGTTAATATAACAAGAGGGATAAGGAAAATGGAGATATAGGATAGTGTGTACTTAAGCAGAAGCTTGGACTTGAAGTGATTCCATTTCATATCTGCAACCTCCCGTTTTTCTTTAGTGCTGCAGCGATAGCGCTCTCATAAAAACAGTGAAGCTATTGCCTTGCTGTCGAGCTCTGGGTGTTCCTACTAAAAATACTAGGAGAACTTCTCAAATAAATCAATGGACTTTCTGAAATTTTAAGAGGGGTGTACAGAAAGTTTCTTCAAAGAATGGATGTATATAGCCATAGCAAAATCCCCTTCAAGTGAACTCCTTTCCTTATGTTACCACATAAGGTTTTTCAAAGAGTATCGACTTGAAGGAGATCATTTTAATACAGCTTATATTTTGTTTGTTTACATTAATCTTTAAAGATGAAACCGTTATTTAATCCAACGGTTTATAATCAAACCAATCGAATAGGCTTGGCGTACCTTCTCCCGATGAATTGTGCGCATACATGGCAATGATGACTCCTGTGAATCCACCCGCCACTTCAGTAGAGAGCAGATGTGTTTCACCCGAGCCAAGTACAACGCCAGCTGCTGAACCGTGCTGTATGGAGAACGTAAAATGATCACGTTGGGCCTGGATCTGTAATATCACAGGTCCGGTACCGCAATCCTGAATTTGTTCTGTTTTTAATGAAGCGACCGTTCGCCGGAATATGATTTTTTTCTGACCGTCAATCTGCTTTATAGCCAGATCGTAATGATATTTCTCATTCATGAAGACGGTCAATCCTGCTTCGTCGCCATCATGCGTGGGTTCAAAGTTCAGTTTGGCAGCCATGTTGCATAAGAAATGGCTCAAGCGGCGACCTACAAAGGCGGGATTTCCACCATCATTGAGAGACATGTGGTTCCCTCGCAGAACAAGATGGCCCGGGTGTTCTGTGAGTGACCAACTGCCAGGAGCTGGATTCCGCAGGAAAATCCAGTCCATGCCCAGTGTGCATACATCGAAATCATCCCGAATGGCTTTGCCGGGCCATTGAACTTCAGGCAGCTGCGGTCCGGTCATGACGGGTTCAATACGTCCGTCTTGACCGATAATCGGCCATCCGTCACTTGTCCAGGTCACGGGTGCGAGGAACGTCTCACGCCCCAAATGATGACGCATGGGGTAGCCTGCAGGGCGAATTCCAAGGCATACCGCCCACCAGCTCCCATCCTGTGCTTGTACCAGATCTGCATGCCCAGTGGCGTGAATATTACTTTTCATGCTTCGATTGGACAGGATCGGATTGTGAGGACAGGGATCGAATGGTCCGTAGGGGTCCGTGCTTCGCGCAATGGTTTCCATATGCCCATATTCGGTTCCCCCTTCGGCAATCATTAGATAATAGAAGTCATTTATTCTGTACAGGTGAGGGGCCTCAGGTGCAGCACCGCCGGTGCCCCTCCAGATGAATTGGCTTTCTGTCCGCTTGTGACCTGTCGAGATGTCGATCTCACACTGATAGATTCCTTCGCCTTTATCACCATTACAAGCGGTTTGAAAGTATACACGGCCATCCTCATCAAAGAATAGGGAGGGGTCTATACCGTCCTGGGCAACAAAAATGGGCTCAGACCAAGGTCCTTCAGGTTGCCTGCTGCGAACATAAAAATTGCCTACTCCGCTTACGTTGGTGGTTGTCATGTAGAACCAGCCATCATGATGACGAATGGTCGGTGCATAAATGCCACCGGAGCTGCCTGCTTTGGCGAGTGGAAGCTGCTCGGCAGACGTAAGAACATGGCCGATCTGGCGCCAATTCACGAGATCTTTGCTGTGAAAAATCGGCACCCCCGGGAAATATTCAAATGTGCTGGTTACGAGGTAATAATCATCGTCTACCCGACAGATGCTGGGGTCAGGATAAAAGCCCGGAATCACGGGATTGGTGTAGTTTATCATGTTGTGCTCCTATTCATTCCAGAGTTTAACCCGATCCTGGACGTATTTGGTGAATCCCTGTTCCATTTTTTCGACTCCTGCATCAATGAGCTTCTGCTGATAGTCATTCCAGATCGCATCGAATTCTTCCGGTTTGGCCATCACGGCCTGTGGAATCTGCTTCCATGTAATATCCTTCACCTTGTTGGCTATAATGTTGATTTCATCATCACTTGGTACGGAGATGTTCCATACCGCTCCCCATGGTTTTACCGGGAAATCCTTCTCATTCGGAAACAGATCCATCCAGGTTGCTGCATCATAAGCTTTGAGGGTCTCTTTCTCAGCATCCGTATAATTCTCAATGATCTGTTCCGGGAAGTTCTTGGTAAAATAATTGCCAGTGGAATCCTTGACTCCATCCCCGTAATGCCCTCCGATATTGGTGTAGAGTCCTACGCCGGATTCTCTGGTAAAAGCGATATTGTCATTGATAATACGCTGCTGCACATCCGCAGGCACAACACGTTTACCGTCCTCAACGGTATATTGCTTGCCTTCTAGCCCCCAATAGTTGAGAACCTGACCTTCTTCAGAAGCGAGGAAATCCAGAAATTTAATGGCTCGGACCGGATCTTCTGCACTTTCAGTTATGCCTACTCCCCAGCCAGCCATGAAACCTGTGGACTGGTAGCGGTTATCCTTGTATTGGTCGGACAGCATGACAGAATAATGTCCATAAGTCTGATCATTTTTTCCTGAAGCCTTCAGTGCTTTCTCCCCATCGGAGTAGCCCCAGTCTGCATCGATCAGACCAATGACGCGACCAGAAGCGACTTTGGCCAGATATTGGTCGTTTTTCTGAACAAAAGATTCCTGATCAAGCAACCCGGTATTATACATATGGTTAAGCCACTGAAAATACTCTTTCTCACCTTCCGTACGGAAATGATAAGTTGCTTCATTCGTATTGGGATCAATGTAGTATTCTCCATCGCCCGATTTGCCCGTGGTCTCAGCTGCGGGGTTTGTCACGGTAATTTGGATGTGCCAATCATCCGCGTTCAATGTCATCCCGATATTTTTGTTGCCATTCTCATCGGTAGGGTGCTTCTCCAGATAGGATCGAATGACATTTTCATAATCTTGGAGTGTATTGATCTGTGGATATCCGGCTTCCTTCACAGCACGATGCTGAAGCTCGAAACCTGCGCCTGCCACGAAGTTGACTCCATCGATGGCGGAGTAAGTAGGGATGACATAGATGGACGGGTCATCGTTACTGTAGCGCAAACGCTTGATTTGGTCACCGAACAGTTTCTTGATGTTTGGGGCATGTTGTTCGATTAGATCGGTAAGGTCCAGCATGGCACCTGCATCAACCAATTTGTCCAAATCCCCTTTGGGACTGATCAGATCGGGGTAATCTCCACTTGCCGCGATCAGTGCCAGTCTCTGTGCGGGGTCCGACACTGCAAATTCCGCATCAAGTGTAATTCCTGTCTGTTTGGTTATCTCCTTACCCACATCATCCTGCATCTTATTCCAGTTTGCGTTGGAATCTGCTCCAAAGAAAGTCAACGTCATCGGTGAAGTATCACTGTCACTTCCTTCATTGCCTTCCACGCTTTCATTACCACTACTGCATCCCGCCAACAAGCTTAAGGAGAGTGCAAGTGCGACAGAGCATTTTGCGATCTTTCTCATCGAATGAACCATATTAACCCCCTGATGTTTTCTATTATTTTCTTGAATGCGTTTACAATTATGGATTTTAAAAAAGTCCCTGCATTCGACAGATCAATCATATAATCGTGTTTTCACGATCCATAACACCCCTCGTTTCTGTGCTGAATTTGCATGGCTACATGAGGAATTATAGAGATCTTATGATCGGCAAACCTTGATTTTTCGGTCCAGGAGTAGCATGATATAGACATTCATCCCAGCATGAACCAT
This sequence comes from Paenibacillus vandeheii, assembly GCF_030433635.1. NCBI lineage: Bacteria > Bacillati > Bacillota > Bacilli > Caryophanales > Paenibacillaceae > Paenibacillus > Paenibacillus vandeheii. Next base: position 224,276 of record NZ_JAROCD010000002.1, read on the forward strand.
GGAGGGCGAACTGTTGAGCAACGCCTATTTGAATTGGTTTACAGCCGATCCGGAGTTTCCATTTTATATTCAATACGGAGGACATGACGAAGATACCGAACTTCACAGGCATGTGGATTTTTCGGAACTTGTCATTGTCCTGAATGGCAATGCGACACATGTTGTCAATACAGAGGCGTTTTTTGTTAAAAAGGGAAATGTATTTGTAATTAATGGTTCCACTCCGCATGCCTACAGAGATCCTCAGGATTTTCAGATATGCAATATTATGTTCAGACCTGAAATGCTCGCCTCAGCAGGACCGGATTTGAGAAAATCCAAAGGCTTTCAGGCTTTGTTTGTATTGGAGCCGTATTATCGCAGTATTCACTCTTATCCGAGTAAAATGGCGTTGCCAATTCCCAATCTGGAGTACGTGGAGTCGCTGATTTCTGTCATGATTGAGGAATATAAAAGTAAGCAGCAAGGGTATCAGACCATGCTGATTTCTCGTTTTACGGAGATGGTTGTTTATTTGTCGAGGCATTATGATACACAGGAGAAGGGGATAGAGGGCAATAATCTGATGCATTTGGCTAATGCCATTTCCTATATTGAGGATCATTATCTGGAACCTCTGTCCCTGGAAGAGATTGCAGGAAAGTCGAATGTTTCTATAAGGCATCTGAATCGGATCTTTAGATCTTATTATCGGATGACGCCCATCTCCTATCTGCAGAAGTTGCGTCTGGAAAGGGCATGTTATCTGTTAAAACACGGGAACCTGTCCATTACGGAAATTTCGTATGAATGCGGGTTTAACGACAGCAATTATTTCACCCGACAGTTCAGAAAGGCATATGGCATGTCTCCCAAAACGTTCAGGCAGTCTCTATAACTTTCCACTATGGTACGATGAACAAAAGAAGGAGGGGGAACTTATGCGCGAAACCTGTGTTCCGACTGGCGTGGCATTAAAAGACACCGGCTTTGGATATACGTTGTCCCTGGTTAGTGGTAAATATAAAATGGTCATTTTGTATTGGTTGGCCGAAAACAAGGTAATGCGGCATAATGAGCTGAAGCGAAGTATCGGTACCATTTCTTTTAAGAGCCTGAGCGTTATGCTGAAAGAGATGGAGGAGGATGGTTTGGTGATACGTCAAGAATATCCCCAGATTCCGCCTAAAGTTGAATATTCATTATCTGAGCGGGGGCGTTCACTGATGCCGCTGCTCCATATGATGTGTGATTGGGGAGAAGCCAATATGGGATCTGACCCGGAGTCTGTTCAACGCTAGTGCAGCCGTTTTATAACAAAAGGATCTCCCATACGTGATATGGAAGATCCTTTTGTTATAATGATTGATTTACAAGATTTATAAGCAATTTATCTCCAGCGGTTTCGATGCCACTTTAATCATCCAGAAGACGTTCCTGGTCAAACCATTGACCATGCATTTTATTTTCTTTTTTGCCAACTTCTCTAGACGACGAACAAGCATAGTGCTTTCTCAACGACCTGGTGATTAGGATTACATATTGTCAATAAAATTCAAATAGCCTTGTACACTTTGATTCCAATTCACTTGATGCAGGCTCGTGTTCTGCCCCATAAAAGGCAAAGAATGATCGATAATCCGCATCGCAGTAAAGCATGGTTGTCTCAAAAGGAGATAACAGTTGTCCAAGGGTATAGCGATATTTGCCCTCTTCCGTGTAATCCGCCTCTTTGATTCCGGCGGATACGGCCAAGGCAACTTTGCGTTGCTGTAGTTTGTCTCCCTTAGAGCCATAAGCCCAGCCATAAATAAAAACTTCATCCAGCCATTGTTTAAGAAGAGGTGGGCTGCTAAACCAATAGAACGGAAATTGCAGGACAAGGCGATCATGGGATTCAATGAGCTCCTGTTCTTTCTCCACGTTTATGTTTCCATCTGGATAAACTTTATATAGTTCATGTACGGTGTACTTTTCCGGGTATTTCTGAAGTTCGGTTGCCCACCGTTTATTAATGACAGATGTTTGTATGCTTGGGTGTGTGACGATAACAAGGGTTTTCAATGATTATTCCTCCCTGAGCTCTAGTATTTCTTGAGTATAAAGGGAGGTTCGTCATGATGTAAGTATGCACTTTTAGTTCATGTACTTACCTCAAGGTAAGTACTCTATGAAAAAAAGTGCAGAAATAGATAAAAGCCGCCAAGTGTGACCATTGGCGGCTATTGGTTGTTTTCTTGTCGTATGACTTGGCTGAGAAGAAGGAGCCTATTCCTCTTGCACGTTATAGAGCACACGGGCGAGCAGACCCTGTCCATAGTTGCCGAAATGCTTGCCGAAGATCGTCAATCCCCGTTTGTTCACCGGTCCGTCCGTTACAGCAATCCGAAAGTGGATATCGCTTTTGTAATCCAGGCCGATCTCGTTCAAGGTAACATCCGAGATACGGCAACCGTCAATATAGCTACCTTCCTGAGTAATACGAATCAGCTTCAGCATTCCGTATTGATTCAGATGCGGTGGCCACCAGTCTGGATTGAATGTACCGCGTGTATTGCCGAAATCCCCTGGACTTGTCCAGCACCCAATCTCAATTCCATTGACGTAGAAATAAATATCCGAAGGGTAGTTATCGCAATAACCCGGTGCTTCTGAGCCCAACTCCATGGATAGCTGGATCTCGCTAAACGATTGATTAGGCTTGAGATAGTTCGGAATCCGGTATTCCAGATAACCCTCAGCCAGCCAAATCATCTCCGCATCAATTCGCAACGGGTCCGCAAAATACCGCGGATCATCAAATTCCCCAACAATACTGTCCCGGGTGGCGAGTCCACAAGTGGGAGCTGCCTGATAATCACTGTAGTGTCCCACCTGAATTTCAACTTCATAACGATTGCTGATCTCCTGAGAACGCAGATCAACCATCAGTTTTTCCTCATTCAGATAACAAATCTTCTGTATTCCGTGTTTGCCGACTGCGGTGTTAATTTCAATCAGGCCGCTTTCTTCCAATTTCTTAATATGCATTGTAATGGCGCCATTGCTGAGCCCCAGTTTGGTCGCGAGATCATTGAGGTTAAGACTCTGGTTCTTGGCAAGCAACTCAATGATCTGGATCCGAATTTCCGAACTGAGTGCCTTGAATATATTAACGCCAGACATCAGATCTTTAATATAAATCATAGGTGGGTTTCCTTTCCACGTTCTGAACGAAGCCCTTCTGATCCAGGCTTCTGCACATTTATATGGTTTGTTTTAGATAATTATAAATGATTCGTTGAAGGAAGGGAAGGGCAGAGAAAAGGATGCCAAATCCCCTGTTTATACAACAAAAATGTAAGTATAAATCACATATGGATGAATTGATGATCTGAAAAATAGTGTGAATCAATTTATATATATTTGAAATATACCATTGAAATGTAATGTAACCGCTTTTATAATCCTATTATACCTAAATTGATTTAATACTTCATGAACCAAATTAACGATTTGATCAGGAGAGGTGGAATTCAGTTTGGAAAAGTTCAAAGGATTGACAGGATTCAGGAAAAAACGTTGGGCGTTACCTGCACTGCTTGTACTTGTGCTGTTATTGGCGGGTCAGTCTCGGGCATTTGCAGCATTCTGGAATCTGACCGGAGATATTGCCGTCCACGATCCATCCATCATCAAAGAGGGAAGCTCATGGTATACCTTTTCAACGGGTGCGGGCATTCAGGTGCTGAAATCGGATAACGGGTCATCATGGTACCGCGTTCCGCAGATTTTTCTGAGTAAGCCCTCCTGGTGGGCCTCTGCTGTTCCGGGTCAGAGCGGCCTGGATGTATGGGCACCAGACGTTGAGCAATACAACGGGAAAGTGTGGCTGTATTATTCCATCTCTACCTTTGGCTCCAACAGATCGGCGATCGGGCTTGCGTCTGCAACCAGCATTGGAGCAGGCTCGTGGAAGGATGAGGGGTTAGTGCTTCAAACCACATCTGCTAACGATTATAACGCTATTGATCCGAATCTGGTCATCGATGCTTCTGGCAACCCATGGCTTGCTTTCGGTTCTTTCTGGAGCGGTCTGAAGATTGTGAAGCTTGATAAATCCACGATGAAACCTACCGGAAGCATATCCTCTATTGCAGCACGTCCGAACAATGGTGGGGCCATTGAAGCACCGAGTGTTGTGTACCGGAATGGTTATTATTACTTGTTTGCCTCCATTGATTCCTGCTGCCAGGGTGTGAACAGCACGTACAAAATGGTCTATGGTCGTTCAACGAGTATTACAGGTCCGTATGTGGACAAAAACGGTGTGAACATGTTGAATGGCGGCGGAACCCTGTTGGATTCAGGGAATGTCAAGTGGAAGGGACCGGGCGGTCAGGATGTGTATAACGGTAACGTCATTGCACGCCATGCCTATGATGCTGACGATAACGGCAATCCAAAATTGTTAATCAACGACTTGCTGTGGGATTCCAGCGGATGGCCAACGTACTAGTTTATTTTATATAAACATAAAATGTTTTAATAAAGTATTGACTAAAGTGATCTGGGTTTGATAAATTTAACAACAGAAATCTTATTTCAGCTAATTGAATACGTTTACAAATCCAGATCAGGAGGGGTTCAGATGGTAAAGAAAAAGAGGTTGGTTACGATCATGCTTCTTATGCTTGTGAGCGCAATTGTGTTTGCAGGCTGTGGTGGCAGCAGTGGTTCAAGTGGGGACAAGGAACTGACGTTTATGTTCCGGGGTGGCACGGATGAACAGAAGGCTTATCAAGCTGTTGTTAAAAAATATGAAGAAGAACATCCCGGTGTCAAAGTCAAAATTATCGTAACAGCTGCGGATCAATACGCGACAAAATTGAGAGCTGCCATCACAGGCAACAGCTTGCCAGACGTATTCTATATTAACCCTGGCGATGTGAAAGCCTACGTGAACAGCAAAGTGTTGATGAATCTGACACCTTACGTTGAAAACAATGCGGATGTGGATCTGGACAACATCTGGAAATATGGTGTCGACCTGTACCGCTATGATGGCAAAATGGCAGGTCAGGGTGATATCTACGGCATGCCGAAAGATTTGGGTCCGTTTGCACTCGGATATAACAAGACGTTATTTGAAAAAGAAGGCATTCCATTCCCTGATAAAGACAAACCTTATACCTGGGAAGAATTCATCAAGGTCAACCAGCAAGCGACCAAGGATACGAATGGCGACGGAAAACCGGACGTGTTCGGTACAGGTTTTAACGTACAGTGGGCCTTGCAATCCTTTGTATGGAGCAATGGTGCAGACTGGCTGGATGCAAGCAAAACAAAAGTGACGATTGATGATCCCAAGTTTGCTGAAGCGTTACAATTCTTTGCCGACATGCAAAACAAATATAAAATCACGCCTTCCATTGAGGAAGCGCAAACATTGGATACGTACCAACGCTGGATGAAAGGGGAAATGGCTTTCTTCCCTGTAGGCCCATGGGATATGAGTACCTTCGAGAAACTGCCTTTCGATTATGATTTGCTTCCTTTCCCAGCGGGCTCTACTGGAAAATCCGCAACGTGGATCGGCTCCCTCGGTATCGGGGTGTCTGCTAAAACGAAATACCCGGAAGAAGCCGCAGCATTGGTGAATTACCTCACGGCTTCCAAGGAAGGCATGCAGCAGTTGGTGGATGCCAAAGTACAAATTCCGAACCTGCTCGATATGGCTGACGAATGGGCCAAAGATACTTCGACGAAACCTGCTAACAAACAGGAATTCATTGATATCGTAAAAGATTACGGCCGTGCTCTGCCAGGTAACTACACGTACAATGCGGAATGGTATGACCTGTTCTTCACCGACATTCAGCCGGTATTGGACGGCAAGATTACAGCCGCAGACTATGTAAAGCAGCAGCAGCCAAAAATGCAGAAGCTGTTGGACAAAGCAGTAGAGCAAGAGAAGAAATCACAGAAATAATAGATGAAAAGGCGATGCCAGCGGTCTGTGATCATGCTGCTGGCATCGTTATTATTGGATGATTCCATGCGGGTATGTGGCATCAATTGATCGGATCGTTTCAATCGAATGATGCCACATGCTGAACTGATACTAGAAACAGGGGTGACTGCCGTGGTTACAAAATCGAAATTGTATCGCAAAGAGATGCTGTACGGTTACTTATTCATTTTGCCTCCGGTTCTTGGGCTGCTGATCTTTGTCATGTTCCCTTTTCTCTACTCCCTATATGGTTCGTTTACAGACTGGGATGGACTGGGACAGATGAATTTTATTGGTTTGGCCAACTTTAAGGACCTGCTGACCGATGACCTATTTTACAAAGCGATGTTTAATACATTCTATCTCATGCTTGGCATTCCGATCGGTCTCTTGCTGGCGCTGCTGCTGGCGATGGGGCTAAATCGTAAAATTCCGGGCACAACAACCTTCCGTGTAATCTACTATATTCCGGTTATTTCCTCTCTGGCTGCGGTGTCCATCATGTGGAACTGGGCGTACAACGGGGATTATGGTTTGGTGAACCAATTCCTTGATCTATTCGGGATTGAAGGGCCCAACTGGCTCGCCAATAAAGAAACGGTGAAACCTGCCCTGATTATTATGGCCGTATGGAAGGGGCTCGGTTACACGATGCTGCTCTATCTGGCCGCCTTGCAAAGCGTTTCGCGTACATATTATGAAGCGGCTGAGCTCGACGGAGCGAATGGGTTCCAGATTTTCCGCAATATCACCTGGCCGATGGTGAAGCCTGTTACGTTTTTCCTCGTCGTCACAAACATTATTGGCGGTTCGCAGATTTTTACCGAGATGAACATTATGACGCCTACTGGCGGCCCTGAATACTCATCAGCCTCGATTGTCTTTTATATCTGGCAAAAGGCCTTTAGTAACCTGCAAATGGGTTATGCGTCAGCCATGGCAATGATTCTCGGCGTATTCATTTTTGTCATTACACTCGTGCAATTTAAAATGAATGAAAAATCAGCCTTTGATGGGGATTGAGGACAAGGAAAGGAGTGAACGGATATGTCTTATAGTCAAAAGAGAAAACTGACCAACTCGATCATCTTCATTGTTCTGGCGATTGGGGCCATTGCCATGATTGCACCGCTGATCTGGATGTTATCCACTTCGGTGAAGGAAAAGCAGGATGTATTTGCCCTTCCGCCCGTATGGATTCCGGAGATTATTCAGTTCGGCAAATATAAAGAAATCTGGGAAGCGGGTCCGCTGCTCAGCGGCATCAAAAACAGTTTGATCGTTGCGCTGAGTGTGACGATTGTGGGGACATTTACGTCCAGTATCGCCGCCTTTGCTTTTGCCAAATTGAGATTCCCGCATAAAAACAAACTGTTTCTTGCTCTGCTCGCATCGATGATGATTCCGTATCCGACAGTCATGATTCCACAATTCATCATGTTCTCAAAGCTCGGCTGGGTGGATACGTTGTTACCGCTCATTGTTCCGGGATTATTCGGCAACGTGGTCATGATCTTTTTCCTTCGTCAATATCTGCTCAGTGTGCCTGATGCGATTATTGAAGCAGCCAAAATTGATGGCAGTTCCTATTTCCGACTGTACTCCAGCATTACGTTCCCGCTCATTAAGCCTGCGATAGCTGCACAGTTGATTTTATGGTTTATGGGCATCTGGAACGATTACTTGGCACCAATTATTTATTTGAATTCACCGGAGAAGCAGACCTTGCAGCTCGTCATTGCGAACTTCAATGCCACGTATGCGATACAGACGGATTATCCGCTTATTATGGCAGCATCCATCGTTGCATTGCTTCCGGTGTTGATCATCTTCCTGATCTTCCAGAAACAGATTATTGAATCGGTAGCGATCTCTGGAGTGAAAGGATGAATCAGCGGAGAACATTCCGCGGGTGGACAAATTCAGGTAAAGGAGTGGTTTCTTCCATGCTGCTGCTGTTGTTGATTGGGGCTACAGGCTGTTCTGGAGATGGGGCAGGGCAAGCTGTGTCCCCGCCTGTCTTTCCTGAAGCTCCTCAAGATACTCAATTGTATGACACCTCCATTCTGGACGACGAATCCCGTTGGACGGTGAACAATGCTCATGATCCAGCCATTATCAAAACGGATCAGGGATATTACGTCTATTCGACCGACGTTCGGGTAGCGGGAGAAGCAAAACCCAGCGTGATGGTTCGCAAATCGGATGATCTAATCAACTGGACATGGGTAGGTCAAGCGTTACCAGGTATTCCGAAGGAAGCGCTCGATTGGACAGGGGCGGTAAATCTATGGGCACCGGATGTGATTCAGGTTGGCGATACCTACCGAATGTATTATTCGGCATCAACCTTTGGCAGTACGCGTTCGGCTATCGGTTTGCAGACCTCTGCGTCTCCGGAAGGACCCTGGACAGATGAAGGGCTGGTTGTTAAAACTTCCGAGAACGAAAAGGATAAGTTGAATGCCATTGATGCCAATCCGGTAGTGGATGCCGAAGGCAATTCATGGATGGTATACGGTTCCTTTTTTGACGGAATATACATTGCACCTCTCGATCCGCAAACCGGAAAGTTCAAGGAGGAGGGCTATGGAACCCGCATTGCCGCCCGTGATCGTGCTACGGAAGAAGGGGCAGTGGAGGGTCCGTATATCGTGTATAACCCGGAGTTCAAAAAGTATTATCTATTCGTCTCCTATGATTCCTTATTCGAAGATTATAATGTGCGTGTAGCCCGTGCCGATTCCATAACAGGCCCCTACACGGACGTAAATGGCATGAACATGCTGGATACGGAGCATCTGCCTCAATATGAAGTGGGTACCAAAATTCTGGGTGGTTACCGCTTCACCGAAGGTGAGGGCTGGGTTGCACCTGGACATAACTCAGTCCTTAAGGATGGCGACGATTATTATATTGTGCATCATGCGAGAGGCGAGACAGATAAAAACTGGCCCTATCTGCATGTCCGCAAAATGCTGTGGACCAAGGACGGCTGGCCTGTTGTGTCCCCAGAACGATATGCAGGTGAGTACGCACAGGACATTCCGAAGTCGATGATCGCCGGGGAGTGGGAAGGCCTGGCTGTTGACCCGTCGGTGGATGGACAGGTGCAGGCAGTGCCTTACACCCTACAAGCCAACGGCAAAGCGAAAAGCGAAAACGGTTCAGGCAAATGGACGTTTGACGGCAAACAAACACTGACGCTGGAGTGGACAGAAAGCCCGTGGGGCGGAGCTTCTACTGAAGAGTTGAAGCTCCTTCCATCCTGGGACTGGGAGCGAAGCCAGCCAGCGCTTGTAGTAACGGGCCTGAACGACCACGGCATTGCCGTCTGGGGCAAGCAGCTCAAGGCGGCGGAGGAATAGGGAGCCATAAATATGGCTCGGAAGTAGGACAGGGAGAGTCGACCGGATGAAGAGGTCGACATCACATATACCGAGCCACAACAAATGGCTCGGAGTTAGATTTGTTTCAGCGGCGCGAGAAGGAGCGAAGCTGTCGCTTTGAAGGTGCACAAGCAGCGAAGGGGGAGGAAGGAGCCGAAGGAGCGACTTTGGCATCCGATTTCAACCGCCAAGAGCGGTGGAAAGAAGAAATCGGAGGACAAGAGAGCAACAAGGCCCTACCACCCCCGAAGCGTCCCGCGGTGCACCAAGAGCTGGCCTAAAAAAAGCGGCCAGCCATGCATTTAGTGTGGGGAGAGTCGCCTGAGCGAAGCGGGCGACACCACATATACCGAGCCACAACAAATGGCTCGGAGTTAGATTTTGTTTCAGCGGCGCGAGAAAGAGCGAAGCTGTCGCTTTGAAGGTGCACAAGCAGCGAAGGGGGAGGAAGGAGCCGAAGGAGCGACTTTGGCATCCGATTTCAACCGCCAG